>NZ_KV828475.1:231703-384451 GCF_001836405.1 Pseudomonas sp. HMSC057H01 | reverse complement strand
GGAGATAGAAACTGGCGTCAACACTTATTTGAAAGAATTATTCAGCTTTCAGCGTGATGCGCGCGAAAGCCTTCTTCCCTGCCTGGAACACACGGGTTTCACCCAGCGCCAGCATGAAGGTGCGGTCGACGACCTGCCCATCCACCTTGACGCTGCCGGCACCCAGGAGATCGCGAGCCGCAGCCGCATTCTTCACCAACCCCGCCTTATTAAGGACAGAGGCAACGGGCATATCCTCGGGGGACGACAGCTCGATCTCCGGCAGGTCCTCCGGCAGCTCGCCCTCCTTCAGGCGATTGCCGGCCGACTTGTGTGCGCTCGCCGCCGCCTCCTCGCCATGGAAGCGGGCGACGATCTCCTCGGCCAGCTTGATCTTGATGTCACGCGGGTTGGCGCCCGCCTCGACGTCCTTGCGGAAGCTATCGATCTCATCCAGGGAACGGAAGCTGAGCAGTTCGAAGTAACGCCACATCAGCGTGTCAGGAATGGAGACCAGCTTGCTGTACATGACACCCGGCGCTTCCTGGATACCAATATAGTTGCCCAGCGACTTGGACATCTTCTTCACGCCATCCAGCCCTTCCAGCAACGGCATGGTCAGGATCACCTGGGCCTCCTGACCATAGGCGCGCTGCAGCTCGCGCCCCATCAGCAGGTTGAACTTCTGGTCGGTGCCACCCAACTCGACGTCCGCCTTCAGCGCGACGGAGTCATAGCCCTGGACCAGCGGATAGAGGAACTCATGGATAGCGATGGGCTGATTGCTGGCATAGCGCTTGCTAAAGTCATCGCGCTCCAGCATGCGCGCAACGGTGTACTGAGAGGCAAGACGAATGAAGTCAGCCGGGGTCAGCTGGTCCATCCAGGTGGAATTGAAGGCTACTTCGGTCTTGGCCGGGTCGAGGATCTTGAAGACCTGGGACTTGTACGTCTCCGCATTCTCCAGAACCTGCTCGCGCGTCAGGGGAGGACGGGTAACACTTTTCCCACTGGGGTCACCGATCATCCCAGTGAAGTCACCGATGAGGAAGATCACCTGATGCCCCAGGTCCTGGAACTGGCGCAGCTTATTAATAAGCACGGTATGGCCAAGATGCAGATCGGGAGCGGTCGGGTCGAAGCCGGCCTTGATCCGCAAGGGCTGGCCACGCTTCAGCTTGGCCACCAGTTCCGCCTCTACCAGGATCTCGTCTGCACCGCGCTGGATCAGCGCCAGCTGCTCTTCAACCGACTTCATTTACAGGTTCTGCCCAATTGCCAAAATCGAAAGGGAACCAACCATACAAGATCGCAGACTAAAAACAAATTTTGCCGACCGTCAGGGGGACGGAGCCAGGCCAGACGCGACTTTTGGCTTGATTCAAGGAGATTTTGGTTATATTTTAGGCAGTTATTTATTCACAATCCAAAAACACCAATCACGCCATGACGCAATCCGATCAGAAAGCGCCGCCGTATTACCCGAAAAGCCACTTGTTGGCCGCCAGCGGTGTTGCAGCGCTCCTCAGTTTGGCACTACTGGTGTTCCCCTCGAGCGAAGTCGAGGCCAAGAGGACCACGCTCAATCTGGAGCTTGAAAGCAACACCGATCGCCTCCTTCAGGAGAAAGACGACCTCCTGCCGCAATCGGTCACCAATTCCAGCGACGAAGGCACGCCTTTCGCTCAGGTAGAAGGCGCCTCCGACGACAACACCGCCGAGCAAGACTCGGACAAGCCGGGCGCATCTGTAGCCGATGCCGACACCAAGCCCGTCGATCCCGAGTGGAAGACCATCACCGTCGCCAGTGGCGATACGCTGTCGACCGTATTCACCAAGGCAGGCCTTTCCACCTCGGCCATGCACGACATGCTGACCAGCAGCAAGGATGCCAAGCGCTTCACCCATCTGAAGGTCGGCCAGGAGGTCAAGCTCAAGCTCGACCCCAAAGGAGAGCTGCAGGCGCTGCGAGTCAAGCAGAGCGAACTCGAGACCATCGGCCTGGACAAGACCGACAAGGGCTACTCCTTCAAACGCGAGAAGGCCCAGATCGACCTGCATACCGCCTATGCCCATGGCCGCATCACCAGCTCGCTGTTCGTTGCCGGTCGTAACGCCGGCCTGCCCTATAACCTGGTCACGTCGCTGTCGAACATCTTCGGCTACGACATCGACTTCGCCCTCGATCTGCGTGAAGGCGACGAGTTCGACGTGATCTACGAACAGCACAAGGTCAACGGCAAGCAAGTGGCGACCGGCAATATCCTCGCCGCCCGCTTCGTCAACCGTGGCAAGACCTACACCGCCGTGCGCTATACCAACAAGCAGGGCAATACCAGCTACTACCGCGCCGACGGCTCCAGCATGCGCAAGGCATTCATCCGTACGCCGGTGGATTTCGCCCGCATCAGCTCGCGCTTCTCCCTGGGCCGCCGCCACCCGATCCTGAACAAGATCCGCGCGCACAAGGGCGTCGACTACGCTGCCCCCATCGGCACACCGATCAAGGCCACCGGAGACGGCAAGATCCTCGAAGCCGGACGCAAGGGGGGCTACGGCAACGCCGTGGTGATCCAGCACGGCCAGCGCTATCGGACCATCTACGGACACATGAGCCGCTTCGCCAAGGGTATCCGCGCCGGTACCAGCGTGAAGCAGGGCCAGATCATCGGTTACGTAGGCATGACGGGCCTGGCCACCGGCCCGCACCTGCACTACGAGTTCCAGATCAATGGCCGTCACGTCGATCCGCTGAGCGCCAAGCTGCCCATGGCGGACCCGCTCGGTGGCGCAGATCGCAAGCGCTTCATGGCGCAGACCCAGCCGATGATCGCGCGCATGGATCAGGAGAAGAAAACCCTCCTGGCCCTGAACAAGCAGCGCTGATCGTGCCGCGCTACCTGGGGTTGATGTCCGGAACCAGCCTGGACGGCATGGACATCGTCCTGATCGAGCAAGGTGATCGCACCACCTTGCTCGCTTCCCATTACCTACCCATGCCGGCCGGGCTGCGCGAAGACATCCTCGCCCTGTGCGTCCCCGGTCCCGATGAAATCGCCCGCGCCGCCGAAGTCGAGCAACGCTGGGTCGCCCTTGCAGCACAGGGCGTGCGCGAACTGCTGCTCCAGCAGCAGATGAGCCCCGACGAAGTCCGTGCTATCGGCAGTCACGGTCAAACCATCCGACATGAACCCACTCGCCACTTCACGGTGCAGATCGGCAACCCCGCCCTGCTGGCGGAGCTGACCGGCATCGATGTCGTCGCCGACTTCCGCCGCCGCGACGTCGCAGCCGGCGGCCAGGGCGCCCCGCTGGTACCGGCCTTCCATCAGGCGCTGTTTGGCGATGATGACGCCTCCAGGGCGGTCCTGAACATCGGTGGCTTCAGCAACGTTTCGCTGCTCAGCCCCGGAAAGCCGGTACGCGGCTTCGACTGCGGCCCGGGCAACGTGCTGATGGACGCCTGGATTCATCACCAACGCGGCGAACATTTCGACCGGGACGGTGCGTGGGCCGCCAGCGGCCAGATGAACCACGCACTGCTGGCAAGCCTGCTGGCGGATGAGTTCTTCGCCGCGCGTGGCCCCAAGAGCACCGGGCGCGAGCGCTTCAACCTGTCCTGGCTGCAGGAGCACCTGGCTCGTCACCCTGCCTTGCCGGCAGCGGATATCCAGGCAACCCTGCTGGAGCTGAGCGCGCGCAGCATCAGCGAATCGCTGCTGGACGCCCAGCCGGACTGCGAAGAGGTGCTGGTATGCGGCGGCGGCGCCTTCAATACGGCGCTGATGAAGCGCCTGGCCATGCTGATGCCCGAAGCTCGGGTCGCCAGTACCGACGAATACGGCATTCCCCCTGCCTGGATGGAGGGCATGGCATTCGCCTGGCTAGCCCATCGGTTTCTCGAGCGCCTGCCCGGCAACTGCCCTGATGTGACCGGTGCGCTCGGTCCCAGAACTCTGGGCGCGCTGTATCCCGCCTGAAACGAAAACGCCGCGCATATAAGCGCGGCGTTTTCGTAGCGGCCCCATCGACGTCAGATCGAGAACGACTGTCCGCAACCGCAAGTCGTGGCGGCGTTCGGGTTCTTGATGACGAACCTCGAACCTTCCAGGCCTTCCTGGTAGTCGACTTCCGAGCCCGCCAGGTACTGGAAGCTCATCGGGTCCACCACCAGGCCCACGCCATCGCGCTCGATCACGGTATCGTCATCGGCGATATCTTCGTCGAAGGTGAAGCCATACTGGAAGCCCGAGCAACCGCCGCCGGTGACGAACACACGCAGTTTCAGGCGAGGATTGCCCTCTTCGTCAATCAACGTCTTCACCTTGTTGGCTGCGCCTGGGGTAAAGAGCAGGGGCGTAGGGGTGAAGGTTTCGATGCTCATGTTTCCGAATCTCCCGGCTTGAGGCCGTGCGTTACAACATTACGCCCATTATCCTCTTGTCCCAGAAAAATGGTCAACTAATCCACAGTTTCCACGCTGGCAGGCAGTTCCAGCGGGCGCGGACTGGCCTCGGTCATCGGGCACAGGCGGCCCTCGATCTGGGCCCCCATGGCGGTTTCGATCAGCCCATAGTGAAGATTGCCCTTCACCCGGGCCTGGGCCCCCAGCTCCAGGCGTTCGATGGCATGGATGTCGCCATCCACCTGACCGTCGATGATCACATGGGGGGCCCGGATTTCGCCATCGACTCGACCGCCGGCGCTGACCCGCACCAGCCCTTCGTGCGCCTGCAACGCTCCGCGGACGGTGCCGTCGATCTGCACCGCGCCCTTGAGGTTCATGTCACCGACCAGTTCGGCGCCGCTGGCGATCAGGCTGGTCTGCCCGGTGAAACGCTGGACGTCGGCCCGGCCTTTGTTCTTGCTCCACATAATGCTCACTCACTGCTTCGGCCAATCGAAACGGCGCTGTAGCGGTTTGGACTGGCCATTTAGCTCCGCACGTACGTCGATCAGCTTCGGGATGAAGTTCTTCGGCAGCTCCAGCTCGGCGAAACGCCCCCCTTCTGGGATCGACTGGAAATGCCGGAGGGAAATCGACAGCCCTGCCTTGCCCAGTTCCGGCGAGAGCTGTTCGAGGTCGTAGGTAGCGTCCTTGCGCGCCAGCTTGCCGCTGATGCGGACTTTCAGCCGCCCATCCAGCTTGCGGTCGTCCCTGCCCAGGCGGCTGAGCATCACCTTATAGCGGAAGCGCTGCGGGTCGTCCGTGCCCTGCACCTCAAAGGCACGGATTTCCAGCGCATCCGCCTTGCTGGCCGGCGCGACTACCCCCTTGTAGAACGCGATGTCCTGTTGCTGCTTGAACACCTGGTCCTCAAGCAGCTTGATGGTCTGCCGGCTCTGTTCGGTGGCCTGCTGGCTGAGGCGTTCTCCGCTGCGCAACACCTCGATTTCGGTACGCAGGCGCTCCAGCTCGGCCTTCTGCTCGCCGATCAGGGTTTCCTGGCGTTGCGCATCGGCCTCGCTGCGAGCGGCGTCCGCCCCGGTCGACCAGCGACCGCCGAGAAACGCCAGCGGAACCGCCAGCAGCAGCGCACCCACCCCGAGGCGGACCAGCCAGGCCCGCCGTGGATCACGGAACTGGAGTTCCCAGCCGGACATCAGGGGAGCAGGGCCGCATGCGAGAGGCCCAGGCGCTCGTCCAGCCCGAACAGGATGTTCATGTTCTGGAGCGCCTGACCCGAGGCGCCCTTGACCAGGTTGTCGATCACCGACAGCACCACCACCAGGTCGCCGCCCTGGGGGCGATGCACGGCGATTCGGCAGACATTGGCGCCACGCACGCTGCGGGTCTCCGGATGGCTGCCGGCCGGCATCACGTCGACGAAGGGTTCGTCGGCGTAGCGCTTCTCGAACAGCGCCTGGAGGTCGACCGAGCGATCCGCGACATGGGCATAGAGGGTTGCATGGATACCGCGGATCATTGGCGTCAGGTGCGGTACGAACGTCAGCCCGACGTCGCCGCCGGAGGCCCGACACAGGCCCTGGCTGATTTCCGGGAGATGCCGATGCCCCTTGACCGCGTAGGCCATCATGCTTTCGCCCGCCTCGCAGAACAGCGAGCCAACCTTGGCGCCCCGACCGGCGCCGCTGACCCCGGACTTGCAATCGGCGATCAGCCGCGAGGCGTCGGCCAGGCCGGCCTCCAGCAGCGGGATCAGGCCCAGTTGGGTCGCGGTCGGGTAGCAACCCGGCACGGCGATCAGGCGGGCCTGGCGGATCTTCTCGCGGTTCACTTCCGGCAGGCCGTAGACAGCCTCGTCGAGCAGCGCCGGAGCGCCATGCGGCTGGCCGTACCAGCGCGCCCACTCCTCGGCGTCCGCCAGGCGGAAGTCAGCGGACAGATCGATGACCCGGGTCCCGGCGTCCAGCAGTTCGCCAGCCAGCGCGTGCGCCACGCCGTGCGGCGTGGCGAAGAACACCACGTCGCAGGCGCCGAGGCGCTGCACGTCCGGCACGCTGAACTGCAGGTCGTCATAATGACCTCGCAGGTTCGGGTACATGTCGGCGACCTTCACCCCCGCCTCGGAACGCGAAGTGATCACTTCCACCCGGGCCTGCGGATGCTGCGCCAGCAGGCGCAGCAGTTCCACGCCCGTATAACCCGTACCGCCAACGATGCCGACCTTGATCATCTGTCCATCACTCCGCGCGCTGAGGCAAGCTAGCCAAAAGAGGCCAATGATAAGAGCCGAGCGCCGGCATGAACAGCGCTGGGCGTCCGGCTTTGCGACCGGTTCGGCCCTTCGGTCGGCAGTCTAGCCCGCGGGGTCGTCGGGCAGAAATTGCTGCGAGGCCCTATCCGAATGTTCCTACCTGTTATGCGGCCATATCTGCCGGCAAATCAGACAGCGGCAAGCCGCCAGGGTGACGCGTTCCAGCCATCCCTCTACTATCGGGGCACCGTGATCAAGAGGATGTCCTGATGTACCTGTGGCTCAAAGCCTTCCATATCATCGCCGTAGTCTGCTGGTTCGCCGGCCTGTTCTACCTGCCGCGCCTGTTCGTCTACCACGCCATGAGCGAGGACCAGACCAGCCGGGAACGCTTCTGCGTCATGGAGCGCAAGCTCTACCGGGGGATCATGATGCCCTCGATGCTCGCCACCCTGGTCCTTGGCCTCTGGATGCTCTATCTCACCCCCGGCTGGCTGAGCCAAGGCTGGCTGCACGCCAAGCTGACCCTGGTGGTCCTGCTGATCGGCTACCACCACGCCTGCGGCGCCATGCTCAAGCGCTTCGCCCGCGGCGAGCCGGGGCGCAGCCATGTGTTCTACCGCTGGTTCAACGAAGTGCCTGTACTGTTCCTGCTGCTGATCGTCCTACTGGTGGTGCTCAAACCTTTCTGACCCAGGAGTCCTGTCCATGTCCTTGCCCGCCCTGCTCGACCAACGCCTGCGACTGCCGATGGTGGCCGCGCCGATGTTCCTGGTATCCAACCCGCAGTTGGTGCTGGCCTGCTGCCGCAGCGGCATCGTCGGCAGCTTCCCGGCGCTCAACCAGCGCGAGAGCAGCGGCTTCGAGGGTTGGCTGGAGGAAATCGGGGCCGGCCTGCAAGCGCTGGACAATCCCGCGCCCTATGCGGTGAACCTGATCGTCCACAACACCAATCCGCGGTTGCAGGCCGACCTGCGGATCTGCGTCGAGCACCGCGTACCGATCGTCATCACCAGCCTCGGCGCAGTGCGCGAAGTGGTAGACGCTGTGCATAGCTACGGCGGCCTGGTATTCCACGACGTCACCACCCGCCGCCACGCCGAAAAGGCCGCCGAGGCCGGGGTCGACGGCCTGATCGCGGTGGCGGCCGGCGCGGGCGGCCACGCCGGGACCTGGAGCCCTTTCGCGCTGGTCGCGGAAATCCGCCAGTTCTTCGACAAGACTCTGCTGCTGGCCGGCTGCATCAACCACGGCCACGAGATTCTCGCCGCACAGATGCTCGGCGCCGACCTGGCCTATCTCGGCACCCGCTTCATCGCCACCCGCGAGAGCAATGCCTCCGACGCCTACAAACAGATGATCCTGGAGGCACGCGCCGCCGACATCGTGCACACCCCGGCGGTGTCCGGCGTACCGGCCAGCTTCATGCGGCAAAGCCTGGAGGCCGCCGGCTACGATCTGAAGCGCCTGACCGACAAGGCAGACATGAACTACGGCGAGAAACTCAAGCCGGTGAACGACGAGGCCAAGGCCTGGAAGACCGTGTGGTCCGCCGGCCAGGGCGCGGGCAACATAGACGACTTGCCCGGCGTCGACGAGTTGGTCGCCCGCCTCGACCGGGAATATCGAGACGCCCTGCGGAACATGGATCGCCTGGCCAACCGCTGGCCGCGCTGAAACCGCCAGGTCACGGCGCCCCGGCTTGTGCGGGAGTTCTCATCTCGCGCTTGTGGGCGCCAAGGCCGCCGATTAGGCTGTCGGCTGCATTTCTCTCACCCCAGCTGACAAGGATGCCTGCATGACCGACCAACGCTTCAAGATCGTCTTCTCCGGCGAGCTGATGCCCGACGCATCGCTCGAAACCGTGAAGGACAATCTCGCCCGCCTGTTCAAGAGCGAACCGGGCAAGATCGACGCCCTCTTCGGCGGTCGCCCGGTGGTGCTGAAACGCGAACTTCCAGAGGCCGAGGCGGAGCGTTACCTGACCGCCCTGCGCCAGGCCGGCGCCAATGCCTACAAGGAAGTCGACCTGGCGGCCAGCCTGAGCCTGGTGGAAACGCCCGATCACAACCCCCAGGTCGCGGAAGAAACCCCAGCGCAACACCTGCCTCCCATGACCTGCCCGAAATGCGGCCATGAACAGCCCAGCGGAGCGGAATGTTCGGCTTGCGGCATCATCATCGAGAAGTACCTGGCGCGCCAGGCGCAGCTCGGCGAAAACGCCGCGCCTGCGGCCTCCGCGGCCGCGGGCGCGGGCGCGTCTCCCTACACACCACCCAGCGCCCAGGTCGGCGAAGCCCTCCCCGAGTTCGGCGAGCTGAACGTGTTCACCACCAACGGCCGGATCGGACGCCTGCGCTATCTCGGCTGGTCGATGGCGATGACGCTGTGCTTCCTCGTCATCATGGGCCTGGGCTTCCTGCTCGGCGAAACCGTCGGCGTGGCCGTCACCGCCCTGGCCTCGATCGCCTTCATCGTCATTGCCGTGATGATCGGCGTGCAGCGCCTGCATGACCTCGGCTGGTCGGGCTGGCTCTGGCTGCTCAACTTCGTCCCCTTCGTCGGCAGCGTGTTCGGCATCCTGATGCTGGTCCTGCCCGGCAGCACCGGCGCCAACCGCTACGGTCCGCCGCCGCCGGCGAACAGCACCGGGGTGAAAGTCCTGGCCAGTCTGATCATCCTGCTGCCGATAGTCGGTATCATCGCCGCCATCGCCCTGCCGTCCTACCAGGGTTACCTGGAGCGCGCGAACTATGACGGCGGCGCCAGCGCTCCAGCCGACCCGTACACCACGGACGAGCAGGCCGCCGCAGCGGCGGCCGAAGCCGATGAAGCCGCCACGGCGGCGGCAGAGGCCATGGAAGACGACGACCAACAGTAGCCACGCAACCCCTCGCGACGGGCGGGGTCCAATTCCCCGTCCGTTTCGGAGAAGTCTCGAATGCCCCGTTATGCCCTGATCACCGGCGCTTCCAGCGGTATCGGCCTGGCCCTAGCCGAAGCCCTGGCCCGGCGCGGTCGCGCCCTGATCCTGGTGGCGCGCCAGCGCGACGCGCTGGAGAGCATCGCCTATGAGCTGGCGCAGCGTTTCGGCGTGGAAGTGCTGTTCCGCACCTGCGATCTTTCCGAGCCGCTGCAACTGTCAGGGTTGTTGCACGAACTGGAACAGGGCGAACGACAGATCGACCTGCTGGTTAACAATGCCGGGATCGGTACCTCCGGCCCCTTCATCGACCAGGAATGGGCGCGGGAACAGGAGCTGATCGAACTCAACATCCTGGCCCTGGCCCGCCTTTGCCACTCCCTCGGCGCCCGCATGGCGGCGCAGGGCGGTGGCCAGATACTCAATATCGCCTCGGTGGCCGCCTTCCAGCCCGGCGCCTGGATGAGCAACTACTACGCCAGCAAGGCCTACGTCCTGCACTTCTCGGAAGGCTTGCGGGAAGAACTGAAAGGGCGCGGCGTCAAGGTCTCGGTGCTGTGCCCTGGGCCAACCCGTACGGCATTCTTCCGGGAAGCCGGGATGCGGCTCGGCAGGCTCGACCGGAGCAAGCTGATGATGACCCCGGAGGAAGTCGCGCTGCTGGCCCTGCGCGGGCTGGACAAGAACCGCGCCCTGATCGTCCCCGGTTGGCGCAATCGCCTGCTGGCGCTGAGCCCACGCCTGGCGCCACGCTGGCTGGTGCGCCGACTCGCCGCGCGGATCAACGCCTCGGCGGTACCCTCCGTCCCACGGGGTTGATCGGCCTCTCCTCGCAGGGCAACGAGGTTAGCCGTCGGCTCAGTCTGCCGGCACCGCCCGCCCCTTGGCCCAGGTCCGCAGCGCGGCGAGCTTTTCCGCCATCAGCACCGACAGCGGCGAGGTTCGCGACAGCTCCCTGAGCAACAGCTCCTGATCCACCGCCTGCTGTCGCGCCTGCCCGGCGTACAGTGCCGCCACCACCGCCTGCTCGATCTCCGCCCCGCTGAAACCCTCGCTGGCAGCCGCCAGCAGAAGGAGGTCGAACTGTGCCGGCTCCAGCTCGCGGCGTTGCAGATGGATGCGGAAGATCTCGGCGCGAACCTCCGGCGTCGGCAGGTCGACGAAGAACAATTCGTCGAAGCGTCCCTTGCGGATCAGTTCGGGCGGCAGGCGGTCGATAGCGTTCGCGGTGGCGACCATGAAGACCGGCGCCTCGCGCTCGGCCATCCAGGTCAGCAGGGTACCCAGCACGCGCTGACTGACGCCGTTGTCCTGGTCGCCGCCAGAAATGCCCTTCTCCACTTCATCCATCCACAGCACGCAGGGCGCCATCTGTTCGGCCAGGCGCAGCGCCTCGCGCAGGTTGCGCTCGGTTTCGCCGAAGTACTTGTTGTAGAGACAGGCGAAATCCAGACGCAGCAACGGCAAGCCCCAGAGGCCGGCCACCGCCTTGGCCGCCAGGCTCTTGCCGGCGCCCTGCACGCCGACCAGCATCATGCCCTTCGGCTGGTCGCCAGGCTTGCCGGCGAGGAACGCCGACTGACGCTCGCCGAGCCAGCGCTTGAGCGCGGCAAGCCCGCCGACCTCGGCGAAGCGCGCGGTGTCGTACTCGAAGCTCAGCACGCCCTCCAGGTCGAGTAGCTGGAACTTGGTGCGGTTCAGCTCGGGCAGGTCCTCCTGGGTGATCGCCCCATCGTTGCAGATCACGTTGCGCGCCAGCAGCCGCGCCTCGGCATGGCTGAGCCCACGCAGGTTCTTCACCACCTGCTGCAGGGTGCGGTTGTCGGTGCGCACGCGGGCACCACGGTTGCGCTCGCTCCAGCGCGTCGCTTCCTCGCGGACGATGCCGAGCAGTTCGTCCTCGCTGGGCAGGGACAGCGAGAACCGCGCGGCGAAGCGCTGCACTTCGGCCGGCAGCTTCAGCGCATGGGACACCAGCACCACGGTCGGTCGATGATTGCCTTCGGCCATGGCGATTTCCTTGAGCAGGCGCACCAGGGTCGGGCTGTCGCCAAGGAAAGGATGCAGGTCGCAGAGCACGTAGAGATTCGCCTGCTGATCGTGCTTGATCAAGCGCAACGCCGCGACCGGGTCGCGGCTCTCCTCCCCGCCCAGCGGCTCGCCGCCGAAGCCCAGGCGCTGCACGCCCTCGGTCACCGACCAGGCATACAGGCCAAGGCCGCGCCTGACCGCCAGGCCGGTGAGGGTTTCCATCACCTTCGGCTCGTCCCAGGACTCGATCAGGATCAGCTTGACCCGGGAATCCAGGACCAGGCCGAGGTCGTGTATGTCGTTCTTCACTGCGGCTCCTTCACGCTTGGGCGGTCGCGACGGGCACCGCTACACTCGGGAAAGCACCCGAGGCCGGAGGAATCGCCCATGGACTGTCTGTTCTGCAAGATCGTGGCGGGGGAAGTTCCCGCGCGCAAGTTCTACGAAGACGAGGAAGTTGTCGCGTTTCACGATATCGGCCCGCAGGCGCCGGTGCACTTCCTGGTCATCCCGAAAAGGCACATTCCCACCCTCGAGCACCTGACCGAGGCAGACCGGCCGCTGGCAGGCCATATCCTCTTCACCGCCCAGCGCCTGGCCCGGGAGCAGGGCTGCGAGGAAGGCTTCCGTGTGGTGATGAACTGCAACGACCTTGGCGGGCAGACCGTGCACCACATCCACATGCACGTGCTGGGTCAACGCCAGATGCACTGGCCGCCGGGCTGAGTCCCTGCTGGCGCTGCGACATCGCAGCCCGTCCGCAACATCCTGCTATCAGCGCACTTCCGGTAAACTGGTGCGATCTTTCGTTTCCGGAGGTGCGCCATGTCCGCCGACCGCCACTATTCGCCCATCGACCGTTTCCTGCTGCAGGCCGACTCCGCCCTGCGCACCCTGCTGCCGTTCAGCGGCCAGCCGGCGCGACCGTCGCCGGCCATCGTGGAACCCGATGGCGAACTGAGCGAGGAAGACACCCGCCATATCGCCGGCCTGATGCGCATCAACCACACCGGCGAGGTCTGCGCCCAGGCGCTGTACCAGGGCCAGTCGCTGACCGCCAAGCTGCCCGAGGTCCGCGAGGCGATGGAGGAAGCCGCCGAGGAGGAGATCGACCACCTGGCCTGGTGCGAGCAACGCATCCGCCAGTTGGGCAGCCGTCCCAGCGTCCTCAATCCGATCTTCTACGGCCTGTCCTTCGGCGTCGGTGCCGCCGCCGGGCTGGTCAGCGACCGGGTCAGCCTGGGCTTCGTCGCCGCCACCGAAGACCAGGTGTGCAAGCATCTGGACGAACACCTGGCGCAGATTCCCCAGGAGGATCGGAAATCCCGTGCCATCCTCGAGCAGATGCGTATCGACGAGGAACAGCATTCGAGCAACGCCCTGGCCGCCGGCGGCCTGCGCTTCCCGGCACCGGTGAAGCTGGGCATGAGCCTGCTGGCGAAGGTGATGACCAAGAGCACCTACCGCATCTGAATCGCACGCATGAAAAAGCCCGCTCGAAGCGGGCTTTTTCTTTCTCGTGTGCGATCAGCGCGGCATGTTGCGCGCGTAGAAGATCTCCAGCATTTCGTGCTTGAGCCGTTCCGTGACCTGCTCGCGCTGCTCCGTCGAGAGCGTCCGGGTAGCGTCGCCGAACAGGTAGTTCTCCAGTTCGAAGTCCTTGAGCAGCATCTTGGTGTGGAACAGGTTCTCCTGGTACACGTTCACGTCGGTCATCTGGTAGGCCTCGCGCGTGTCGTCGGAGAGATAGTTCTGGATCGAGTTGATCTCGTGGTCGATGAAATGCTTGCGCCCCTCAATGTCGCGGGTGAAGCCGCGGACCCGATAGTCGACCGTGACGATGTCCGAGTCGAACTGGTGGATCAGGTAGTTCAGGGCCTTCAGCGGGGAGATCACTCCGCAGGTGGACACATCGATGTCCACGCGGAAGGTCGCGATGCCGTCCACCGGATGGATTTCCGGGTAGGTATGCACGGTGATGTGGCTCTTGTCCAGGTGCGCCAGGATGGTGTCCGGCAGCGGGCCCGGGGACTCTTCGATCTGGCTGTCGGTCGGAGTGACCGGCTGCTCGGAGATCAGGATGGTCACGCTGGCGCCCTGGGGGTCGTAGTCCTGACGCGCGATGTTCAGGATATTGGCGCCGATGATGTCGACAACATCGGTAAGAATCTGCGTCAGACGCTCCGCGTCATACTCTTCGTCGATGTACTGCACGTAGGCCTGGAGGTCTTCGGGCGTCTCGGCGTAGCAGATGTCGTAGATGTTGAAGCTCAAGGTCTTCGTCAGGTTGTTGAACCCGTGGAGCTTGAGTTTGCTTTTCACCGTGGGGAACTCTCTCGGTTGCTTGCGGCTCTGCCGCAGGGTTGGGGCATGCCCGTCAGATGCGAACGACGCACCTGCGTAGGACGGTTAACACCTCTTCGCGATGGCGATTGTGGTTTGTTGAGTTGCACGGGCGCCGGCTGGCGCCATTGGTCACCCGACCGGGATGGCTCGGGAAACGTCTATCAGAGCGGAAGAATCTTCCGAACTGAACGGCCGCCCGACGGAATCGCGCGGCACGAAAAAAGGGGCGCATTATGCAGAGCCAATCAAGCCTCCGCCAGAGTTTGCGCCCCTTTTATGATGACCGGATGTCGTCTCAGCCGAGTTCGACGATCTCGTAGTCGTGGGTGATCTCCACCCCGCCGCGACCGAGCATGATCGACGCCGAGCAGTATTTCTCCGCCGACAGCTCCACCGCGCGCTTGACCTGGGCCTCCTTGAGACCGCGGCCCTTGACCACGAAGTGCACGTGGATCTTCGTGAACACCTTGGGCTCCTCGTCGGCCCTTTCGGCCTCGAGGAAGGCTTCGCAGCTCTCCACCGGCTGGCGCGCCTTCTTCAGGATGCTGACCACATCGAAGTTGGTGCAGCCGCCGAGGCCGATCAGGACCATCTCCATAGGGCGCACCCCGAGGTTGCGTCCGCCATGGTCCGGCGGACCGTCCATGACCACCACGTGGCCGCTACCGGACTCGCCGAGGAACATCGCCTCGCCCGCCCACTGGATACGCGCTTTCATCGTTCAGACTCCCGCCGGCAAAGGGCGCCAGCTTAGCACAGGGCCCAAGGACAGTACGGGATCACAGTCCTGATAGCTGCGTCGCAAAATCACATCGACCTTCATGGTCCGTCTGTTAAGCTGGACGCGGTTTACTGGCACACTTCCTGATCTGCCCGGTTGGGGGGAGCTCTCCGCTGAGCTCCCGGGCCCTGGCAGGTCTCTCCATAAGAACTCAAAAAAACATCGCCTTGTACGTCAGGCATATTCTTTATTCTTTCGGGACTCGGGCATGGTAGCTATTACCCACACACCCAAACTCAAACACCTAGACAAGCTGCTCGCACACTGTCACCGCCGCCGCTACACCGCAAAGAGCACCATCATCTATGCCGGCGATCGCTGCGAAACGCTGTTCTTCATCATCAAGGGTTCGGTCACCATCCTCATCGAGGACGACGACGGCCGCGAAATGATCATCGGCTACCTCAACAGCGGTGATTTCTTCGGCGAGCTGGGATTGTTCGAAAAGGAAGGCAGCGAACAGGAACGCAGCGCCTGGGTTCGTGCCAAGGTGGAATGCGAAGTCGCCGAGATCAGCTATGCGAAGTTCCGCGAACTGTCGCAGCAGGACTCGGAGATCCTCTACACCCTCGGCAGCCAGATGGCCGACCGCCTGCGCAAGACCACCCGCAAGGTGGGCGACCTGGCCTTCCTCGACGTCACCGGACGCGTCGCCCGCACCTTGCTGGACCTGTGCCAGCAACCGGACGCCATGACCCACCCGGACGGCATGCAGATCAAGATCACCCGCCAGGAGATCGGCCGGATCGTCGGCTGCTCGCGGGAAATGGTCGGACGCGTGCTGAAGAGCCTGGAGGAGCAGGGCCTGGTGCATGTGAAAGGAAAGACCATGGTGGTCTTCGGCACCCGCTGAACAGCACCCATGAAAAAGGCCGGTCGCAACCGGCCTTTTTCATGGGGTTCGACAGCGCGGATCAGTCAGGATCGGCGCCCAGCACCACACCGCCACGCTCCTGGAAGAACAGGCGCTTCAGCTCGAGGCCAGGATCGTCGGCCCGCATGAACGCCTCGCCAACCAGGAAGGCGTAGACCTCGCTGACTTCCATCAGCTCCACGTCGGCCCGGTTGAGAATACCGCTCTCGGTGACCACCAGGCGGTCGCGGGGAATTTCCGGCAACAGGTCGAGGGTGGTTTCCAGGCTCACCTCGAAGGTGTGCAGGTTGCGGTTGTTGATGCCCACCAACGGCGTGTCCAGGGTCTTCAGTGCACGTTCCAGCTCGGTGCCGTCATGCACTTCGACCAGTACGTCGAGACCGACCGACTTGGCAGTCGCCGCCAGTTCGGCCATCAGCACGTCGTCCAGCGCCGAGACGATCAGCAGGATGCAGTCGGCACCGATCGCCCGCGCCTCGACGATCTGGTACGGATCGATCATGAAGTCCTTGCGGACCACCGGCAGCGCACAGGCGGCCCGCGCTTCCTTCAGATAGGCATCGGCGCCCTGGAAGAAGTCCACGTCGGTGAGCACCGACAGGCACGCCGCGCCACCCGCCTCGTAGCTGCGGGCGATCTCCGCCGGGACGAAGTGTTCGCGCAGCACGCCCTTGCTCGGCGATGCCTTCTTGATCTCGGCGATCACTGCCGGCTCCTTGCGCTTGGCCCGCTCCAGCAGGGCATTGGCGAAGCCGCGCGGCGCATCGGCGCTACGCGCCAGCCGCTCGACCTCGGCCAGGTTGACGCGCGCTCGGCGCTCGGCGACCTCCTCGGCCTTGCGGGCGAGGATCTTCTGCAGAACCGTCGGCACACTCACTGTGCGTTCTCCTCTCTGTAAACGGCGGTGAAGGCCACCAGTTCGTCCATCTTCTCCCGTGCCAGCCCGGTGTGCAGGGCATCGTGGGCCAGTTGAATGCCCTCGTGCAGGCTGGTCGCCAGATCGGCAGCGTACAGTGCCGGGCCGGCATTCATCACGATCAGCTCGGCGGCCTTCTGCCCAGCCTCGGTCTTGCGCCGCCCCAAAGCGTCGCGGATCAGTTCCAGCGAGGCCTGCGGACTGTCGACCTCCAGCCCCATCAGGGTCTGGCTCTTGATCCCGAAGTCCTCGGGACGCACTTCGTACTCGCGTACCTCGCCGTCCTTCAACTCGGCAATGTGGGTCGCCGCGGCCAGACTGAACTCGTCCAGCCCGTCGCGCGAATGCACCACCAGCACATGCTCGCTGCCGAGACGCTTGAGCACTTCAGCCAGCGGCTTGCACAGTTCCTGGGTGAACACCCCGACCACCTGGTGCCTGACTCCCGCCGGGTTGGTCAGTGGGCCAAGCATGTTGAACAGAGTCCGCAAGCCCAGCTCGCGGCGCGGACCGGCGGCGTACTTCATCGCCTTGTGGTGGACCTGGGCGAACATGAACCCGACGCCGACGGTGTCGATGCAACGCGCCACCTGTTCGGAGGTCAGTTCCAGGTAGATGCCGGCGGCTTCCAGCAAGTCGGCGCTGCCGCTCTTGCCGGAGACCGCGCGGTTACCGTGTTTGGCGACCTTGCCGCCAGCGGCGGCGACCACGAAGGACGCCGCCGAGGATACGTTGAAGATGTTCGCGCCATCGCCGCCGGTGCCGACCACGTCGACCACATGCTTCAGCGTAGGCAACTGCACACCGTCGGCCAGTTCGCGCATCACCGCCACCGCGCCGACGATCTCGTCGATGGTTTCGCTCTTCATCCGCATGCCCATCAGGAAGGCGCCGATCTGCGCGTCGGTGCACTGCCCGGTCATGATCTGGCGCATGACCGCCTGCATTTCCTCGGTGGTCAGGTCGAGCTGGTTGACGATGCGATTGAGGGCTCCCTTGATATCCATCTCAGTTGCCCTCCCCACGCACACCGCCCTGCTGGCGGAGGAAGTTTGCCAGCAACTCGTGGCCCTGCTCGGTGAGGATGGACTCGGGATGGAACTGCACGCCCTCGACATTCAGGGTCTTGTGGCGTACACCCATGATCTCGTCGAGCGATCCGTCGGCATGTTGGGTCCAGGCGGTGATCTCCAGGCACTCCGGCAGGCTCTCTCGCTTCACCACCAGCGAGTGGTAGCGCGTCACCGTCAGGGGATTGGCCAGGCCGGCGAACACGCCGAGGTTCTTGTGGTGGATCGGGCTGGTCTTGCCGTGCATCACCTGCCGCGCCCGCACCACTTCGCCGCCGAAGGCCTGGCCGATGCTCTGATGGCCAAGGCAGACACCGAGCAGCGGCAGCTTGCCGGCGAAGCGCTCGATAACGGCCAGCGAGACGCCGGCCTCGTTGGGGGTGCAGGGACCGGGGGAAAGGACGATGCGCTCGGGCGCCAGGGCCTCGATCTGTTCCACGCTCAGTTCGTCGTTGCGCACCACCTTGACCTCGGCCTTGAGTTCGCCGAAGTACTGCACCAGGTTGTAGGTGAAGGAGTCGTAGTTATCGATCATCAGCAGCATGCTGGCTGTAACCTCTTGATTTCATTCTTATGCGAATCGCATCACCCGGCTTTCGCCACACCCGTTTCCCGGCGTGCTCGCGGAGGAAGGGGGAGTGGATCGTCGGCATTATGCCTGTGGAAAACGGGGGACGCAGGGAGACGTGACCGGCCAGGCCGGCGAAGAAGAAGTCAGGCGCGCCAGCGCCAACGGGCGAATGCCTTGATGAGGGAGGTGATGATGCTGCTGAGGTGGATCACGATAGCGGTCTCACGGAGCCATGTTGGGGAACATAGCCCAGTGGGGAGGATGGGTGCAACAGCGGGATGTCGGAAGAAAGAGGCTTAAGAAGCGGAAATTGTTTACCAAGCAGAGGCCCGACAGTAGCGATCTAAAATGGCGAAGCCTACACGAGGCAGGCTTGCGTCCATCAGCTAGGTCAGATGCGCGGGAGCGGATATCTGGCCTTGATCTCTTCGACCTTGGCAAGCCAGGCGGCGTAATCCGTCTCCACACCTGCACGGATCGAATCGAACTCCACTTCCGTTTTGATCGGATCGCTTTCCAAACGGTAGGCCTCGGCACGTCTGGCCAACACAGCATCATATTCTTGCTGAACCCGCTCTCTGGAAACCTGATCCGGTGTTTTCATCATTTTCCAATCGATCACTTGGGCAACTCCACGGTTCCGTCTTCAACGATATGGATGGGGACAGGGAATTTGGCAGCTTCGCTGTAGCTCCCCCGGATGGGAAACACCAATGTCAGGCATATCTCTCCGCCTGCCCTGGTAACCCTCCCGGAAAAAGGCCCCTCATGGATGGCAGAGGCTGGCAGATATCCCCCCTCCGGTAACTGCGAGAAGTCGTACATGACACCCGAGACGGCTATCGAATCTCCGGAAACCATGACATCCATATCAGTCGAGTCCTCGGGCAGGACTACAACCGGACTGAGTTCGATACGCATCAGTACCACCTCCCCACAGCCATCACCGTAATGGTGTCGTTAGCCCCCAGTGCCTGCGCCGTCGCGAAAGAAACAGAGCTGCTACCGTTGAGATAGGCTCCACGAACCCCCTGCCCTGCAGTGGCAGGCCATCCGCTGGAGGGAATCCAATTGCAGGTCACCCCGGTATTGAAGCCCGTAACGAAGGCAGCTGGTAGCTGTATCACGTTAGCTCCAAACGAAAGGCCCGGTTCGGATCTTGCCGCTGCCATCTGGGTACCATCCGCAAAGCGAACGTACCAGCCGTTGGAAGTTGTCCCGCTCTCCATCACAGCCCCGGTGGGCTTACCCGTAACAAGTCGCCTCGTTACGGTCCCCACGATATTGTCTGTCGTATAAAACCTGACCCATTCCTTCCAGGTTCCATTGGTACAGCTCCTGTACCAAACCTCTGGGAGGTTGGTATTTCTCACGAAGAACAGCTGATAGCGGGTACTGGCGTCGAATACCATCGACAGAGCGACATGGCCGTTCACACCGCTGATATTGTTGTTTCCGAGAGGCACGTTGTAAGTATTGGGGGTTATCGAGAACCATCCGCTTTCGTTCACCGTGTCCATATCCAGGGCCATGGGGGCTTGGGTCTTGGAAACACCTCCCAAAAACCCCAATGCATTGCCTACGGTAGAGGCTCCATTGATAGCACGGCCAACTTCGGTGATCCCCATGTCAGCCTGCGCCTGCGAACCGGTAGACGCTATCGCCCACGGCTTTATGCCCGCAAGGGTCGCCCCCCAGTCCATCGCAATCTGGTTGAAACGATCTGATAGGTCCTTGTCGTAGCCCAGAATCGGCGCCACTGCATAGGGCTGGCCGCTGGCCGTGCTGCCCTGGTAGTTGGGTTTGATCGAGATGACCGTCGAACTGGCGACGTTTGTGACCTCGTACCAACAACCATCGGGGCCACGAAATGCATCGCCGACCCGGGCATTGGACGAGAACTGTGTGCCAGTACCGGTAACGGTCGGGCTATTTGCGGTCACCGCTACGGTGCCACTGGAATACCAAGTCATAAAAAACCTCGAAATTAATAACCAGTCACATCTACCACCAGATATCCGGCATAGTTAACCCCTGCAATCGCTGGCGTTATTGAGCCAAAGCCCGTGTAAAGATCAGTCGAACGATAATAGATCCTCACCGCATCATCTGTCGGTGTAGCCATGCAACTGCTCTTCAGCGTAATGACAAAAATCGGATGATCGACTGTGCCACCAGAATCAATCCTGGTGTAATTTGCGCGCAACGTTTGAATCAGAGCAACCTTTTTTCCTGGGTAAGCTTTTGAGAAGACACCATCAACGGCCAGAGTTTCATTTATATAATCCAAAACTCGCAGATATTTATATCTTGAGTCATACACAACACCGCCACCACTTGAATTTCTGATTCGCAAACCGATCACACCACCTTCAGTGGTTTGAATAGGCGTACAGAAAAGGAAATAGTCAAACGTAGCCTGCACACTTGGCGAGCCAGCATAAACTCTAAAGGTTGTCGCATCCAGCTTCTTCCAATAAACCCCGGAAGGCTGCGGATACTCTCCAGCGGTCCCATTCCACCTTATAGCAAGCACTGCACTGGCTCGACCCGAGGGCACAACTACATCCGCGTAGTAGCCGATGCCTGAGTCCAGCTTTGAGGTTGTCAGCGTCCCCTTGGCGACCATCTGAAGATTCTGATATGAACTATCGATAACCAATATTTTTTCAGTATTTCTCGCCTTAAACCCAATCATCAATAGACCCCATAAATAACATCACAAGCAACTGCCAACCAAGATGCATAAGGCCCGGGAAAGTCCCATGAAATTACATCTCCAGAGATTCTCACCCGTGGATACCGATAATTGTTTGCTATATTTAAACTTGGACGCGGAGCTTCAAGGATGCAAGCCCACCCAGAACCCGACGAAAAATCGGAGACAGTCAGCGATCCAGAAGCTGTCCCCGTATTGAATGTACCGATAACCCTGGTGAGACGATCAGTCACTTCGACCGTAACCTGTCCTGTACTTACGTCACGAACTCTCAGACCGACCGTCACGACAGCAATCCCAGTTCGACGACAACAACCCCAGTTGTTGTATCCGTCAAGTACATGCCAGTCGGAGTGAGTTTGAGGGAGTAGCCAGTCCCTGCACCATTCAATTCGAATTTTCCACTCTTGCCTAACTTCCAGCCAGACGATCCGGAAATATAGTTCGTCGACTGCACGTCATCGGCGATCTTCAGGAACGACACGGTGCCCTCCTGAATCATCGCGTTGTTGATAAACATCTGGCCGCCAACGATCGAAACCGGCGCCACTGTCTGCCCGCTGGAACTGTTGAACCAGAGGAACCGATCAGCCTGGAACGCCATGGTCGTCACGCTCGTACCGCTGTCGAAGCCCAGTTGCCAGCCAGCGGCGTACTTCTGCCCGTTGGCATGCGCCTGGAGCTTCACGCTGTAGAGCGCCTTGACGTTTCCATCCAGCGAGGTAACCGCTTGAGATGTGGTCTGGATGTTCGCCTCGTTGGTATCGGTGCGCGCGCTGACGGTATCCACCCGCTGCCCCAGGGCGCTGTCCGCGTTGGCACGGACGGTCTGTTCGGTGCTGATCGCCGAGGCGTTGCTCGCAACCTGGCCGGTGAGCTGATCCAGCCGCTGGACGGTTACAGCATTGTTCGACGCAACGACCGACTCGACGGTTGCGATCCTGCCCTCCGCCGTCCCGGTCCACGCCTCAAGCAAGCTCGTCCGCTTCGCCTGCGCTTCGTCCTCGTTCGCCCGCACGGTGACTTCGGTGGCAGCTCGAGCAATGGTGTCCCAGCCCTTCAGCGCATCCGCCTTCTCTCCGGTCGCCGGTTCCCCGCGGGCGGCAGCTTGCAGCACATCCAGATTCGATGCCGCTGCTTCGATCCTGCCGTCGAGTTCGCTGATTTCAGCGGTATGGCTCGCCACCTGCTGCGCCAGCCCGTTGGCAGTTTCCAGCGACTGGCCGATATCGGACCAGTAGGCCGCGTTCGGCGGCGCCGTCTTCGCCGGCACAGCCTTCAGTGCCTGGTACAACCGCTGCCCCTGTCGCACCATTTCGTTCTTCGCGTAGACCTTGGTCGGGTCGTACAGCAAAACGTCGGCGAGGTCGCCGACCTGCTTCTGCAAGCCCCCGATATCCACCTGCATCCGCTCGATATCGGAGAAGAATTGCTGGCCCAGCGCCGACTCGACGTACTCCTGGGTGATCAACTGGTTGTATTCGCTGGCGTCGCTGGAGCTGGTGCCGGTGACCCAGTTCGACCAGGCGCCGACGTTGCCGCTACGGTCGATCAAGCGACCGCGGAACGCCAGCCGTTCGCCGGCCGGTATCGGCGATACCAGGTGGGTATTGCCTGGGTAGGCGAACAGGCCCAGCGCCCGTGCGGTCTCCTCGCTGCCGCCGGGCGTGGCGGACTGCTGGATCTCGGTGTAGGCGGTGTCCGCTGCGCCGCTGGCCGGGAACCCCCACTCCAGGCCGATGCGCCAGGGGCCGGCCACGCAGCGCAGGTAGGCCAGCGCCGGCGGCGGCGTGGTCTTGCCCTCAAGAGCGGTCTCCACACTGCTGGCGTAGACCGAGCCGACCTCCATCACGTTCAAGGCGCGTACCCGCACCAGATAGCGACCGGCATAGATGCCCGGCACGTCGAAACCGAGCGCCGAGGTTCGCGGCACCCGCACCCAGTTGCCCGAGTCCTTGCGCCATTCGGCCTCGTAGGCCACCGCGTTCGGCGCGGCATCCCAGGAGGCCGACAGGCTGGTCACCGCCAACCCCTGGTCGACCTTGGTGAAAGCCTTGATCCGCACGTTCTGCGGCGGCGCCTGCACGCCCGGCGGAATGCTGGTGACCGGCGGCAGCTCGATGCGCGCACCGTTGTCGATGGCGTCGAACTTGCTCGCGTTGTGTTGCAGCGCGGTGATCTCGAAAAGATTGTCCTCCGGCCGGGTGATGCTCATGATGCGGAAGCGCTGGGTGGTCAGGCTGTTGCTCTGCAGCGCCCACTGCCCCTGGGGCCGAGGCGTCTCCGAATAGGCGGCGGTCACGGTCAGCACGCGGCCTACCACCGACTGGACGCTGCGCGCCTCGGCCTTGCCGTTCGGCAGGTTGACCAGCAGGCGATCGCCGGGTCGGGCCTCGACGTCGCGGTCGAGGGTCAGCGCGCGGCCATCCACCGCGCTCAGGCGTCCGCCGATCTGCTTGCCGGACTTGACCGGGTCGGCTACGGCGATGATCTTCCCCGGCGCCAGCCCACGGCCATCCATGCCGGTGCGGAAGGTCACCGCGTCCTGCTCCAGCTCCTCGGTCAGCAGCGCCCACTGGCCACGCCGCTGCGCCTCGCCCTCGGAGGTGCAACCGATCGCGGTGATCTCCAACTGGCTGATGCCGTAGCGGCGCTGCGCGCGGTCATTGTTCACCGCTACCGGTTGGCTCTGGTAACCGTTGCCCGGATTGTCGTAGTTGACCAGGGCCAGGGTGTGGCGATCGCGCTGGCGGCTGCTGCTGTAGTTGAAGTGGCTGCCGTCGTCGCCACGCACGGTGTTCGACGGCGAGAAGGTGTAGGCCTCGTCCTCCGGCATGTCGGATACCGCCACCATTTCCGCGCCGGACCAGTAGGACATGCCGCGGAAGATCGCTGCCAGGTCGCGCAGCACGGTCCAGGCTTCGGCGCGACTCTGCAGGTACAGGTTGCAGCTGAAGCGCGGCTCCTGGCCGCCCTTGCCGTCGGGCACCGACTGGTCGCAGTACTGGGCGATGCGGTACAGCGACCACTTGTCGACCATGCTCGCGTCGATCCGCCGACCGAGGCCGAAGCGCTTGTGCAACACGATGTCGTACCAGTGCCAGGCCGGGTTGCTGGTCCAGGCCGACTTGAACGAGCCGTCCCAGGTGCCGCTGTAGCTACGGGTCTGCGGATCGTAGTTGCTCGGCACCCGCACCCGCCGGCCGCGCGCTTCCACCGATATCTGCGGAATGCTCTGGAACTGGCTGGCATCGAACTCGACGAACAGCAGCGCGGTGTTCGGGTAGCGCAGCTTGGCGTCGATCACCTCGGTGATCGCCTCCACCCGCATGGTGTCGGCGACGCGGTTGTTGTTCTGGTTCGGCGTCAGGCGGCGCACGCGCACCTGCCAGCCGCTCCGCGCCTCCGGCAGGTCGACACGGTGGGAGCGCTCGTAGCGGCTGGTGGACTTGTCGTCCAGCGAAGCCTTCAGCGCTTCCTGCCAGGCACCGCCGTCGACGGCGATGTCGATCGCGTAGTCGATGCGGTAGCCGACCACGTCACCGTTTTCCTGCTGGCGCTGGATGGCCGGCCAGGACAGGCGCAGGCGCACCGCCGAGAGCTGGGTGTTGTTCACCGCGCGGACCCAGGGCGCGTCACTCTTGAGTTCGACGCCGACCGCCAGTTCGTTTTCCACGGCGGGCACACCGGCAATGTGTTCCTGGTCCACCGAGCCCGGACGGAACTCCCAGGTCACTCCGGGGAAGTTCACCGAGCCGTCCGCCGCCAGCAGCGGCGTATCGTCCAGGTAGATCGAACGGCCGTCGACGCCACCGTCGAACTCGCCTTCGCCCAGTGCCAGGAGAATCTTCGCCCGCGCGATCGAGCGCACCGAGTCCGGCATCTCCACCGGCTGGCGCGGCTTCTTGCTGCCACCCTTGTGGCCCGTGATGGTCTTGTTCATGACGTTCCTTCAGGCAAAAAAACGCCCGCGCATGGCGGGCCTGTTACGGCGTTGCCGGCTACAGCCGGTCCTCGGCATAGATGCCGGCGCTGATCACCGCGCCGCCGATGCGGCGCTTGCCGTAGAGCACGCCGACCGGATGGCCCTGGGCGATGGTGTTGACCGGGCCGCCGAAGGCATAGCTGGGGGCGTTCTCGGGGGCCTCTCGGCCCTTCAGGCCCTTGGGTTGGGGGCTGAGCATCTGCATGACGCCACCGAGCATCATGCTGGCGCCGGCAGAGATCAGAAACGTGCTTGTCCCGAGCGTAAGACTCGTTGCGAAGACACCTACGGCAATGAGTGCAGCTCCTAATACCGTCTGAAACAATCCGGACTGCTTGCTCCCGATCACCAACGGCACGATGCGGATATCCTCGCGTCCGCGCATGTCCAGTTGCTCGCCGGACAGGTTGGTACGCCCACGGAACACGGCGAAGGTCAGCCCTTTCGATTCCGCCTCGCGCATGAACGTCTCGAATCCCTCCATGGTGTGCTTCAGGGCGCTCATCGCCTCGCGTACCGTGCCGCTTTCCAACAACCGGCCGTGCATGCGGCCGAAGCGCTTGCCCAGAACCCCGTACAGACGGATGGTGGTGAGGCCCTGACTCAGGGTGTCATTCATGGACCTGTTCCTCTCGTAAAGAGCCGATTCCGACGGCTCGCTTGAATATGTCGTTCACTGCGGCATCCGCATGTGCCGCAAGACCAGGCGCGTGCGTTCGATCCAGGGTCCGCCGAACACGTCGCGGGTCGACAGCCGTCCGTACAGGTGGTGCAGCAGGAACGGTCCGTCGCCGCCGAGCGCCTGGACCGGCTCGCTGTCCAGACGCCAGTCGTTGCCCAGGTAGATGCCCGCATGGTTAGGGTGCAGCGCCCTTCCGACCTGCATCACCAGCATGTCGCCGCGGCGGATTCCGGCCAGCGGCACCGGCCGGAATCCAGCCGCCGCATAGTGCTGCTCGTAGAGGCTCTCGCCGGTTTCCCACCAACCGTCGCGGCGCGGATAGTCCGGAAGCTCCAGACCTGCCTCGCGGCGGTACCAGTCGCGACAGAGGCTCCAGCAGTCGAGCACGCCGTGGGCGAACTCGCGGCCGAGCAGCGGCGCCCGATAGCCCTCCGGCGCTAGATGCGCGACATCGCCTTCCGGCCAGGACAGGATCACCCAGGGCAGACCATGCAGTTCGCAACTGACCCGATCGGCCATGCTCGGCGTGGCCGGAACGTCCGGGTGGCTGTGGACGATGGCCAGGACCTCGCCCTGGTCCTCGGCAGCGCACCAGTCCTGGTGATCGATCACGAAGTGCTCGCTGGGCGATCCGGCTGCGTTGCGACAGGCCACGTAGCGGCGTTGACGCACACCGCGAACGATCAGCCCGCAGCATTCGCGCGGATGCTCGCGGGCGGCGTGTGCGGCGATGGCCCGCTGCAAGCTGCGGCTCAGTTCCATGCTCACATCCTGACCAGGCCGGCGCCGGCGAAGCCGCCGTGGGACAGCGGGTTGTCCGCGCCGAAGCGCAGCTTGCAATCGCTGACCCGGCCGCCGCAGCGGTCCAGCGCCGGATCGTCCACCGGATTGCCGTCGGCATCGAACATCGCCGTGCCGGTGTAGTTGCAGTCCTGCCCGCGGTACTCGTTGGTGATGCACCAGTGGCACAGCGAGGTGATCTGGCGCGCCGGGATCTGCTGGCCCTGGAAATCCGGCGGAGCGGACAGCTCCCAGGTCACCTGGACGCTGTTCTCGGCGGTCTTCTGCTCGAGGAACCAGATGTTCAGGCGCTCCTGGGAGGGGTCGGCCTGCGGGTTGCCTTCGGCGAAGTTGGCCGCATCCAGGTAGTGCGCATAGGTCTCGCGCACGGTCAGGCGCGCGCCTACCAGGCCATCGAAGAACAGGCAGAGCGCGCTGATGCTGCCGTCGATGTTGCCCACGCTAAGGGTCGGCGAACTGGCCCGGCCGTCGCCGCGCTGCTCGAAGCCGCGCGCCTCCAGCGGCCAAGCTTGGTAGGCGTTGCCCTGCCAGTGGATCGGCCCCTGCTGCAGGTGGCCGTGGAAGCGCAGCATCTCGCCGCCGAACCCGGTGCAATCCAGGTCGAACAGGCGCACCAGCGCCCCAGGCTCGAGGGCCTGGTCATCGGCTGTGATGGTCATGCTTACCTCACGGATTGAAGACTTGCTGGAAGGTGGTGTTCAGGGTGAACACGCCGTTGCCGCGCGGTCGCAATTGCCAGCCCTGGGCGCGCACCCGCACCGGTTCGCCAGTGGGCAAGGTCCAGAGGAACGAGCGGTAGCCGCCGTGGCGCTTGAGGAAATCGCGGATCGGGCCGATCAGCGCGAGATCGCCGGTACGCGAAACCTGCCAGGTCTCGCTGAGGTTGTTCAGCCCGTCGCCGAGCGCCTGGCTGTAGCCGCCGCCGTACTGCACCTGGCGTACCAGTTGGTTCGCCTGGCCGGCGGAATCGATCGAGATGTCCCAGGTAAAGCGTTCCAGATCAGCCATTCACCATCCTCCATACCAGGCCGCCGGGGCGCAGCTCCTGCGCCACCACGTTGCGCGCGGCATCGTTGATCATTCCCGCCAGCTGCTGTCCCGTACCGTCGTCGCCGCTGGCCGTCGCCGCGCCCTCGCGGCCGCCGCCCAGGCTGACGCTGGTGGAGAAATTGAAGACGTTGCCCCCCTCGCCGCCGCCGAGCGCGCGCACGCCGAGCACGCCATCGGAACCGCGACTCAGCGGCATGATGGCTTCCGGCCCACGCTCGCCGATCAGCGCCGGACGACCGCCGGCCATGCTGAACAGCGCCGGCGCGCTCTGGATGCCATCGTTGAAGGCACCGCCCCTGGCGAACCCAGGCATGCCTCCGGCGCGTTGCTTGCTGACCCAATTGGCCATGTCCGAGCCGGTGTAGTCGGAAATCCGCGAGCCCGCCGTTGCGCCGCTACCGAAGAACCCGCTGACCGCACCGACGATGCCGCCGATGATCTGCAGCGTCGCCTGCCGCGCGGCGATCCGCGCCATATCCTGGATCACCGAGTCGGCGAAATCCTTGAACGACAGCTTGCCCGTGGTGGCAAAGGTGAACAGGGCGTTCTCCATATTGGTGAAGGCGTTGGTAAACAGCATGTCCATCATTCCCGAGACGTCCTGCGCCTGGTCGCGCAGGCTCGCCCAGGAGGCGTCCATCTGTTCGACCCAACTGCCCACCGGCTTGCCAGCGGCCGAAGCCCCTCCAGCCGAGACCTTGGAACCGTCCCCGGTCTGCCCGGAAGCAGTGGCCACCATCGCGCCGACATCCATCGCCGCTGCCGGCATTGGCGCGGCACCCTGGGCCGCGGGAGCGCCCGCTACCGCTTGTCCCGCAGCTGCGCGGGCCTTTTCCAGTAGCGAGGTATAGGGTTTCTGGCTGGCCAGTTGCGCCTCGGTGATGCCGGCCTTGCCATTCATCCAGCCGAACAATCCGTCCAGGGCGAGCATTGAAAGCTGCCGCGCGGCGATCCGGGCGACATCGTCGATCACCGTCTTGGCGAAGTTGCTCAAGGACAGCTTTCCGCTAGTGGCGAAATTGAACAGCGACTTCTCGAGCTTCTCCGACGCATTTCTGAACAGCTCGTCGGTCATCCCGGAGATATCCTGCAGCGGCGCGCGGTAGGCGCCCCAGACACTGTTCATCTGCAACAGCCACTGCTTGAAGACCTGCGACTGGAGCGACGGCTGTTCCTTCTCGTCGTCGCCGGCCTTCGCCTGTCCCTTGCCCGCCTTGTCGTCGACCTTGGGCTTCTCGGTACCGACGCTGGCGACCCAGCCAAACAGCCCGTCCAGCAGCATCAGCGTCATCTGCCGCGAGGCGAGGCGCGCGGCATCGGCGTAGGCGGCCTTGCCCACGTTGGCAAGCGACAGCTGGCCGGTCTCGCTGAGATTGAGCAGCGCCTTGTCGAGCTTGTCGGAAGAGTTCTTCAGTAGTGCTTCGTTGAGCTTGGACAGATCCTGGAGTGGTTCGCGATAGCTCTTCCAGGCTTCGCCCAGCTCCTTCTGCCGGGTCTTCCACTCGGCCAGTACTTTGTCCTGGGCGCTCTGCACAGGCTTCTTGGCCTGACCCGCCTGGCGACTGGTCCTGCCCAGCATGTCCAGCGCCTGGTCCAGCACGCTGCTGGCAATCAGTGCCGAACTGTCCAGGCTTTTGCCGATAGCCTTGCCAGCCTTTTCCGCGCGCGCCTCCATGGCACGCATTTTCTGATCGTTGATCCTGCCAACCTTGTCCATCCCGGCCCTGTACCCTTCGCTGCGAAGGACCAGGTCGAGCGTCAGGCTGCCGTCGGTATTCGTGGCCATGATTCATGTCTTCCAGAAAAAGACCCCGCCGCAGCGGGGTGGCCTGTCATGCCCATTGATCCATCGCCTGATGCAGCGAAAGGGGCTGGAGAGCCATATGCGGACGGAACGCGTCGGGATCGGCGTCCGCTCCCAGCGCATGCCCGAGCAACGCAGCGATCCGAGCCAGCGCAAGCTCCAGCCGGTGTCCCGGATGGAGCGAGCCGCGCTTGTTCAGGTAGGCGACCCAGGCGCGGTACTCGGCGTAGCTGAGCCGCTCCTTGGCCTCGGCAATGGTCGACCCGCCGACGCCGTTCAGCACCAGCTCGTGCCAAACCTCGTCGGCGGGGGTCAGTTTTTTTCCGCGTCCTCGACCCGGTTGACCTCACCGACCGCCTGCAGCAGCAGGAAGCCCAGCGCCGGGTCGAGGTCGTAGGCCTGTTCGTAGGTCAGGCTTTCCTCTCCCGTCTCGCCCAGGCGAATGCATTCGGCGAGGTAGCGCGCGTTGCGGCTCTGCTGGTCGCCTTCGGCGGAGAACAGGCGCTCCACCGCGCCAAAACTGTTGCGTCGGACGAACACCTGGAAGGTGTCGCTGACCGCCTTCTTCCTGCCGGCGGGAACGCGGGTCCAGGTAATCTCCTTGCGCACCAGCGCCGACTCGATGAAACCGCCCGCCGCACGAAGTTCGTTGAGATTCATCTACGCGCTCCTCAAGCCGACTTCGGCGTCCACTTGCCGGCGCCGGAACGCTGGATGGTGGCCTGGGTAGCGACCAGCGTGTTGCTGGCGAAATCGAAGGGGAAGTCGCTGACGTAGCCTTCGAAGGTGAACCAGGTGCGCGCCGGCGGCAGCACGAAATCGTCGCCTTCGGTGCTGACGGTCGGCTTTACGTCGATTCCGTCGGACCAGCCGATGGCCCACTTGACGCTCGTCTCGCCATCTTTCTCGGACAGCTGGAACAACCGAACGTGACTGGCCAGGCGTGGATCGGCGTTGATGCCGAGGGTCGCCTGGCCAGGGGTGCGCAGGCCTTTCTTGTACTTGCGCGAAGTGTCGCTCAGGCACGGGTCTTCGATCTGGTCGGCCGGATTGCCGCCCGGGTTGAACGAGGTCACGCCTTCGATCTCCAGGACGGTAGCGGCACCGGTACCGGATACCGGCGGAACCAGGGCGTAGATCTGGGTACCTTGAGTCAGGATGGACATGGAAAACTCTCCTTTATGCACATGAAAAGACCCGCACCAGGCGGGTCGTCTGGCCCCGTCCCCAGGACGGTCGGCCGTGGCGCGGTACGCGGTCGGCGAGGAGCCTCCACGTCCCGAGCCGTTGTCGGATGCAAACGAAAAAGCCCGGCACACGGGCCGGGCTCTGAGGTTGCAGGTGGCATCCCTGGGGGGACACACCTGTACAAGCATGACTACGTTGTACCGGCCGATTCCTGGCTCGACAACGCTGCGGAATCAATACACGGCAATATGCGCCGGACACACGTCCATCGACGTCCATATGCGCCCAGTGTCTCAGCGGCAGGCACGCAACGCCGCCTGCAATTCGAGTTCGTAGCCCTGCCGCTGGCGGCGCTCGGCGAGCAATGCGCGAACCTTGGCCTGCAGCGAATCGCCAGCCTGCAACGTGGCGCTGGCCCAGCTCGGCGGGCGCACGTCAGGTACACGGCAAGGCACTGCCAGGGGAACCTCGACGCGCACGGGGCGAGGTGTCGTCGGCGAGGCTGCGCAGCCCGCGAAAAGCAGACAAAGCCCCAGCAGGAGACGAGTCATAGTCCCAGCTCCCGGTCGATCGCCGCACCTGCCGCCTGGCAGTCCACACCAATGTCGGGTTCCTGGAGCAGACGCACGGCGGCGGCATACTGCTCCGCGGCCTGCGCCCTGGCCTCGCCGAGTGCCTGCTCGACGTCCTTCGCGCGCCTCTCGGCGCTCGCCCGCACCGCCGCCAGCGCGCGCTGCTGCTCATCGAGCAAAGCCTCGAGCTGGCCGCTGGCGACGCGGCTGGCAGTGAGTTGGCCCAGGGCCTCCTCCAGTTGCGGACGATAGTGGCGGGCAACCAGGCCGCCGCCGAGCAAGGCGCCGGCCAGCAGGACCAGCAACACGGCCGGCAGGAGCAGAGCGAGCCGGCTCATGACAGCACCGCCCTGGCCCGCTGCCACAACGCCAGGCGCTCCGCCTGGCCATTCAGGCCGCCGTTGATGCGGCGGGTGATGGCAGCGAACTCGCCGCGGTCGGCCAGCTCGTTGAGCCCGTGACCGGCCCACCACCAGGCAGCGCTGCGGGCCGCCGGCACGGGCTGCTCCAGGCGCCAGGGCTCGGCTTCCAGCGGCTCGCCGAGGGCCTCTCCGACCAACCGGTAGTTGGCACGCCCGGTGATCTGTAGCAAGCCACGCCCACGGAAGCGCCAGCCATCGCCGGACGCTTCGTCGCCATTGCCGTTGCGCGTGGCGTAGGTGTTGTCGGCAATCGCCTGCGGATTGCGCGCCAGCCGCAAGGCCAACGCGTTGGGCTGCCCGTCGGGGCCGAGATAGCGACCCGGCCAGGTCGCCGCCAAGCCTTGGGCGCTGTAATTGAGGTTCTCCACCAGCCGGGTCAACTGGCTGCTTTCGTGGCCGACCTGGGCGAGAAACGCGGCACACCGCGCCGGTGTGTCGATCTCCCTCTCGTCCATGGCCCGTTGCAACGCCACAACGAAAACGCCCGCGACGAGGCGGGCGTTGGGAAAAATGCGCAGCAATTGCTGCTCGGTCAGTTTCATCGATCCTCCTGCACTCCGATGGGTTTCAGGCGTCACCCCTTGCCGCCTCGGCCGCCGTTGCATTGCACGACAGTGGTCCATCCGCTGGAGCTGTAGGTGTGCTCCACCGAGTCGATCAGGAACTCGCCGTCGATTCCCGCCTTGAAGCCTTGGAGCAGCAGGCTGCGCTCGGCGAACAGGTCGCCACGCCCCGGCAACTCCAGGCGCACACTGGCACTGGAGCGGCTGAAGCTCGCCAGGCGAGCCTTCGCCGCCTGCTCGGCCTCTCCACGGCTGGCATAGAGATGCCGGTCGACATGCTCGCCCGTAGCCGTAGCCGGTGCCTTCGGGTTCTTCAGCTCGACGCTCTTGACCTCGCCGCTGCCGGGCAATTGGTAGCGAGTCTTCACCGTTCTCATCAGGCTGCGGTCGTCGTAGGTAACGTCGAAGCTGCCGACGTCAGCACGTCCCAACACCAAAGGTTCGATCCGACGCCCCGTGGCGCTCTGCCCGCTCTGTCGCGGCAGCACCATGAGCATGCCCTCGGCCAGCTTGGCGGTGCAGTCGTACTGGCGCGCCAGACGGGTGACGAAGTGGTAGTCGGACTCATTGACCTGGTCGACCCGGGCGATCGCCACCTGCAACGGACACTCCACGCGCCAGCCGTTGCGTGCGCCAACATCGCGGCAGACCTGAGCCAGGGTAGTGCCCTCCCAACCGCCGCTGCGTATCGTCTTGCCACTGCCGCGCATGTCGCCGGCCTTGGCAGTGACGGTCAGGCAGTCCGGCGGACCAGCCCACTGCAGGGTGTCCACGGTAAAGCGCCCCATGCGCATCAGTGGCTCGCCGGCATAGCCGAGATGAACCTCCAGCACCGCACCGCGCCTGGGTAAGGCCACCTGTCCATCGCGATCGTCGAGCCTCAAGGTCAGGCTGTCGGACTCCATGCCCGGCTTGTCCAGCAAGGTCAGCTTGAGCAGGCGGTCATTCAGCCGCTGGGTGACGTCGGTGCCGTCGGCAACGATACGGAAACTCGGTTGCACCTGATCTCTCCAGAAAAGAAAAACCCCGCCAAGGCGGGGTTGCGGGTGAGCGGTCGATCAATCCCACAGGCGCACCTGTTCGACATTGACCACCGGCATGTCAGGGAAACTGATCAGCAAGCCGGCGCGGAATGGCTGCTGCTCATCGGCCAGCCCGGGATTGGCGTCGAGGGTCGCCTCGACGCAGCCCAACAGATGGCCATAGACGTGGTAGCAGAGGCTGTCCAGCATGTCGCCGTCAGCGGTTCGGCAGGTCGTCGCCATAGCGCTTGAACTCCAGGTCGAAGGTTTGTTTGCGGGGAGCGCCGTTGCCCAGCAGGGCGCTCTGGTTCTCGCTGATCCGCACCAGACACCAGAGGCCCATCTGCACCTCGCCGTAGCCGCTGCTCAGGATCAGCGGCTCACGCCGCTCCGCCAACCGGCGCAGCGCTTCGAGCTGCTCCAGACCGACGACCTTTTCCTGGTTACCTACCTGTCGACGCAGCGGGAATACCGCCCCCTTGAGCAGGATGCTCTCCTCGCCCATGCCGACGCTCTGCAGCGCCGGCCGCCGACCCAGGCGCACCTGCCCGCTCCAGTTGTAGGCACTGTTGCGCTGCAGGGCGTCGAAGGCGGCAGTATTCAGGTTGAAGTAGAACGGTTGGGCATTGGCGGTCAGCGGCTGCAGTACCAACAGGTGCGGCAAGGGCGCTGCGGCCTCGCTCGGGGGCGTCGCCGAGGGTGCCAGCAGCCACGACGGCAGCACCCCCGCCAGCGTCGGACTGATGTCGCCAGCGACCTTGCCGACCGCCTGCGCGGCACTGTTTACCTGCACCTTCAGCGCATCCACGCGTTCGTCGATACCAAGCAACGCCCGGCTCGCCCGGTCATAGGTGGAGACCACGCGGTTCACCTTGCCCTGCGCCTGGCCGATGCCGCGCATGGCACGCTGCAGCCGGGCAGCCATTTCCGGCGATACGCCGGGCAGGTTCTCCAGCTCCGCGGCTGCGCCGCGGATCTCGCTGATCGCACCGTTCACCGGAGCGACCACCTTGTCCAGACTCTTGCGTCCGGACTCGCCGGCGCGACCCAGGTACCTCAGGCCGGCCTGCAATTGTTCCAGATATGCCATGGGGACTCCTTAGACCATCGCCGGATCGTAGAGGCTGCGCCGCTGCCGCTCGTCGGCGAAGTCGACAAGCATGCGTTGCAGGTAGGGCAGCAACTCGTCGGCCAGGCGCTGCGGCTCGTGTACGTTGCCTTGCACCGTCAGGTTGATCTGCGGCGCGAAGGTCCAGTTGGGCGCAGCCGCGACGGGCTCGGCCTGTGGTGCGGGCACCGTCGGCTTGTTGTCCGAGTCCGCCGGCGGATCGCCAGCCAGACTGCGTCCCAGACGCCCCCCCAGTTCGCTACCGCCCCAGGCGCCGATAGCGCCGCCAACCAATCCACCGATCAGCGTACCGACCACCGGCACCACCGAGCCGATGCTCGCTCCCAGAGCGGCGCCAGCCAGGGAACCAGCCAGGGAGCCACCGGCCTCGCCATAGACGATGGTCTTTTCGCTCTCCGACAGGTCGCTGGAGTAGACCTCAGCAACATCGATCAACGACGAGGCCACTTGCAGCGGCGCGTTGCGTATGGGCAAACGCGACAGGCGCGGCAGCTTTCCTGCCATCGCCCCCAAGCCTCCTCCGGCCGAGAAGCCAAGGGATGGAAGGGAGCGGGCCTTCACCCCACCGCCCTTGCCTCTCTTCCTGCGTGGTGTTTGACCGCGCTTTCGTTGTGCCGGCCTCCTCGCGGACTCCAGCGTAGAGTCGCCTCCCGGCACCGGCCAGTTGGTAACGAACACGCGTTGTATTTCACTACCACCCGATACCCGGCCTGCACCCCGTTCGATCAGGTCGCCGACGGCAGCGATCCCTCGCCGACCGAGCCGACCGCCACGCAGCACGTCGATAGCGCCGCGCCCTCCCTTGTAGGCGAGATACCCGGATAACACCGCACCTGCGGCGGCGGTAAGACCGGCCGTCGTCCGCGGATAGGCTTCGAGCAGCTCCGCAGTCGACTCGCCGAGTACCGCGCTCCCCTTGGCCAGGTTGTCCAGATATGGATTCAGGGCGCTGCCCAAAGCGGTCTGCGCCCTCTCCCAACTGTCGCTGGAAGCCTTCCACAGCTCCTGGGACATCCCCTCGCGACGCCGCGCATCGCGCTCCGAAGAGCCAGCGGAAGACTGCTGGGATTCGAGCAAGCCCTGGAACTCGCCGCGCGACGCTCGATAGGCTTCAAGCGCCGGCGACGCCACGCCGGCGCTGAGCTTGCCGCCCTTATCCCGATAGCGCGCAGCCAGCTCCAGGTTGGCCTCCAGCAGACTCGCTCCGTCCTTGCGCAGCGCTTCCAGGTCCCGGTCGTAGTCCTGGCCATAAGCGCGTTTCAAGCTGCCGCTGCCGACGAACTCCAGCCAGGCCTTCATCCGCACGTCCGCTTTGTCTGGCGTGGTGTTCTTTGCTTGAATCTCCAGCAAGGCCCCCAGTGCACCGACATCGCCGGCCGTGGCCTCTCCCGCATTGCCCAGCGCTGACAACAAGGCAGGCAGGCGACGCGCCAGGGCCTCACTGCCGACTCTGCCTTTACCCAGGACGACCAGGCGGTCGAGGGAGGCGGACAATTGCTCTGGCGAGTCCGAACCCTGGGCCAGTTGCAACGCTCGAACCAGCCCCGCAACCTCGGCTGAAGCAATCCCTTGGCCAAAGCCGAAGCGGCCCGCCAGTCCCAGATTCATTTGCGCGGCGGCGAACCCCATGCCGGTGGCGTTCAAGTGCTCCAGCATGTCCAGCGTCGCCGTGCGTCCCAGGCCGCTCTGGCTGGCGCTGTCCTGGATCAGGGATGCCAAGGCTGGCTCCCGGCCGACGTCCAGGCCGTTGCGGATCGCCAGGTCGCGCAACCGCGCTTGATAACCGGCAGCCGTCTTGCTGGCTTCCACGACCAGTCCGGAAAATGCGCTAGCCAATGGCATTGCCTGGCTGGCCTGCTCCAGCCGTTGCAGGCCGCGGACCTGCATATCCAGGCCACGCTGCATCTCGCCCAGTCGAGCGTAGGCATCGCCCGCGGCCCTGGCCTCGATGCCGAGTCGCTTCAGTTGCTCCTGGCGTTCGCCAAGCTGCCGGGCATGCTCAGCAACGCCGCGGTCCCCGACCTTGCGCATATCGGCGAGTTCTCGCTCCAGGCGTATGGCGTCTCCCAGCACATCTCTCAGGCTGGACGCCTGGCGGGAACGTTCCTGGAGACTGTCGAGCCGTGCCTTGACGGTCTCGAATGCCTTGCCCAAGGAGGGGTCGGCGATGCCGCCGATGGAGACCACCAGGTCCATGTCTTTACTCATGACGGTTCGTCTCGTCTGTTATCGATGTCCGCCTCCGCGGACCTACTGAAGTAGCGCGGGCGCCGCTCGCCTGGCGGACGACGCCGTCGCTCACTCCTCGCCCTCGGCGAGCCACCAGAGCAGGTCGCCCAGGGTCATGCGCTCCAGTTCGCTGGCCTGGAAGCCCAGCTCAATGGCCAGGCGCCTCGCCAGTTGACGCATACGCGAAGGTGTCGTCCGTGTCGTCTTGCACCAGGCGAAAGTAGGCTCCTTGCAGCCGCTGGTAGTCGCTCAGCTTCAGCCCCTCCAGGTCCTGGCGGCTGACCTGCGCCAGCGAGGCGAACAGTTGCAGTTCGCGCTCCTCGGCATCGTCGCCGGCCACCTTGCCGGCCAGGCGGATATCACGCACGGTGGGTGCACGCAGGGTCAGCGTGTCGACGCTGACCCCGTTGCACTGTGCCGGACGCGAGAGACGAACGAGGGCGGCGTCGGCATCCAGCGTCAGCCAGCCCGGCAGTCGATTCTCTTGGGTCATGTCCGGAGCTCCTCTTACAGGCCGAGGTCGTTGCGCATGCCGGCCAACTGGTCGACACCGTTGATCGCGCGGACACCGTTGACCGGATCGATCTCGTAGACCTCGCGGCCATCGACTTCCAGCTTGTAGTAGCTGACCGCAACGGCGTACTTGAACTCGGCTTTCTCGCCGGCCTTCCAGTCGCCCGGGTCGACCTCCTTGAGCAGGCCGCGCAGGGTAGCCACCACTGGCACGCTGGCGCCCTTCTGGCCCTTGAAGGAGCCGCGGAACACGCCATTGAAAGCGCTCTGGTCGGCCAGGCCGAAGAAATTCAGTGCTTCTCGGCGGGCACCGTTGGTGGAGAACTTGGCCTCCATCGCCTCCAGGCCCATGTCGATGGATACCGGCGCATCCATGCCGCCGGCACGGTATTGCTCGGTCTTCACAGCCAGCTTGGGCAGGGTCAGGGATGGCACGTCACCGGCGAAGCTCACGCCGTCGATGAACAGGTTGGTATTGGTCAGGGTTTGCGGAATCATCACGGGCGCTCCTTAGGCGACATCCAGAACTTCGGTGAGCCACTGATCGGTCACCTCGACACGGAAATTGGGGTTCTCGGCAGGCGGCACATCGGTGAAGCGGATGTTCCAGTACACCTTGCCCTGGGCCAGCTGGCTGGCGCTGTTCAGGTCCGGGTCGGCATAGACCTCGAAGTTGATCACCGCGCCCTGGTTCTTCAGATCGCGCATGAAGGCGCGCAGGCCCTCGGTGACATCCTTCACGTAGGTCTTGGTGATGCCGCGGTCCACCGCCCACTTGTGCCCGGCGAGGATCGCATCCATCACCAGGTCCATGGTCCGAACGCGGGTGACGAAAGCCCACTTGCTGTCGCTGGACAAGGTGCGGTTGCCCCACAGGCGATAGCCATCGTCGCGAATGATCGTGGCGATATTGGCGTTGTTGAGCAGGTTGGCGCGACAGGTCTCATCGCCGTCGAGGAACTCCACCGGACGGCTGGTGCCGGTGATGCCCTTGATCTCCTTGTTCGACGGCGAGGACCAGAAGCCGTACTCGGCGTCGGTCCAGGCGAACAGGCCGGCGGCGTAGGCCGAAGCCGGGGCCTTGCGTGCGGCATTGGTGGCGCTGTCCCAAACCTGCACGCCCGGGTCGACCATGAACAGGCGCTTGCTGCCGAAGTTCTTGGCGTAGGCGACGGCCGCCTCGTCGGTGCTATTGGGACCATCGAGAATGGCGATGGCCCGCAGTTTCTCGGCCAGCCCGTCCATGGCGGTGGCCACCGCTTGCTGGGCCGAATGACCCGGCGCAACTAGTAGACGTGGCTGGGCATTGAAGCGGCTCTTGCCGTCTAGCAGAGCCTGAAGTCCGGTGCGCTCGCCGGCGGCGCTGACACCACCTATGACGGCGCTGGCCTGGGCCTCGGGAGTCTCCGCGGCTTCCACGCCCACCGCCACGATCACGGCCTGGGCACGGTTATAGATGGCCTCGCAGGCCAGGTAGATAGACGAGCCGATGCCGAACGCCGCGGCGGCGTCCTTCTTGCTGGTGAGCAGCACCGGAACGTTGGGCTTGGCGCTTGCCTGCGCCCCCGGCGTGAACACATCGCAGAGGCCGATGACGGAGCTGGCCGGCAGCGCGATGGTGCGCGCACCGATATCGACGTTGGTTACCGTAACGCCGTGGAAGAAACTCATAGGTAGATCTCCATTAATGAAAAACCCCGCACGAGGCGGGGTTCAGGGGGTGACATAACGTCTGAGCCAATCTGGTACGGACGGACGTCCGCCACTGTCGGGAAATAAAGGCTCTTCCGGCCAATCCCGTAAGCTGGCTCTGTACGACATGAGTTCATGGTATTGGACAGGGAGTAAGGTCGTTTCCTTTCCGGTTTCCAATTGATCTCGATGGCGAACAACTAGGCCGTCGGTCGCCAACAGCTGACTATCCCGCCATCTCCGCTCATGGGCGCTACGTTGCTGACGGGAAAGCGGAGGGCGCTCGATCGCTACTGGGTTCCCCTTCACGTCGGAACTGATTGCTCGGCCTGCCGCCTGTTCGTTCATCAGTTGTTCATGTAGCTCTGCGCTGACCCACTCGCCATCGACTGGCCAGCAGCCTGCGTATTCATAAACCTCTCGCAAGGAGGCCGGATAGAATGCCACCTGGCTTGGAGAGAAATAATATTCGCCCTTCATCGTCCAAATGCCTCCCATGAAAGAACCGCCTGAGCAAAGTAGCCATTGCGAATCACCGCGGTAGTGGTAGTCGCTCCACGGAAACCTGTACTGGCATCCGTTCCCGGATGGAAAGCACTCGTCTGATTCGCATATCCGCCGAGGCATAGCGTAGGGAAAGGAATCGGGAACGTAATCGAAGCATCGGCATCGGCGGGGCAAGTGACCTGCCCCCATTGCCTAATGAGGCCAGTGTCATTGTCCCGCCACCATCCGCTCGCCCCAAGGGAAGCAGTCGCAGGAACCCCTGCTCCGATAGTGCTACGTGCTCCCGCTGCCGTATTCGAACCGACGCCGCCACGTGCCAGGGGGAGAATGCCCGAAGTAAGCTGTCCGACGTCATGGTTATGTGCAGATGGTGGAAAAGTGGCAGGTTTTCCCGGTAACGCATTCCAATAGAACCCCGACTTCAACAGATAGTCACTGGGGTTGAAGTCTCCGCCATGCCACATGCGACGCCAGGGAAACCAGGTATTTGAATGCCGGCACCGGAAATAGAAACTCTCACCATCGTAGGCTTGATACGTCTGATAGATGAAATTGCTACTCGCGGCGTACACATGAAGCAGGCCGGCCCGAACTATAGGGTAGTTGGCTCCACTGGCAGCTTGGGCAGTAAAACTCTGGCTCCACCACCCTGAGGTCACCATCGAATCCAGGTTGACGCCTCCAGGCAGTTCACCATCGGCCTCTTTGGTGAAGGAACCTCCAATGTCGCAGCGCTGCCAGGGCAACCACTCCCGGATGCTAGGGTTGGCCGCGTAGGACACCCGTACATACATCTCGGATGTAGCGTTGTAGCTCGTTGCAATCTGCGAAGCATTGCCGTTCTGATCCGGATAGAACATCGACTGGATGTAGAAGTATCGTCCGGCAACAGGTCCGTTCGCATGATTGGTCAGCATCAACGGCACGGTCGCGGTGTTCGGATCGCTACTGTTCGAGACAGCAGTAGCCAACCCGCGCGCGAATACCGGCAAACGCTGCTCGGCCAGCACCCCGCTGACCAGCTTCGACGCATCCAGCCCGGGAATGTCCGTCGCCGCCAGCGTCATTCCAGCAGTCACCCTTCCCTTCGTATCCACGGTCACCTTCGGATAGCTGCCCGCCGCCACACCGGTAGCGGAAAGACTCAGCGGCGCAGAAACATTGGCACTGCCGTCGAAGGTCACCGACCAGGAGGCATCGCCACTGGCTGCCAGGCTGCGCGGTGCGGCCAGCCTGCTGGATGACACGGCGTTGCCATCGACTCGCAGCGCATCGGTGATGCCATAGCCGGCCAGGGTGGTGGCCTTGTTCGCTTTCTGCGCCAGTTTTCCGTCGGTATCGGCCTTGGTATAGGCATCTCCGATCGCATAGCCGGCCAGGGTGGTCGGATTGCTGCCCTGGGTGACCACCCCGTTGGCGTTCACCGTGACCGAGCGATAGCTGCCCGCCGTCACGCCGGAAGGCGCCAGGCCAATGCTGCGGTCGGCAGAAAGATCGCCCCCACCGACCAAGCCATTGCCAGCCAGGATCTTGCGGCCCTTGAAATCGGCAGCGACCTTTTCCTTCACCCAGTCCTGAGTGGCGTAGATGATGCCGTTGTCGATCAGCAGCTGGACATTCTCCAGGCCGGAGAGCGCGATGTTCACCCGAATGGTCTGGGTCCGCGCACTGCCACTTTCCATCGCAGCCTTGTAGCTGGGCGGGCAGTTGGATACCGCGACGAACTTGCCGTCGGCATCCTGCAGGCCGATCTCGCGGATCCAGAAGCCACCTACCTCAACTGGAAGCACCACCTCGGCAACCAAGGTATTGGCGTTCTTGTCGGAAACGAACAGCCGATTCAGCTGGGCCCGATGGCGTTGGTTGATCAGGCTCTTCTGCGCCACCGAAGGCAATGGATCCGGCGTGTCGCCCGGCGCACCGCCAGCATCGCCGATCAGCATATGAGTCGGCTGCCATTTCTTGCCTGCTGCGCTGGCCGCAGCCAGCGCAGCGGCACCTATGTCGGTGAGCAGGCCACCGTATTTCGGAGTATTGGTCGTCATGTCACTGTTTCCAGGGGAAGATTTCCAGGGTGTCGCCGTCGGTCACGGCCAGTCCGTGACGGGACCGGATTACCGGGGTGATGCGCAGGTCCAGGCGGGTCAGGTGTCGGCTCACCGGGCGGACGTCATCGAGCAAGCGCTCCAGCTCCAGTACGGTGCCTTCGTCGATGCCACGGTCGCTGACGTCCACGGTGATCTCGAAGGTCCCCGGCACGCCGGTCGGGCTTCGCTGCCACCATTCGGTGACCTCGCTCAGCGCACCGATCGGCTCGACCACTTGGCGCAACGCTGTCAGCGTGCCTTTGCGCTGGTGCAGGACGAAGGACGTCGCTACCGCATTGCGCTTGGCCTCGTCGCTCCAGTCCGGGTCCCAGCGGTCCACCGAGCGCGTCCAGGCCAGGTAGGGCAGCAAGGCCGCCTCACAGCGTGCCGGATCGTTAAGCTCACGAAGCGGCACCGGCAGTTCGGCAGGCAATACATCACCCAGAGAGCGTTCCAGAGAACTCCTGTTTGGCGGCAGCAGTCGGCTACTCATCGACGCCTCCCAAGGTGATCGCGTACCCCGTGCAATAGGCCGCCTGGGTTTCATCCAGGACCACGTCGGCCGCAGGCTCCTGCAGTTCGACGCGCTGCACGCCTTCGACATGCAGGGTGGCGAACAGGGCCGAACGCCGGATGTCGCGGCCCAGGCGGCGCTGGGCGGAAATGTAGTCGCGCAGCGAAGCCTCGGCGGCGGCACGGATCAGCTCGGCCTCGGGGCCGGGAAACAGGTAGAGCTGCGCCTTGACCTGATAGGGAACGATTCCTGCCGAGCGCACCGTTACCCGATCCGCGACAGGACGCACGTCCTCCGCGTTCAGCGCCAGGCGCACTGCCTGCAACACCGCTTCCGGTGCCTGCCCGTTGCCTTCCACCCCGAGCACGCTGATCAGCACTTCGCAGGGCGCCGGACTGGTCGCAGAGGCATCCGCCACCCTTCCATCCGCGCCCAGCGCATGGGCTATATAGGCGTTCCGCGGTCCTGCGACGGATAGCTGCTCGAACGCGAGCTGGATGCGATTGCGCAGCGACTTGTCGCTCTCGTACTGCGCCTCCACCGGCGGTACCGCCTCGGGCTGAGCGGGCCTGATCAGCAAACGCTGCACATTGAAGCCGGCACCGATCTGGTCGAGATCGGCACCGCTGGCGTATGCCAGCATCACCGCCCGCGCCGCATCGTTGATCCGCGCCCGCAGCAGCAGTTCTCGATAGGCCGCCAGTTGCAGAAGCTTGAGAACCGGATCCGACTCCACCTCCGCTGTCCATTCGCCAGCCATGGCTTCGCGGAAGTCGCCCAACAGCTCTTGGTAAATCGTCTCGAAATCGAGGTTTTCGATAACCTCTGGCTCCGGCAACTGGGAAAGATCGATGATCACGCCGAGACCTCCATATTGATGTTCTCGCCCTCGAACACGCCGCTCAGGAGCAGATCCACGCGGCCATCGACGACCGCGACGACTCGCACGGCAGACAATGCGATGCGCGGTTCCCAGCGCCCCAGGGAACGGGCTACCTCGGCCTGCACGGCGCTTTTCCAGCCTTCGCTCACCGGCATGTCGACCATCCGCCGCAGCTTGCTGCCGTACTCGGGGCGCATGCGCCTGCTGCCCAACGGGGTGGTCAGGATGTCCTCGACGGACTGTTTAAGATGAGCCAGGCCGGACAGGGGCAGCCCGCTACGGCGATCCATCCCGATCATCGCCCCGTCCTCCCGCTCCGGCAGCGACAGGCCGCGCCTGGCTCCGAATGGCTGTGAGTGTTGCCCATGGCGAACTCCGCAAACGAAAAGGCCCGCTCGCGCGGGCCGGTTGAATGTTCGACGGACCGCCCTTCGGCAGCCCCGTCGTATGTTCAATGGGTGTGGTGGTTGCTGTTGCCGGCGGTGTCGATGATCGAGCCGCCGCCGAGGATGTCTCCGCTGACCGTCAGTGTCCCGGCGATCTCCACCGGTCCTTCCAGGCTGATCTTCGGCGCCTTGAGACTGACCGCCCCGTCGCTGACCCGCACCTCGCTGGCGCCGACCCTCACTTCCACGGTGCCGCTGGGCAGCTCGACGCGGTAGCGATGCGCAGCCCAGTCGTAACTCAACGAGGCGCCGTCGTCGAAACGCCAGGTCTCACTGCTGGCGCTGTTGTCCGGCGCCGTGCCCGCATCGCCGTACAAACCGGGAATAAAGGTACCCATTGACACTCCGCCCGACGGACTGAGCAGTACCCCCTGTTCGCCTATGCTCGGCGCACGCCAGTGGCGAACCTTGCCGGCTGCCAGGGAGTGCCAGCGCAGCCAGCCGCTGGTCCAGTCGCCGGAGCGCACCCGTACCCGCGCCGCTGCCAGGTCCACGGCGACCACCACGCAGGGCAGGATCATCGCGGCGAGCATGCGGTCATGCTCCGCACTGACATAGCTCATGCCAACGCCTCCGGAGCGAAGTAGTCCGGCTCATGGCCGGGGCCGGTCTGCGGGTCGAAGCCCAGCATCAGGCTGCCCGGCGGCTGGTCCTCCCAGGCCCACTCCGGGTCTCCGAGACGCAGCGACTGCGTCCACTCGACCAGCCAGACACGCAGGCTCTTCAGCTCCTCGCGACTGCCGTCGACGGCCGAGCGTACGAAGCGCGCCGGTTCCAGAGACAGGTTCCAGGTCTGCTCGCGCAATGTCCGAACGATTCCGCAAGCAATGGATACCGCCTGGCGATCGGCACCAGGCGGCACCATTATCCGCGCCTGCAGGCGGCACAGCAGGGCACTCTCGCCGGTACCGGGATCGCGCTCGGGCAGTAGCTCGGCTATTTCCAGGGAAACCGCCGGGGTATTTTCCGGCACGCCTGGCCAGAAGCCGATCAACTGCGCCTCCGGCAGACGCTCACGCAGTACCTGCTCGATGGCCGCGTACAGAGCCTCGAGCGTAACAGCCTGTTCAGGCATGGTTGACTCCTTCGATCAGTTTCAATGGGGGCCACGGTCGCCCGACTGTTCCTCGGGCAGCTCGCAAACCCCCAGGCGCCGGGCGGCCCAGCGTTCGTAGAGACCGACTGCGATCTCCGCGCCGGCCGCGGCGGTCAGGCTGCCCAGCGCCGCGGCGAACAGCAGCGCGGCGCCGCAAGCCAACGCCAGCAGCATCACCGCCACGCCGCAGACGATCGACGCGCCGGAGCGCAGCGCCAGGCGCCGCAACAAGGCCCAGCCGCCGAGACCGGCCTTGTCGGCACGCCACATCTCGCCGCTGACGCCGCCCAGCGCGGCGAGCAGGATCAGTACCCAGAGCGGCATTTCCGTCAGTGTCTGCGGTTCGTTGCCCATGGGTCCCTCCTTGGCAGGCAGCGCCGGGCACGTCCGCACGAACGTTTTCCCGGGCAATAAAAAACCCGGCGCCAGGGCCGGGTTCCGGTGCTTCACGAGTGCCTCCCTGGGGACGCACCTTTACAAGAATGACTACTTTTTACCGCCCGATTCCCAGCCCGGCAATGCCTTCTCGACAATCCACTGCAATAGGGGGGAGACGCACCACGATATGAGGGTGATATACCGCCCTGGGAACCTTCGCCAGGCATCCGGGCAAGCGCGTACCCACTTCCGATATGGAAAAGCCCGGCATCGACTGACGAAAAGGATGGCTCCGCCAGCCCGACCCCGCCTCTACCGTGCAGGGTCCGCTGCTGTGCATGGGGCTCGCCGCCTCCATGGGCGACAGGCATAAAAAAACCGGCCCGAAGGCCGGTTGGAAAATTCCAGGGGGGACACGGTATCCGGTCCAGGAACTCAGGCCACCCGCCGCAGCAGGCCGTCCTGGATACCCTGGTGCGCCACATGCAGGCGCAGATAGAAGGTGTTGCGGCTGCAACCGCAGTGGCGGTACTTCTGCTCGGGGAAGCTGTCGCGATTGAGATAGTGCTCCACCACCACGTTCTTCAGTTCCTCGGGTAGGCGATTTACCAGGCGATCGACCTCCGCCACACGGTCGAGGATCACCCGGCTGCCACGGTGGCCGCGGACCACCTCGCCCTTGCTGGCGATCAGCATGGCGATCAGGTTGCCGCCGGCGTAGCCGCCTCCGTTGCTGCCTGGCGCGTGCATTTCCTCGGCCCAGAGCTTGAGCATTTCATCGATGGCTTTGATCACGGTCGTGTCTCCTTTCACTGCCCGCGAGGGCTCGGCATGAGGTCGGTTCAACGGCGCTCGTGGCGGTCCTGGCAGTCGATGCAGCGACTGCAACCCGGTGCCGCCCGGCGGCGCGCCTGGGGAATGGGCTCGCCGCAGTCCTCGCAGTCTTCCGCGGACTCGCGGATGGCCAGCGCCGGGCGCGCCGCCAGGAGGCCGTCGAGGCGAGCCAGGACCAGTTCGTTGGCGTGATCGGCAAGGTCAGCCATGGAAAGCCTCCCTGGCGTGCACGACGCCCGTCGGCCGAATGGATGGAACATGACAGATGCGCGGCGCCGGTTCGGCGACCTGCGTTCCTCTGCGCGGAAATGGCGAGTGCGTATCTCGCGACATGGCAATGACTCCCTGTACGACGCCGCCGTACCTGAAGCAGGTCGGCGACAGAATGAATGAGCGGGACGGAGCGTCTGCATGGACGGCGCTCCGACCCTCCAGGTGCCGGAGCGCTTTCCCGTGGCCCCGGCACCCAAGCAGTCGGCACCTGCATCGTCGGTTGCCGACAACCGGGTGCGTCCCTGCACCCATGTGAAATCTCTGAAAGGCGGGTGGGAAGTTGTGGAACTCACCCCTTCCGCTTTCTGACGGAAGAGAAATTACAACCAAAGCTATTTATCGTCAACACCTAGGCTCTTTACAGAAAATCCATCGGTCTGTAGATTGCCGAGCATGGACAAGAGCACCCAGATCCCGCCCGACAGCTTCGCCGCTCGCCTCAAGCAGGCCATGGCGATGCGCAACCTGAAGCAGGAAACCCTCGCCGAAGCGGCAGGGGTTTCGCAGAACACCATTCACAAGCTGACCTCGGGCAAGGCCCAGAGCACCCGCAAGCTGATCGAGATCGCGGCGGCCCTGGGCGTCTCGCCGGTCTGGCTGCAGACCGGCGAAGGCACTCCAGCCGCGCGCAGTGCCGTGTCCGTGGCCGATGGCAGCCCATTGGTGCTGGAACCGCTGCATCCGTGGGACAGCGACACACCGCTGGACGAAGACGAAGTGGAACTGCCGCTGTACAAGGAAGTGGAGATGTCCGCCGGCGCCGGACGCACTGCGGTACGCGAGATAGAGGGGCGCAAGCTGCGTTTTTCCTATGCCACGCTGCGTGCCTCGGGCGTCGATCCGTCGGCGGCGATCTGCGCCCAACTCACCGGCAACAGCATGGAACCGCTGATCATGGATGGCTCCACCATCGGCGTGGACACCGCCACCACCCATATCACCGATGGCGAGATCTACGCCCTCGAACATGACGGCATGCTGCGGGTGAAGTTCGTCTATCGCCTGCCCGGCGGCGGCATTCGCCTGCGCAGCTTCAACCGCGAGGAATATCCGGACGAGGAGTACTCGCCGGAGGACATGCGCAGCCGCCAGATCAGCATGATCGGTTGGGTCTTCTGGTGGTCCACCGTACGCCACCGGCGCGGCCCGTCCCTGGTGCGGTGAGCGCCTGGCGCTCGCCCGCTCTACAACTTCAGCTATTGAACAAGAAAACAACCTGAGCTATATTTCCCTCAACGACGTGCAGCCGCAGGAGGGAATACCATGCAGCCAACCATCGCCCCTAGCACTCCGATTCCACGCCAGGAAACCGTGGAATTGGTCTACCGCATCTTCGGCGACGTCCTGGTGCCGCTGGAGCAGGTTCGCGAACGCTGGTTTCGCAACCTGAACAAGGAAAACTTCAGCAAGGCCCTGGCATGCGGGCGGATCGCCCTGCCAGTGACGACCCTCGACGATAGCCACAAGGCCATGCAGTTCGTGGCCCTCGATCACCTCGCCGCCTACGTCGACCAGCGCGCGAACCAAGCCGGAAGCGCCCGTCGAGCACAGCCAGGCGCGGACAGCATCGCATCCTGAGCGGCCCGCCGTTGCCAGCATCGTAGGGAGCGACACCATGCTCCGCCTGGCGGATATCGCGTCGCGATACTCGCCCTACGAAAGCGGTTCCGCGTAGGGCGAAGCCAATGCGAGGGTCCAGCCGAGCACAAAAAAGGCGGATGACGCAAACGCCATCCGCCTTTTTTTCTTCCGCCTCGCGCCGTCTTACTCGACGCTCTGCTCGGCCAGCGCCACGGCGCGGAACATCGCCCGGCGCTTGTTGATGGTTTCTTCCCACTCCAGCGCCGGCACCGAGTCGGCAACGATACCGCCGCCGGCCTGCACGTGGAGTTCACCGTTCTTGATCACCGCGGTGCGGATGGCAATGGCGGTGTCCATGTTGCCGTTCCATGCCAGGTAGCCGACCGCGCCGCCGTAGACTCCACGCTTGACCGGCTCCAGCTCGTCGATGATCTCCATGGCGCGGATCTTCGGCGCGCCGGACAGCGTACCCGCCGGCAGGATCGCCCGCAGCGCGTCCATCGCGCTGAGCCCCTCGCGCAATTGCCCGGTGACGTTGGACACGATGTGCATGACGTTGGAGTAACGTTCGATCACCATTTTTTCGGTGACCTTCACCGCGCCGATGTCGGACACCCGCCCCACGTCGTTGCGCCCCAGGTCGATCAGCATCAGGTGCTCGGCGATCTCCTTGGCGTCCGACAGCAGATCCTGCTCCAGCGCCAGGTCGGCCTCTTCGTTGATCCCGCGCGGACGGGTACCGGCGATCGGGCGCACCGTCACCAGGCCATCCTCGACCCGTACCAGCACCTCCGGCGAGCTGCCCACGACATGGAAGTCGCCGAAGTTGAAGAAGTACATGTAGGGCGTCGGATTGAAACAGCGCAGCGCGCGGTACAGGTCGATGGGCGCCGCCTTGAACTCGATGGACATGCGCTGCGACGGCACCACCTGCATGCAGTCGCCGGCCAGGATGTAGTCCTTGATCCTTCCTACCGCGTTTTCATAGTCCTCGCGGGTGAAGCTGGCACGAAACGCCGGCTCCCGGCCCTGGGCCGCCTCGAGGTCGAGGCCGCGACGCGGGGTGATCGGCTGGCGCAGACGCTCCAGCAGCTCCTCCAGACGTGCCTGGCCGCGCTCGTAGGCATTTTCCTCGGAGGGATCGGCGAGGACGATGGCGTGGATCTTCCCAGCCAGGTTGTCGAATACCACTACGGCATCGGACACCATCAACAGGATATCCGGGTTGCCCAGCGGGTCCGGGTTCGGACAGGTGGCCAGGCGTTTTTCCACGTAGCGCACGCAGTCGTAACCGAAATAGCCGACCAGGCCTCCATCGAAACGTGGCAAGCCGGGCACGGTGGGCACCTGGTAGCGCGCCTTGAACTCCTCGACGAAAGCCAGCGGGTCGGCGCAATCGAAGCGCTCGGTTTCCATGCCATCGATGCTGATCCGCACTTGATGGTCGTAGACCCGCAGCACCGTGCGACACGGCAGGCCGATGATCGAATAGCGCCCCCATTTCTCGCCGCCCTGCACCGACTCCAGCAGGTAGGAGTTCGGCGCGTCGGCCAGCTTCAGGTAGATCGACAGCGGCGTGTCGAAGTCGGCAAGGGTCTCGAAGGACAGCGGGATGCGGTTGTAGCCATCGGCGGCCAGCCGCAGGAATTCTTCGCGATTCATGATCAGCCTCATCGGAGGAGAGAACGGTCAACAGGGTGCAAACGCGCGCCGGCTATCCGGCGGAGGATGATGTCAGGCGCGCCAGCGCCAACGCGCCAGGGCCTTGATGACCTTCATCCAGAGTTTGCTGACCGCCACGGCTTGATCTCGCTGGTCGGAGGGGGAAAGGGAGTCGTCCGGCAACACTATCTCAGCGGCCTGGTCGGCGCAAGGCAGCAGGTCGCGCAGGTTGTCGATGACCAGGGTGGGCGCTTCCTCGGCGATCGGCCGGCCGTGGTTGTAGCCATAGGTCAGCGCCGCGCAGCGCACACCGGCAGCCTTGGCGGCGAGCACGTCGTTGCGCGAGTCACCGACGAACAACGCATCTTCGGGCTCGATGCCGGCCATCTTCATCACGAACAGCAGCGCCGCCGGGTCGGGCTTCTGCTGCGGCAGGGTGTCGCCGCCGATGATCCAGCGGAAATAGCGACCCAGCTTCATCTCATCCAGCAGCGGAGCGACGAAGCGCTCCGGCTTGTTGGTGATCAGCGCCATTTCCACGCCGTTGCGCTTGAGCCACTTGAGGGTGTCGACGACGCCGGGGTAGACCTCGGTGAGCGCATGACTGTCGGCATAGGCCTCCATGAACAGCGCCAGCGCGGCTTCGGTTTCTTCCTCACCAATGCCGTCATGCTCGATGCTTCCCGCCAGGGCGCGACGCACCAGCACACGCGCGCCGTTACCGATCCACTGGCGGACCTTCTCGATGCCCGCCGGTGGCCGCCCGAGGCTGGCGAGCATGCTGTCGACCGCGGCGGTGAGGTCGGGAACGGAATCGACCAACGTGCCATCCAGGTCGAACATCACCAGACGCGGCAGGCGCGTGGCGAAGAACGGCTCCGCAGCGCTCATTACTGGTGCGCCTGGGCCAGTTCGGCATGCATGGCGCGGATGACCTCGGCGTAGTCCGGGGCGTTGAAGATGGCCGAGCCGGCGACGAAGGTATCGGCGCCCGCCGCGGCGATCTCACGGATGTTCTTGACGTTGACGCCGCCATCGATCTCCAGGCGGATCTCGCGTCCGGAGGCATCGATCAGGGCGCGTGCCTCGCGCAACTTGTCGAGGGTACCGGGGATGAATTTCTGCCCGCCGAAGCCGGGGTTGACGCTCATCAGCAGGACCATGTCGACCTTGTCCATCACGTACTTCAGCACCTCCAGCGGAGTGGCCGGGTTGAACACCAGGCCCGCCTTGCAACCGCCGTCGCGGATCAGTTGCAGGGAACGGTCGATGTGCTGGGAAGCTTCCGGATGGAAGGTGATGTAGGTGGCGCCAGCTTCGATGAAGTCGCCGATGATGCGATCCACCGGGGACACCATCAGGTGCACGTCGATCGGCGCGCTCACGCCGTACTTGCGCAGCGCCGAGCAGACCATCGGGCCGATGGTCAGGTTCGGCACGTAGTGGTTGTCCATCACGTCGAAGTGAACGATGTCGGCACCGGCGGCGAGCACCTTGTCCACGTCCTCGCCCAGGCGGGCGAAATCGGCGGAAAGGATCGACGGAGCGATGGCGAAGGGTTGCATGGCGCACCTCAAAGGGGATCACGGAAGGCGCGCATTGTAGCCGTTATCGGTTTTTGGCGGTGAAAATGACGACTTTTCGCCGCAGCAGCCGACGCCCGGACCAGGCCGGGCGCGCCCTGCGCCTCAGGCGCCGGGTTGTGCTGTACGCATCTTCTCGCTGCGCCCGCGCAGCCACTCCAGGGTCAGCAACAGCAGTACGGAGAAACCGATCAGCAAGGTCGCCGCGGCGGCAATGGTGGGGCTCAGGTTCTCGCGAATGCCGCTGAACATCTGCCGCGGCAGGGTGGCCTGCTCGGGGCCGGCGAGGAAGAGGGTCACTACCACTTCGTCGAACGAGGTGGCGAAGGCGAACAGCGCGCCGGAGATCACCCCGGGAGCGATCAGCGGCAGGGTCACCCGGAAGAAGGTGGTCAGCGGCGGCGCGCCGAGGCTGGCGGCGGCGCGCACCAGGTTGTAGTTGAACCCCTGCAGGGTCGCGGAGACGGTGATGATCACGAACGGCACGCCGAGCACCGCATGCACCACGATCAGCGACAGGTAGCTGTTGCCGAGCCCGAGCGGAGCGAAGAACAGGTAGCTGGCCACGCCGATGATCACCACCGGCACCACCATCGGCGAAATCATCAGGCTCATCACCAGTGCCTTGCCGCGGAACTCGCCGCGGGTCAGGCCGATCGCCGCCAGAGTGCCGAAGACCATCGCCAGCAGGGTCGCCGCCGGAGCGACGATCATGCTGTTGGTCAACGAGCGCATCCACTCGGCGGACTGGAAGAAGTCGGCGTACCAGCGCAGGGAGAACCCTTGCAGCGGGTAGACCAGGAAGGTACCGGAGTTGAACGACAGCGGCACGATGACCAGCACCGGCAGTACCAGGAACAGCAGTACCAGGCCGCAGAGGATGCGCAGGGAGTAGAACCACAGGCGCTCGACCGGGGACATGTAGGGACTCAGCATGACTCGCTCTCCAATGTGTTTCGTGCGGATCCCCCTCTCCCCGCCCTCCGGGCAGTCTTTTTTCCGAAGGGAGAGGGGAACCGGTTGGCCTTCTCGGAAGGCGCTCTATCCCAGGCGCAGGCGGCTGGCGCCCACCAGCCAGCTGTAGACGACGTAGAGCACCAGGGTAGCGAGCAGCAGCAGGCCGCCGAGGGCGGTGGCCATGCCCCAGTTGATGGTGCTGTTGGTATAGAAGGCGACGAAGTAGCTGACCATCTGGTCGTTCGGGCTGCCCAGCAGCGCCGGGGTGATGTAGTAGCCGATGGACAGGATGAACACCAGCAGGCAACCGGCGCCGACGCCCGCGACGGTCTGTGGGAAATACACCCGCCAGAAGCTGGCGAACGGGTGGCAGCCGAGGGAAATCGCGGCGCGCATGTAGCTCGGCGAAATGCCCTTCATCACGCTGTAGATCGGCAGGATCATGAACGGCAGCATGATGTGCACCATCGCGATGTATACGCCGGTGCGGTTGAACACCAGTTGCAGCGGCTGGTCGATCAGGCCGAGCTTGAGCAGCGCGCCGTTGATCAGGCCACCCGATTGCAGCAGGACGATCCAGGCGGCGACACGCACCAGGATCGAGGTCCAGAACGGCAGCAGGACCAGGATCATCAGCAGGTTGCTCTTGCGCGTCGGCAGGTTGGCCAGCAGGTAGGCCAGCGGGTAGGCCAGCAGCAGGCAGATGACGGTGATCACCGCGCCCATCCAGAAGGTGCGGGCGAAGATGTCCAGGTAGATGGCCTGGTCCGGGGTGGCGCGCGCCACTTCGCCGAGATCGTCGATCCGGTGGTCGAGGGCTGCGAGCAGGTAATAGGGCGTATAGCTGCTGGCGTTGCGGCGGATCACCTGCCAGTAGGCGGGGTCGCCCCAGCGCTCGTCGAGCTGCTCCATGGCGTCCTTGTAGGAAGCGGGCTCCTCCTTGAACGGCAGCTTGCGCGCGGTCTTCGCCATCAGGCTGCGATAACCGGCCAGCTCCATGTTCAGGCGCTTGGAGAGATCGCCGATGGCCTGGTTGCGACGAGCCTCGGCGAGATCCTGGCTGAGCGCCTTGTAGACGGCGTCGGCCGGCAGCGACTTGCCGTCCCAGGCGGAGATGGCCTCTACCGTCAGCGGCAACGAGCGAACCACTTCCGGGTTGGACACGCTCTTGTAGAGCAGCGCGGCGATCGGCACCAGGAAGGTCAGGACCAGGAAGGCCAGCAGGGGCAGGATCAGCGCCTGGGACTTCAGGCGGTTCATCCGCTCGGCGCGCGCCAGGCGTTGCTTGAGGGTGCTGCCGGTGGCCTGGGACATGGGCACAGCTGTGGCCATAGCGAACTCCGGAAAAAAAGCGGGCCGTCGGGAACGACCCTGGAAAGTGTGGAACGGTAGGAGGAGCCGCCGCGCGGCGGCCCCTCCGGCCCTCACTGGAGGGTCAGGCGAGGATTACCTGGCCGCCCAGGCGTTGAAGCGCTGTTCCAGTTGTTCGCCGTAGTCGGCCCAGAAGGTCACGTCCATTGCCACCTGGTTCTGGATGTTTTCCGGAGTGGTCGGCATGTCCTTCAGCAGGGCCTTGTCCAGCAGCGGCACCGCCTGCTTGTTGGCCGGACCGTAGGCGATGTTTTCCGAGTAAGTCTTCTGCTGCTGGGGCTGCACCGAGAAGGCGATGAACTTCAGGGTCTCTTCCTGTTTCTTCGCCCCCTTCGGGATGGCCCAGGCGTCGAAATCGTAGATGCCGCCGTTCCATACCACCTTCAGGTTGCTTTCCTTCTGCACCGCGGCGATCCGACCGTTGTAGGCAGAACTCATCACCACATCGCCGGAAGCCAGGTACTGCGGCGGCTGGGCGCCCGCCTCCCACCACTGGATGCTCGACTTGATCTCGTCGAGCTTCTTGAAGGCACGATCCTGGCCTTCCTTGGTGGCGAGCACGCCGTAGACGTCCTTCGGCGCCACGCCATCGGCCATCAGGGCGAATTCGAGGGTGTACTTGGCGCCCTTGCGCAGGCCGCGCTTGCCGGGGAATTTCTTGATGTCCCAGAAGTCCGCCCAACTGGTCGGCGCGCTTTTCAGCTTGTCGGCGTTGTAGGCGAGCACCGTGGACCAGACGAAGAAACCCACGCCGCACGGTTGGATGGCGCCGGGCACGAAGTCCTCGGTCTTACCGAACTGCGCCGGGTCGAGTTCCTCGAACAGGCCTTCGTCGCAGCCGCGCGACAGCTCCGGCGACTCCACTTCCACCAGGTCCCAGGAGACGCTGTTGGTATCGACCATGGCCTTGACCTTGGCCATCTCGCCGTTGTATTCGCCGGCAACGATCCTGTTGCCGGTGGCTTTCTGGTAGGGCTCGTAGAACGCCTTGATCTGGGCGCTCTTGTTGGCCCCGCCGAAGGACACCACGGTCAGGTCCACCGCCATGGCCTGGGCCGCGCAGGCCAGGCCGGCCGCCAGGGTGGCGAACTTCAGGCTGGCCGCTTTCAGGGATTTCGACATTATTGTTCTCTCCACAGTGCAGGGTTGCTTCGGTACGGTTCGGGACTGCCGGCGCTCACGCCGCCGGCAGAGGGTCGAGCGCCCTCACATGCTCGACCTGCCAGCCCAGCGGAACCACATCACCGACGCTCAGCGTCGGGTCCAGCTCGGCGATCGGCTGCTTGACGAAGAAGTCGTCGCGGCCGCAGACCTCCAGGCGCACACGCACGTGGTCGCCCAGGTAGACGAACTCGGCCACGCGGCCGGAGAAACGGTTGACGCAAGACTCGCTGGCACCGTTCAGGCGCACCCGCTCGGGGCGGATCGACAAGGTCACCGGCTCGCCCGGCTGGCCGACGTTGACCGCCAGCGCCTCGACCTTCTCGCCGCGCGGCAGTCCGACCACGCAGCGCTCGCCGTCGCAACTGAGAAGCTGCCCGGATAGACGGTTGTTCTCACCGATGAAGTTGGCCACGAAGGTGTTGCGCGGCTGCTCGTAGAGATTGCGCGGCGGCTCGATCTGCTGGATTTCGCCCTGGTGGAACACCGCCACCCGGTCGGACATGGTCAGCGCCTCGCCCTGGTCGTGGGTGACGTAGACCACGGTGACGCCGAGGCGCTGGTGCAGATGCTTGATTTCCATCTGCATGTGCTCGCGAAGTTGCTTGTCCAGCGCTCCCAGGGGCTCGTCCATCAGCACCAGTTGCGGCTCGAAGACCAGCGCGCGGGCCAGCGCCACGCGCTGCTGCTGGCCACCGGAAAGTTGCGCCGGATAACGCCCGGCGAAGGCGTCGAGCTGGACCATCGACAACGCGCGCTTGACCCTTTCCTTCACGTCGGTCTTGCTCATGCCGCGGACGCTGAGGGGAAAGGCCAGGTTCTCGGCCACGGTCATGTGCGGGAACAGCGCATAGTTCTGGAACACCATGCCGATGTCGCGCTTGTGCGGAGGGACATTGTTGATCGAGCGACCGGCCAGGAGGATTTCGCCGGCGGTGGGGGTTTCGAAACCGGCCAGCATCATCAGGCTGGTGGTCTTGCCGGACCCGGAGGGGCCGAGCAGGGTGAGGAATTCGCCCTTGCGAATGTCCAGGTTGAGATCCTTCACGATGAGGGTCTCGCCGTCGTAGCTCTTCTGCACGCCACGGAAGCTGACCAGTACATCGCCGCCTTGAGTCTCGGCCATAACCGCACCTTTGTTCGTTTTATGGATGCTGTGCGAACAGCCTAGAGAACCCGGCGCAGGACGCAAATCGGCCGGCAAGAGAGTTTTCTATCAGGGGAAAGGAAAGCTCTTTGTAGGAATCGCCCTACAAAAAAGATGCACCCCGGAATGGGCCAGACCGCTCTGGGAAGGGGCTTTCGAGAAGGGCAAAGGTTTGCGCGCCAGCGCTCTCCGGCTGGCGCGCAACGGCGTCCTCAGCGCTTGGCCCAGTTCTGGAAACGCTGCTCCAGGGCCTCGCCGTGCTCCGCCCAGAAGGCCACGTTCATACCCACCGCGTTCTGCATGTTCTGCGGCGCGGTCGGCAGGCTGGCAGCCACTTGCGGATCGAGGAGGCCTACCGCCTTGCGGTTGGCCGGGCCGTAGGCGATGTTCTCGGCGAAAGCCTTCTGCTGCTCCGGCTGGCTGGCGAAACGGATGAACTCCTCGGCCAACTGCTTCTTCCAAACCCCGACCGGCAGCGCCCAGAAGTCGAAATCGTAGACGCCGCCGCTCCAGACCATTGCCAGGGGCTGCTTCTCGGCCTGCGCCGCGGCGATCCGCCCGTTGTAGGCCGAACTCATCACCACCGTGCCATCGGCCAGGTCGCGCACAGGGTCCTGCCCGGACTTCCACCAATGGATATAGGGCTTCAGCTCGTCGAGCTTGCGGAATGCCCGCTCGACGCCGGCGGGCGTCGCCAGCGTCTGGTAGACGTCCTTCGGCGCCACGCCATCGGCCATCAGGGCGAACTCCAGGCTGTACTTGGCGCCCCAGCGCAGGCCGCGCTTGCCGGGAAACTTCTTCACGTCCCAGAAATCCGCCCAGCCCTGCGGGCTGCCCGCAACCTTGCCGGGGTTGTAGGCAAGCAGCGTGGTCCAGACGAAGATGCCGACTCCGCAGGGCTGCACCGCGCCGGGAACGAAATCCGCGGGATCGCCGACCTTCGCCATGTCCAGCTTCTCGAACAGACCTTCCTCGCAACCGCGCGCCAGCTCCGGCGCCTCGACTTCCACCACGTCCCAGGAGACGTGGCTGATCTCCACCATGCGCTTGAGCTTGGCCAGGTCGCCATTGTAGGAGCCATGCACCACGCGATTGCCGGTGGCGCTCTTGAAGGGTTTGTAGAACGCGGTTTCCTGGGCTTCCTTGTTGGCGCCGCCGAAGGAAATCACGGTCACGTATTCCGCCCAGGCGGGCGCGGTAACTCCGAGAAGGGCGCACAACAGGCCCGTCCTCATGGCTGGCAACATCGTTTCTTCTCCTTATCGTGTTGGCCGGCAAGCATCATTCCCTGCCGCGCGGAAGCCAGGTAGACAGCAGATCGCGAAAACCGGACCTGGCGCACAAGCCGCGAGCAAAACCTGGGCGAACGCCCCTGTCAGAGCAGGCGGTGCTCCATCGCGTAGCGCACCAGGTCGGCTACCGAATGCGCGTTGAGCTTCTGCATCAGGCGTGCCTTGTGGGTACTGATGGTCTTGTTGCTGACCGCCAGTTGCTGGGCGATCTCGTTGACGTTGGCGCCCTGCACCAGCCGCTCGAACACCGAGAACTCGCGCTCGGAGAGCAGCGCATGGGGCGGACGCGAATCGGTCAGGCCAACCTCGAAGACCATCCGATCGGCAAGGTCCGGGTCGATGTAGCGTCCGCCGCCGGCGACCCTGCGGATCGCGGTGAGCAGCAATGCCGGATCGCTGTCCTTGGTGGCATAGCCGGCAGCACCTATCTTCAGGGCGCGGGCGGCCATCTGCGCCTCGTCGTGCATCGACAGCACCAGGATCGCCGGCGGCTCGTTCAGCGCGCGAATCCGCGGAATCGCCTCGAGGCCATTGACGCCGGGCATGGAGATATCCAGCAGGACCACCTCGCAAGGCGTTCCGCGCAGGGTTTCCAGCAACTGCTCGCCATTGGTGGCCTCGCCGACCACCTGCAGGTCCTTGGCCATGCCAATCAGTTGCTTGATGCCTTCCCTGACGATCGTGTGGTCTTCAGCGACCAGGACTCGGATCACCACTCTTTGCTGCCTCACGCTGTTCCGCCTTGCCGGCGGTTGTTCTTGTCACGGGCTCGCGACGCCCAGCGGAATCCTCACGCTGAGCGTGGTGCCCTCGCCGGGGGCACTGTCGATGTCCAGCGTACCGCCCATCATCAGCACCCGCTCACGCATGCCGACCAGGCCGAAGGAACTGCCACGCCCCACCGTGGCAACATCGAACCCGCGACCGTCGTCGCTGACGCTCAGGCACAGCTCGTCGCCCTCGCGCAGCAGACGCAGTTGCACAGTATGCGCCTCGGCATGCCGCATGACATTGGTCAACGCCTCCTGGAGGATGCGGAACAGGCCGATAGCCTTGGCGTCGACCAACTGCGGCGAGTTCTCCGGCACCTCCACCAGGCAGGGAATCTGCGTGCGCGCCTCGAAGCGCCGCGCCTGCCACTCCACCGCCGAGCCGATTCCGGCGTCGAGGATCGGCGGGCGCAGTGCGGTGGCCACGTCGCGCACCAGCTGGAACAACTGGGCGATCAGCTTTTTCATGTTGCCCAGGCGTTCGCGCAGGCCCTCCTGGGCATCGGCATAGGCCAGCTCGCACATCGAGGTTTCCAGCTTCAGCACCGTCAGCACCTGGCCCAGCTCATCATGGACCTCGCGGGCGATACGCGCCTTCTCCTCCTCCCGCACCGACTCCAGGTGCGCCGACAGCTCGCGGAGCTGGGCGCGCGACTCGCCGAGTTCGAGTTCGATCTGCTTGTTCGCGGTGATGTCCCAGACCACCCCGTCCCAGACCGCGCGACCATCCTCGAAACAGCGCGCCGAAGCCTTGATGTCGGCCCAGCGCAATTCGCCCTGGCGGGTGAGGATGCGGCCCTGCCAATGCCAGTCGCGATTCTCGTCGAGGGCAGCCATCTGGCTCGACCAGTAGCGCTCGCGGTCGTCGGGATGGACCAGGCCACGAATGCCGCGGCCGCTCTCGATCAGCTCGAGAGCGCTGTAGCCGACCAGCGCCTCGCTGCCCTCGCTGATATAGGCGAAGTCGGAAAACGCGCCGGCCCGCGGGCGCTCCAGGCGGAAGACCATGCCCGGCACGTTGGAGGCGATGCCCTTCATCCGCGCCTCGCTTTCCTGCAATGCCTCGCGGGCACGGCGGCGCTCGGTGACGTCGCTGAGGAACACCACCAGATACTCGGACGTGCCGAAGCGCAGGAAGCTAAGCGAGACGTCGGCCGGCAGCCAACTGCCGTCGGCGCGCAGGCAGCGGGTCTCGAAGCTGAGCGGGCCCTCCTCGCTATTGCGCGCACGACGCCAAAGATTCAACCAGCGGTCCATGTCCAGGCCGGGCTCGAAGTCGGCCAGCGGACGGTCCACGAGTTGGCCGTCGGCATGGCCGAGCATCTGTTCGGCGGCGCGGTTGGCGTAGCGTACGCGGCTGTCCCAGTTGACCCAGAGGATGCCCAGGGTGCTGTTGTCGATGGAGAACTGGGTCAGGCGCAGCGCCTCCTCGGCCGCCTGGCGCAGCTCCAGGTCGCGGCGGGCGCCGTACAGCCGGGCTTCCAGCGCATGCTGCTGGCGCCGCTGGAGGAACACCGCCGCCAGCGCGCCGGCCAGCAGCAGGCCGAGGAGGATCGACAGGTTCTGCCAGAACCCCGGCGACTCGCCGAGGCGCGGATACTTGGGTTGCAACCAGCGCTCGTGCAACTGGTCCAGGGACTTGCGCGGCAGCGAGCGCAACGCCTGGTCGACCACCATCGCCAGTTCCGGCCAGTCGCGACGGGTCGCCACCCGTAGCAGCTGCGGGTAGCCGATATCGCCAACCACCGCTAGCTCGGCGAACTCCGGTTCGCGGGTCAGGCGACTGAGTTGCGCTTCGTCGATCACCGCGTAGCGTGCCTGTCCGGCGAGCACGGCGCGCAGCACCTCGCGTTCGGAATCGGCCGACACCCATTGCAGGCTGCTATAGGTGCTGCTGAGGTAGTCGGCTACCGAACTGCCGGCACGCACGGCAACCCGGGTATCGCGCTCCAGTTGCTCCAATTCGACGCTGCCGCTGCCATCGCGCTTCCCCACCACCAGCCGGGAAACCCGCAGGTAGGGATCGGAGAACAGCCACAAGCGCAGCCCGGCTGGGGTCTGGCTGAGGCCGGGAGCGATATCCACGCGCCCAGCGCGCAGGGCATCGTCGAGCGCCGCCTGGTCGGGATAGCCCTGCCACCGCAAGGTCACCTGCATTGCCGTGGCCAGCCAGCCCATCAGCTCCACGTTGGCCCCGGAATACTGTTGCAGGCGGCGGTCGTACTGGGCATAGGGCGCTTCGGTGACCACCCCGACGCGCAATTCCCGATGCTCCGCCAGCCAGGTCCGTAGTTCTGCCGTCAGCGGCAAGGCGACCGACTCCTCCGCTCGCACGGGCAGGCTCAACAGCAGACAGAAGAAGAGCAGACAGCAACGACGCAACATGCCGGCGACACTCCACGGAATACACCGCAACGGAAGGAAAAGCGGGCATACCTTACCGCGAGCGCGACCGGCGAACCATGCGAAGGCTCGGCCTGACAAAGAAGTGCTCTGGGTTTAGGCTGCCTTCTGGATTGTCTATCGGGAATTTCCAATGCCGGCCTTCTCTCTACTGCCGAAGCCCTCCGCCCTGCTGCCCCTGCTATTGGCCGCCGCTTTCCTGCCGCCGGCTTTCGTTCAAGCCGAAGAGGAGGCCGCCAAGGACCAGCCGCCGGCCCCCGTGGAACGCCCGGCGGTCAGCGAGCGCAGCCAGGACGAGGCCAAGGGGCTGGAGCGCCAGTTGCCGGAGGACGGCCAGCAGATCCTCAAGGCCGGCGACGAAAGCTTCCTCACCCTCTGGTTGCCAGCCAACACCGCCGAGGCCGAAGGTGTAGTGATCCTGGTTCCCGGTGATGGCGAAAGTCCGGACTGGCCGCAAGCCATCGGCCCGCTAAGGCGCAAACTGCCGGATGCCGGCTGGCAGACCCTGAGCCTGGCCCTGCCCGACCCGCAGAGCACCGCGCCGGTTACCCGCCCTGCGGAATCCGCCGCCAGCGCCAGCGCCGACAAGGACGCCAGCGCCGCGGACAGCGCAAGCAAGCCTGACGTGAAAGGCGAAAGCGGCAACGCGCCGGCGCCGGAAAGCACCGCCGAAGCCGGCAGCGGCGAACCGGCGCAGAGCGAGGACCAGGCCCCTCCCCCAGCCATCGATCCGGTCGAGCAGCGCAAGGCGCACGCCGAACGGGTCATGGCGCGCCTGCAGGCGAGCATCGACCTGGCCCTGCAGCACGAACCGAAAAGCGTCGTCCTGCTCGGTCATGGCACGGGCGCCTATTGGGCGGCACGCTACCTGGCGGAGAAGGAGCCTGCGGAAATCCACAACCTGCTGCTGGTTGCCGCGGAGGTACCGCGCGATTTTCGCCCGGCGCTGGAAGATATGGTGCCGAAGCTGAAACTGGCGACCGGCGACTTCTATTACCGCGACGCCCGCGCCGACCGCGAGGCGGCCAGGCTGCGCATGCAGGCCGGCAAGCGGCAGAAACACCCGGCCTACGTACAAATCGCGATGCAGGCTCTACCGGCCGACCCCAAGGCGGAGCAGGAGCAACTGTACCGACGAATCCGCGGCTGGCTCAGTCTTCACCTGCAGGCCGATGCGCAGAAACCTGCGGAGTGATCAGCGGAACCCCTCACGCTCTCGGACCAGGGCGTAGGCCGCCTGCAATTCACGGGTTTTCTCGGTAGCCGCACGCACGCGCTCGACGCTGGCGCCGGCTCCCGCCAGTTTGTCCGGATGATGCTGGCTGATCAGCTTGCGATAGGCGCGTTTGATCAGCGCCGGCTCGCTTCCGGCCTCCACGCCGAGCAGCAGCAGGGCCTCACGGTAGCTATCCCGGGCGACAGCGCGCGTCCGCTTCGGCATGACCCGCGCCGACAAGCGTTCCGTTCGCTCCGCCGACCAACCCAGCCAGCGCCCCCATTGCAACACCAGTTGTCGCGCCGACTGGCTGAGCACGCCGCCAGCCCAGGCCATCCGCCAGCAGGCGAGCAATACTGCCTCCGCACGTTCGCCCTTCAGACGCGCGACCTCCGCCTGCAGATGGGCGATGCCGGCCTTGCCCTTGCCGAAGGACGCGATGGCACGCCGCTGGGCTCGCCTATCGAGCTTGCGCAACGCCATCTCCTCGCGCGCCTGGCGGATATGCATCTCCTCCACCCGCCCGCCGCTCTTGGCCAGATAGCCGAGCAACTGGAACAGCAGGTCGTCCTCATCGTTCACCGCCCGCCCGCGCAAGCGCGCCAGCAGGCCGCGCCAGGACTCCAGGCGCAACCTGCGGTCCAGCAGTTGCCCCAGCAGGCCGCCGAGCAGGGCGCCGGGGATGCTGGCCAGGGCCCAGCCGGCTCCGGCTCCGATCAGCGTAGCGGGCCAGAGCATCTCAGGCGTGCTCCGCCAGCAATCGCTCGACTTCCGCCAGGCGCTCGTGGGTACCGACGTCGACCCACTGCCCACGATAGTGTTCGCCGCTGACCCGCCCCGCGGCGATGGCCTTGCGCAATAGCGGCGCCAGCTTGAAGGCGCCCGGCTGGCAGCCCTCGAACAGCGCGGGATGCAGTACGGCGATCCCGCTGTAGGTCAGGTTGCCGCCCGCTTCGCGGGTCTCGCCCACCCGTCCGCCGGCATCCAGGTGGAAATCGCCGGCGGGATGGTGCGCCGGGTTGTCGACCAGCACCAGATGCGCCAGGTCGCCGTCGGCAAGATGCAGCCGAGAGTAGTCGAAGTCGCTCCAGACATCGCCGTTGAGCAACAGGAACGGCTGCTCGCCGAGCAACGGCAGGGCGCGGAAGATTCCACCGCCGGTTTCCAGCGGTTCTCCCTCGGGTGAATAGGCGATCCGCCCGCCCAGGCGCGAGCCGTCGCCGAGATAGGCCTCGATCTGCTCGCCAAGCCAGGCATGGTTGATCACCCAGTCGTCGACTCCGGCCTGGCGCAGCGCCAGCAACTGACGCTCGATCAATGGCACGCCGGCGGCCTCGATCAGCGGCTTGGGCGTGTGCAGGGTGGTCGGCCGCATGCGCTCGCCACGGCCGGCGGCGAGGATCATCGCCTTCATGCCTCGGCTCCCTGCGGCAGCGAGGCCAGCAGCTCGCCCAGTTCGGCCAGCTCGGGACGGCGCGCCACGGCGGTTTCCAGATAACGGAAGAAGCGTGGCACGTCACCCAGGTAGCGCGGCTTGCCGTCGCGGTGACAAATACGGGCGAAGATGCCAATCACCTTCAGGTGGCGCTGCACGCCCATCAGGTCGCTGGCGCGGAGGAAGTCCTCGAAGCTTGGCGGCAGCGGGATGCCGGCCCAGGTCGCCTTCTTCCAGTAACGACTCAGCGCGGCATGCACGCGCGGCTCCGGCCAACTGACGAAGGCATCCTTGTACAGGCAGGTGACATCGTAGGTGACCGGGCCGTGCAGGGCGTCCTGGAAGTCGAGGACGCCCGGGTTGGGCTCGCTGAGCATCAGGTTGCGCGGCATATAGTCGCGATGGACGAACACCCGCGGTTGCTCCAGCGCGCTGCGTACCAGCAGGTCGCAGATCCGCTGCCAGCGGGCCAGCGTCTCGCCCTCCAGCTCCACGCCGAGGTGGCGGGCCAGGTACCAGTCGGGGAACAGCTGCAGCTCGCGGCGCAGCACCGCTTCGTCGTAGGCAGGCAGGACACCGGCGACATCGACCTTCTGGAAGGCGATCAGCGCATCCAGGGCCGGTTCGAACAGCTCGTCGGCATTTCCGGGATGAAGCACGTCGAGGTAGGTCTGCCGGCCCAGGTCACTGAGCAGCAGGAAACCGTTCTCCAGATCCTGGGCGAGAATCCTCGGCACATGCACGCCGGCTCCGGCGAGCAGTCCGGCGACCTTGACGAACGGTCGGCAGTCTTCCTGGGGCGGCGGCGCGTCCATCACCACCAGGCTGCGGTCCCCTCCCTGCCAGCGGAAATAACGACGGAAGCTGGCGTCGCTACTGGCCGGGATCAGTTCGGCGGGGGGCACTTCCCCCCAACCTTCGGCAACGAACAACTCGGGCAAACAAGAGTCCAACCAGCGATTCAGCTGCTGGAAACGGGCATCATCAGACATTTACGGGGTTCTCCACGGCCCTAGCCGTTGCGCAGGTCATGCTTTATTATCCAGCATCTTTTTCAGCCCATCGAGAGGCGTGCGGCCCACCGGGCCGATGGCGCGCAGGAAGCCCGGATTAACAAGATGGCAGTGAAATCCCTCGTGTTTCGAAGAAAGTTTCCCCTGCTGGTCACCGGCAGCCTGCTGGCTCTGCAGCCGGTCGCAGCATTGACTGTACAGGCCGCCGATCAGTTCGACTGCAAGGTATCGGCCACCGGCGGCTGGGATTGCTCCCCGCTGCAGAACGCCAATGCCAACCTGCCACCGCGCCCGGCGCATACCGCGACCTCGGTCAGCACCGCCGCGGCGGGCAGCAGCGTGTCCGGCAGCGGAGGCGAAACCGTCGAGGCAGAGCCGACCCAGCGCCTGGTCACCGAGTCCGGCGGTCGCGCGCTGAGATCCCGCAGTGCGGACTACTCGCACCTCGACTGGATTCCTCGGGAAAAACTGACCGCCGCCCAGTTGGCGGAAATCGGCCCCTACTGCGGCGGCTCCTACATCGAGCCGGTGCGTCCGGGCATGGATGACGGCGCGCCCAGCGACGAGAGCCCGACCTACGTATCCGCCAAGGCTTCGCGCTACGAGCAGGAAAAACAGATCGCCACCCTCGCCGGTGACGTGGTCCTGCGCCAGGGCAGCATGCAGGTGGAAGGCGACGAGGCCAACCTGCACCAGCTGGAAAACCGCGGCGAACTGGTCGGCAACGTCAAGCTGCGCGACAAGGGCATGCTGGTGGTCGGCGACCACGCCCAGGTCCAGCTGGACAACGGCGAGGCCCAGGTCGACAACGCCGAGTACGTGATCCACAAGGCCCATGCCCGCGGCAGCGCGCTCTACGCCAAGCGCAGCGAGAACGCCATCATCATGCTCAAGGATGGCACCTACACCCGCTGCGAACCGAGCAGCAACGCCTGGACCCTGAAGGGCAACAACGTCAAGCTGAACCCGGCCACCGGCTTCGGCACCGCGACCAACGCGACCCTGCGGGTCAAAGATTTCCCGGTGTTCTACACCCCGTACATCTATTTCCCGATCGACGACCGCCGCCAGTCCGGTTTCCTGCCGCCGAGCTTCAGCAGCACCAGCGACACCGGCTTCACCCTGGTCACCCCGTACTACTTCAACCTGGCGCCGAACTACGACGCCACGTTGTACCCGCGCTACATGGCCAAGCGCGGCATGATGCTGGAAGGCGAGTTCCGCTACCTGACCCACAGCAGCGAAGGTATCGTCAACGCTGCCTACCTTAACGACAAGGACGATCACCGCGAAGGTTTCCCGGACTACAGCAAGGACCGCTGGCTGTACGGTCTCAAGAACACCACCGGCCTCGATTCGCGCTGGCTGGCCGAGGTCGACTACACGCGGATCAGTGATCCCTATTACTTCCAGGATCTGGATACTGACCTTGGCGTAGGCAGCACTACGTACGTCAACCAACGGGGCACTCTGACCTATCGCGGGGACACCTTTACTGGCCGTTTGAATGCGCAGGCGTACCAGTTGGCGACCACCACCGATGTAACCCCGTACGACCGGCTGCCACAGATTACCTTCGACGGTTTCCTGCCCTACAACCCAGGTGGAATGCAATTCACCTATGGCACCGAGTTCGTTCGATTCGATCGAGATCTAGACGAAAATATCTATTTCAATGACGACGGCAGCATCCGCGGCAAACGCCCAGATGCGTCACTTCAAGGCCTTGCCCGAGCAACGGGAGACCGTATGCATCTGGAGCCGGGCATGAGTTTGCCAATGACGCGCAGCTGGGGTTATGTGACACCCACATTGAAATATTTGTATACAAAGTACGATCTAGACTTGGATAGCCAGGGCAAGACCGACCTGAATAAAAGAGATGAGTCCTTTGACAGCAATCAGGACCGTTCGCTCCCTTTGGTTAAGGTCGACAGCGGCCTGTATTTCGACCGAGACACCACCTTTGCCGGCACACCATTCCGCCAAACTCTCGAGCCGCGTGCCATGTACTTGTACGTTCCATATAAGGACCAAGACAGCCTGCCGGTCTTCGATACCAGTGAACCGTCCTTCAGTTACGACTCTCTGTGGCGCGAGAACCGCTTTACCGGTAAGGATCGTATCGGCGATGCCAACCAGTTGTCCCTGGGCGTCACCAGTCGTTTCATCGAAGAGAACGGTTTCGAACGCGCCAGCATCAGTGCCGGCCAGATTTACTACTTCCGTGATCGTCGCGTCCAACTACCAGGCCTAACCGAGAAGGATCTGAAGCGACTCAACCTAGATCCCAGCGGCTTGGACAATGACAGCTGGCGCTCTCCCTACGCCTTTGCCGGCCAGTACCGTTTCAACCGCGACTGGCGCATCAACTCCGACTTCAATTGGAACCCCAACACCAGTCGTACTGAGTCCGGTAGCGCCATCTTCCACTACCAGCCCGAAGTCGATCCGGGCAAGGTGGTCAACGTTGGCTATCGCTATCGTGCAGATGCTCGGCGCTTTGATTCCTCCCGCGGCACATTCCGATATGGCAACGAAGACGACATCATCAAACAGCACGACTTCTCGGTCATCTGGCCGCTGGTGCCGCAGTGGTCCGTGCTCGCCCGCTGGCAGTACGACTACAACAAGAACCGCACACTCGAGGCCTTCGGCGGCTTCGAATACGACAGCTGCTGCTGGAAGCTGCGCCTGATCAACCGCTACTGGCTGGATGTGGACGATGACGCCTTCCTCGTGCAGAGCGAGAAGGCCGACCGCGGCATCTTCCTGCAGATCGTCCTGAAGGGCCTCGGCGGCATCGTAGGCAACAAGACGGAAATGTTCCTCGACAAAGGCATCCAAGGTTATCGTCAACGTGAAGATCAAGCTATGTAACCGGCTGCGCCCCCTTGCATTGGGCGCAGCACTCCTTTGCTCCTTCGCGCATGCCGAAGTGGTACCACTGGACCGGGTCGTCGCCATCGTCGACAACGATGTGATCATGCAGAGCCAGCTCGACCAGCGCCTGCGTGAAGTGCACCAGACGCTGCTCAAGCGCGGTGCGCCGCTGCCGCCCGAGCACGTGCTGACCCAGCAGGTGCTGGAACGCCTGATCATCGAGAACATCCAGCAGCAGATCGGCGACCGCTCCGGCATCCGCATCTCCGACGAGGAGCTGAACCAGGCGATGGGCACCATCGCCCAGCGCAACGGCATGAGCCTGGAGCAGTTCCAGGCCGCCCTCACCCGCGACGGCCTGTCCTACGCCGACGCCCGCGAGCAGGTCCGTCGCGAAATGGTGATCAGCCGTGTGCGCCAGCGCCGGGTCGCCGAGCGCATCCAGGTCAGCGAGCAGGAGGTAAAGAATTTCCTCGCCTCGGACATGGGCAAGATCCAGCTTTCCGAAGAGTACCGCCTGGCCAATATCCTGATCCCGGTGCCGGAAGCCGCGTCCTCGGACGTGATCCAGGCCGCCGCAAGGCAGGCCCAGGAGCTTTACCAGCAGCTCAAGCAGGGCGCCGACTTCGGCCAACTGGCGATTTCCCGCTCGGCCGGCGACAACGCCCTGGAAGGCGGCGAGATCGGCTGGCGCAAGGCCGCCCAGTTGCCGCAGCCGTTCGACAGCATGATCGGCTCCCTGGCCGTCGGCGACGTCACCGAGCCTGTCCGCACCCCCGGCGGCTTCATCATCCTCAAGCTGGAAGAGAAGCGCGGCGGCAGCAAGATGGTCCGTGACGAAGTGCATGTCCGCCATATCCTGCTCAAGCCCAGCGAAATCCGCAGCGAAGCGGAGACCGAGAAGCTGGCGCAGAAGCTGTACGAGCGCATCCAGTCCGGGGAAGACTTCGGCGAACTGGCGAAGAGCTTCTCCGAAGATCCGGGTTCCGCCCTCAACGGCGGCGACCTGAACTGGATCGACCCGGAAGCCCTGGTGCCCGAGTTCCGCCAGGTGATGAACGATACCCCGCAGGGCGAGCTGTCCAAGCCGTTCCGCTCGCAGTTCGGCTGGCACATCCTGCAGGTCCTCGGCCGTCGCGCCACCGACAGCAGCGAGAAGTTCCGCGAGCAGCAGGCGGTAAGCGTACTGCGCAACCGCAAGTACGACGAGGAACTGCAAGCCTGGCTGCGGCAGATCCGCGACGAGGCCTACGTGGAAATCAAGCAGTGAGCCTGCGCTTCGCGCTCACTCCCGGCGAGCCGGCAGGTATCGGACCCGATCTGTGCCTGCTGCTCGCCCGCTCCGCCCAGCCCCACCCCCTGATCGCCATCGCCAGCCGCACGCTCCTGCAAGAGCGCGCCGGCCAACTGGGCCTGGCGATCTACCTTAAGGACGTTTCCCCGGCCGCCTGGCCAGAGCGACCGGCCAAGGCCGGCCAACTGTACGTATGGGATACGCCGCTGGCCGCCCCGGTCCGCCCCGGGCAATTGGACCGCGCCAACGCCGCCTACGTCCTGGAAACCCTGACCCGCGCCGGCCAGGGCTGCCTCGACGGGCACTTCGCCGGGATGATCACCGCACCGGTGCACAAGGGCGTGATCAACGAAGCCGGCATCCCCTTTTCCGGCCATACCGAATTCCTCGCCGACCTCACCCACACCGCCCAGGTGGTGATGATGCTGGCCACCCGCGGCCTGCGCGTGGCCCTGGCGACCACCCACCTGCCGCTGCGCGAGGTCGCCGACGCCATTAGCGACGAGCGCCTGGCCCGGGTCGCGCGCATCCTCCACGCCGACCTGCGCGACAAGTTCGGCATCGCCCATCCGCGCATCCTGGTCTGCGGACTCAACCCGCACGCCGGCGAAGGCGGTCACCTGGGGCGGGAAGAGATCGAGGTGATCGAACCCTGCCTCGAGCGCCTGCGTGGCGAAGGCCTCGACCTGATCGGCCCGCTGCCGGCCGACACCCTGTTCACTCCCAAGCACCTGGAGCATTGCGACGCGGTGCTGGCGATGTACCACGACCAGGGTCTCCCCGTGCTCAAGTACAAGGGCTTCGGTGCCGCCGTGAACGTGACCCTCGGCCTGCCGATCATCCGCACCTCTGTCGACCACGGTACCGCCCTCGACCTGGCCGGAAGCGGCCGCATCGATAGCGGCAGCCTGCAGGTGGCCCTGGAAACCGCCTACCAGATGGCGGCCAGCCGCTGCTGACGGCGGTCGGCCATCGTTTAGCCCTGCCGGCCCGACGCTTCGCTGTTAAAATAGCGCCCTTTCGCATCCGCGCCTCCCGCCTTGGCCTGGGGCCCGCAGCCTGGAACCGTTTCCAATGTCCGAGCTTTACCAACACCGCGCGCGCAAGCGCTTCGGCCAGAACTTCCTGCACGATGCCGGGGTGATTCACCGCATCCTCCGTGCCATCCATGCCCGCGAGGGTCAGCGCCTGCTGGAGATCGGCCCGGGCCAGGGTGCCCTGACCGAGGGACTGCTGGGCAGCGGCGCACGCCTGGACGTGATCGAGCTCGACCAGGACCTGATCCCCCTGTTGAAGCTGAAATTCGGCCTCGAGTCGCGCTTCAGCCTGCACCAGGGCGACGCCCTCAAGTTCGATTTCGCCTCGCTGGTGGAGAGCGGCGAGAAGTTGCGAGTGGTCGGCAACCTGCCCTACAACATCTCCACGCCATTGATCTTCCATCTGCTGGAGCACGCGCCGGTGATCGAGGACATGCACTTCATGCTGCAGAAGGAAGTGGTCGAGCGCCTGGCGGCCACGCCGGGCGGCGGGGACTGGGGCCGGCTCTCGATCATGGTCCAGTATCACTGTCGGGTGGAGCACCTGTTCAACGTCGGCCCCGGCGCGTTCAACCCGCCGCCCAAGGTCGACTCGGCCATCGTCCGCCTCACCCCCTTCGCCGAGCCGCCCCATCCGGCACGCGATCCGAAACTGCTCGAACGGGTGGTCCGCGAGGCCTTCAACCAGCGCCGCAAGACCCTGCGCAACACCCTCAAGCCTCTCCTGAGCGTCGAGGACATCGAGGCCGCAGAGGTCGATCCGACCCTTCGTCCCGAACAACTCGACCTGGCCGCATTCGTCCGCCTGGCCAACCGGCTGGCCGAGCTGCCAGGCAATCGTTAGTCTGGTGAGACACTCGTCAGGAATCAGGCAAGCCGTATGAGCGATACCCAGCACCAGGTCAACGTCAGGGTCGACACCCGCTACCTTCCGGAACAGTCCGCCCCGGAGCAGAACCGTTTCGCCTTCGCCTACACTGTGACCATCGAGAACCAGGGCGAGGTTCCGGCCCAACTGCTGTCGCGCCACTGGATCATCACCGACGGCGACGGCCGTACCCAGGAAGTTCGCGGCGCCGGCGTGGTCGGCGAGCAACCGCTGATCGCCCCCGGCGCGCAACACACCTACACCAGCGGCACGGTGCTGGCGACCCGGGTCGGCAGCATGCGCGGCAGCTACCAGATGCTCGGCAGCGACGGAATCGCCTTCGACGCCGCGATCCCGGTGTTTCGCCTGGCCGTACCGGGAGCGCTGCACTGATGGCGGTCTACGCGGTAGGCGACCTGCAGGGTTGCCTGGATCCCCTGAAATGCCTGCTGGAGCGCGTCGCCTTCGACCCGGCCAAGGACCGCCTGTGGCTGGTCGGCGACCTGGTCAACCGCGGCCCGCAGTCCCTGGAGACGCTGCGCTTCCTCTATGCCATGCGCGAGTCGGTGGTCAGCGTCCTGGGCAACCACGACCTGCACCTGCTGGCGGTGGCGCACAAGTCCGAGCGCCTGAAGAAGTCCGACACGCTGCGGGAAATCCTCGAGGCGCCGGACCGCGAGCCACTGCTCGACTGGCTGCGTCGCCTGCCGCTGCTGCACTACGACGAACAACGCAAGGTCGCCCTGGTGCATGCCGGCATCCCCCCGCAGTGGAGCCTGGAGAAAGCCCGCCTGCGCGCAGCCGAGGTGGAGCAAGCATTGCGCGACGACCAGCGCCTGCCGCTGTTCCTCGACGGCATGTACGGCAACGAGCCGGCCAAGTGGGACAAGAAGCTGCATGGCATCGACCGCCTGAGGGTGATCACCAACTACTTCACCCGCATGCGTTTCTGCACCGAAGATGGCAAGCTCGACCTGAAGAGCAAGGAAGGCCTCGACACCGCGCCGCCCGGCTACGCCCCCTGGTTCAGCTTCCCTTCGCGCAAGACCCGCGGCGAGAAGATCATCTTCGGCCACTGGGCGGCCCTCGAAGGCCACTGCGACGAGCCCGGCCTGTTCGCCCTGGATACCGGCTGCGTCTGGGGCGCGCGGATGACCCTGCTGAACGTCGACAGCGGCGAACGCCTGAGCTGCGATTGCGCCGAACAGCGCGCGCCGGCCAGACCCGCCGCCACGCCCGCATGAATCCCCGGCGTCCGGTGGACGCCCTGTACACAGGTACCCCGACATGAGCGACACCTTCCAGCGCATCGCCCCCGAACAGGCCCGCCAGCTCCGCGAAAACGGCGCCCAGGTGGTCGACATCCGCGACCCGCAGAGCTTCGCTGTCGGCCATATCAGCGGCTCGCGGCACATCGACAACCACTCGGTGGCGGACTTCATCGCCGCCGCCGACCTCGACGCTCCGCTGGTGGTGGTCTGCTACCACGGCAACTCCAGCCAGAGCGCCGCCGCCTATTTCATCCAGCAGGGCTTCAGCGACGTCTACAGCCTCGACGGCGGCTTCGAGCTATGGCGCAGCGTCTATCCCGCGGATACCAGCAGCGGCGAAGCGGAGTAGGCCACGCCGCTACCCCGCCAAAAAAACTGTAACTTCTCTCGCCTTTCTTCCTTTACTCCGTCCAGAACGAACTATTCTTTTCCTCAGGCCATCCAAAACAGGGGAGAGCCGGCACACCGGCTTCCGGGCCATCGGCTGTGACCGTTAGGAGCGCTGGCGGAAAGGGAAGCACCGTGCAGCGACGGAGTCTGGGGGATTCTCGCCGGCCTGGCTGGCGGCCCCCCCGCACCCGCACGACCGATCCCGCGCCGGCTCACTGCATCGAGCGAGGAGACGTCATGAGCATTTTCAGTCACTTCCAGGAACGCTTCGAAGCGACCCGCCAAGAGGAATATTCCCTCCAGGAATATCTCGACCTCTGCAAGCAAGACAAGACAGCCTATGCCTCCGCCGCCGAGCGCCTGCTGATGGCGATCGGCGAGCCGGAGTTGCTGGACACCTCGGTGGACTCCAGGCTGTCGCGGATCTTCTCCAACAAGGTGATTCGCCGCTACCCGGCGTTCGCCGACTTCCACGGCATGGAGGAATGCATCGACCAGATCGTCGCGTTTTTCCGCCACGCGGCCCAGGGCCTGGAGGAGAAGAAGCAGATCCTTTACCTGCTCGGCCCGGTCGGCGGCGGTAAATCCTCCCTGGCGGAAAAACTCAAGCAACTCATGGAGAAGGTGCCCTTCTACGCGATCAAGGGCTCGCCGGTCTTCGAGTCGCCGCTGGGCTTGTTCAACCCCGACGAAGACGGCGCCATCCTCGAGGAGGACTACGGCATCCCGAGGCGCTACCTGCGCTCGATCATGTCGCCCTGGGCAACCAAGCGCCTCAACGAATTCGGCGGCGACATCAGCCAGTTCCGCGTGGTCAAGCTGTACCCCTCGATCCTCAACCAGATCGCCATCGCCAAGACCGAGCCCGGCGACGAGAACAACCAGGACATATCCGCGCTGGTCGGCAAGGTCGACATCCGCAAGCTGGAGGAATACCCGCAGAACGACGCGGACGCCTACAGCTATTCGGGCGCCCTCTGCCGGGCCAACCAGGGCCTGATGGAATTCGTCGAGATGTTCAAGGCCCCGATCAAGGTCCTGCACCCGCTGCTGACCGCGACCCAGGAAGGCAACTACAACAGCACCGAAGGCCTCGGTGCCCTGCCCTACAGCGGCATCATTCTGGCTCACTCCAACGAGTCGGAATGGCACAGCTTCCGCAACAACAAGAACAACGAGGCCTTCATCGACCGCATCTACATCGTCAAGGTGCCGTACTGCCTGCGCGTGGCGGACGAGATCAAGATCTACGACAAGTTGCTGGTCAACAGCTCGCTGGCGCATGCCCACTGCGCGCCGGACACCCTGAAGATGCTCTCGCAGTTCTCCGTGCTGTCGAGGCTGAAAGAGCCGGAAAACTCGAATATCTACTCAAAGATGCGGGTATATGACGGCGAAAACCTGAAAGATACCGATCCCAAGGCCAAGTCGATCCAGGAATACCGCGACTCGGCCGGGGTCGACGAAGGCATGGCCGGGCTTTCCACCCGCTTCGCCTTCAAGATCCTCTCCAAGGTATTCAACTTCGACCCGCACGAGGTAGCGGCCAACCCGGTGCACCTGCTCTACGTCCTCGAACAGCAGATCGAGCAGGAACAGTTCCAGCCGGAAACCCGCGAGCGCTACCTGCGTTTCATCAAGGAATACCTGGCGCCGCGCTACGTCGAGTTCATCGGCAAGGAAATCCAGACCGCCTACCTGGAGTCCTACAGCGAATACGGTCAGAACATCTTCGACCGCTATGTGCTGTACGCCGACTTCTGGATCCAGGACCAGGAATACCGCGACCCGGAAACCGGCGAGATCCTCAACCGCGCCGCTCTCAACGAGGAACTGGAGAAGATCGAGAAACCCGCCGGCATCAGCAACCCGAAGGACTTCCGCAACGAGATCGTCAACTTCGTGCTGCGCGCCCGCGCCGGCAACAACGGCAAGAACCCGAGCTGGCTGTCCTACGAGAAGCTGCGCGTAGTGATCGAGAAGAAGATGTTCTCCAACACCGAGGACCTGCTTCCGGTCATCAGCTTCAACGCCAAGGCCAGCAAGGAGGACCAGCAGAAGCACAACGACTTCGTCAAACGCATGGTCGAGCGCGGCTACACCGAGAAGCAGGTCCGCCTGCTGTCGGAATGGTACCTGCGGGTTCGCAAGTCGCAGTAGTCTGCCATCGGTACGGTCGCTGCGACCGTACCGGTCGCCGTCGCATTCGGACCTCGGCGCCTCCGCTCCGGCGGGGCGCCACAGGCCCTGAGGAGCATTCATGAGCTACGTCATCGACCGGCGTCTGAACGGCAAGAACAAGAGCACGGTGAACCGCCAGCGCTTCCTGAGGCGCTACCGTGAACACATCAAGAAGGCCGTCGAGGAGGCCGTCAGCCGGCGTTCCATCACCGACATGGAGCACGGCGAGCAGATCAGCATTCCCGGGCGCGATATCGACGAACCGGTGCTGCACCATGGCCGCGGCGGGCGGCAGACCGTCGTCCACCCCGGCAACAAGGAATTCACCGCCGGCGAGCACATCGCCCGCCCATCCGGCGGCGGGGGCGGCCGCGGCGGCGGCAAGGCCAGCAACAGCGGCGAAGGCATGGACGACTTCGTCTTCCAGATCACCCAGGAGGAATTCCTCGACTTCATGTTCGAGGACCTGGAGCTGCCCAACCTGGTCAAGCGCCACATCACCGGCACCGACACCTTCAAGACCGTCCGCGCCGGCATCAGCAACGACGGCAACCCGTCGCGCATCAACATCGTCCGCACCCTGCGCTCGGCCCATGCGCGGCGCATCGCGCTGTCCGGCGGCAGCCGGGCCAAGCTGCGCGCGGCGCTGAAGGAACTGGAGCGGATCAAGCGCGAAGAACCGGACAACCTCGGCGATATCCAGGAACTCGAGCTGGAAATCGCCAAGCTCCGCGCGCGCATCGACCGGGTGCCGTTCCTCGATACCTTCGATCTCAAGTACAACCTGCTGGTCAAGCAGCCCAACCCCACCTCCAAGGCGGTGATGTTCTGCCTGATGGACGTCTCCGGCTCGATGACCCAGGCGACCAAGGACATCGCCAAGCGCTTCTTCATCCTGCTCTACCTGTTCCTCAAGCGGAACTACGAGAAGATCGAAGTGGTGTTCATCCGCCACCACACCAGCGCCCGCGAGGTCGACGAGGAGGAGTTCTTCTACTCCCGCGAGACCGGCGGCACCATCGTCTCCAGCGCGCTGAAGATGATGCAGGAGATCATGGCCGAGCGTTATCCGACCCATGAGTGGAACATCTACGCCGCCCAGGCCTCGGACGGCGACAACTGGAACGACGACTCGCCGGTGTGCCGGGACATCCTCCTCAAGCAGATCATGCCGTTCGTCCAGTACTACACCTACGTCGAGATCACCCCGCGCGAACACCAGGCCCTGTGGTTCGAGTACGAGCGCGTGCGCGAAGCCTTCGAAGACAGCTTCGCCCAGCAGCAGATCGTCTCGGCATCGGACATCTACCCGGTGTTCCGCGAGCTGTTCCAGAGGAGGCTCGTCGCATGAGCAAGCGCCAGCCCATCGCCACCGGCTCGGAATGGACCTTCGAGCTGATCCAGCAGTACGACCGGGAAATCAGCAGGATCGCCGAGCGCTATGCCCTGGATACCTATCCGAACCAGATCGAGGTGATCACCGCCGAGCAGATGATGGACGCCTACGCCTCGGTGGGCATGCCGATCGGCTATAACCACTGGTCCTACGGCAAGCACTTCCTCAGTACGGAAAAGAACTACAAGCGTGGCCAGATGGGCCTGGCCTACGAGATCGTGATCAACTCCGACCCCTGCATCGCCTACCTGATGGAGGAAAACACCCAGTGCATGCAGGCGCTGGTGATCGCCCACGCCTGCTACGGGCACAACAGTTTCTTCAAGGGCAACTACCTGTTCCGCACCTGGACCGATGCCAGTTCGATCATCGATTACCTGGTGTTCGCCAAGCAGTACATCATGCAGTGCGAGGAGCGCTACGGGATCGACGCGGTGGAAGACCTGCTCGACTCCTGCCACGCCCTGATGAACTACGGTGTCGACCGCTACAAGCGGCCCTACCCGATTTCCGCGGAAGAGGAGCGGCAGCGGCAGAAGGAGCGCGAGGAACTGATCCAGCGCCAGGTCAACGACCTCTGGCGGACCATCCCGCGCGTCGGCGGCAAGGACAAGGAACAATCCATGGCGCGCTATCCGAGCGAGCCGCAGGAGAACATCCTCTACTTCATCGAGAAGAACGCGCCGCTTCTGGAGCCCTGGCAGCGCGAGGTGATCCGCATCGTGCGCAAGATCGCCCAGTATTTCTACCCGCAACGCCAGACCCAGGTGATGAACGAAGGCTGGGCGACCTTCTGGCACTACACGCTGCTCAACGACCTCTACGACGAAGGCCTGGTCAACGACGGCTTCATGATGGAGTTCCTGCAATACCACACCAGCGTGGTCTACCAGCCGTCCTTCGACAGCCCCTACTACAGCGGCATCAACCCCTACGCCCTGGGCTTCGCCATGTACCGCGACATCCGCCGCATCTGCGAGGAACCTACCGACGAGGACCGCCGCTGGTTCCCGGATATCGCCGGCAGCGACTGGCTGGCCACGCTGAAGTTCGCCATGAAGAGCTTCAAGGACGAAAGCTTCATCCTGCAGTTCCTCTCGCCCAAGGTGATTCGCGACCTGAAGCTGTTCAGCATTCTCGACGACGACCAGAAGGACGACCTGCTGGTCGCGGCGATCCACGACGAAGCCGGCTACCGCACCATCCGCGAGACCCTGGCGGCGCAGTACAACCTCGGCAACCGCGAGCCGAACATCCAGATCTGGAACGTCGACCGTCGCGGCGACCGCTCGCTGACCCTGCGCCACCAGCAGTTCGACCGCCAGCCGCTGAGCGACTCCACCGCCGACGTGCTCAAGCACCTGCATCGCTTGTGGGGCTTCGATATCCACCTGGAGACCCTGCAGGGCGACCAGCTCGTGCAGACCCACCACATGCCGCCCAAGGGCGCCAGCGAGGGCGAGGAAGGCTACCCGCGCCTGGACCTGATCATCCCGCCCATTTGATCGGTTGACGTCCGCCCCGACCGCCGGCCAGCATGCCGGCACGGTCGGGGCCGCCCACAGCAGAACAAGAAGCCGGCCGTCCACGGGAGCCGCCATGCGCCTGTTCGCCATCGTCCTGCTCTGCCTCGTCCTGGCCACCTGCGCCAGCCACATCCCCAGCGCCCGGGTGACCCATCCGGCCAGCGCCGGACTGCCCGGCCTGCAAGGTTTCCAGTTGATGCCGCCGGAACAGGCGGTCGACGCCCTTCCCTACCGCAACCGCTATCCGCTGATAAACGCAGAGCTGCGCCAGGGACTGGCGGCCCACGGCTACCACGAGAGCGCTACCCCGCAATTCCGCGTCTACTACTGGCTGGCGCTACGCGACGCACCGCTGGAGTTCCGCCCCGACCTTCCGCCCACCTCCGGCATGGGGCCTTATCTGGCGATCCACCGCCTGCGCGACGAAACCGGGACATTGCGCGTGCGCCTGGTCGACCTGGAGGAGCGCGTTCTCTGGGAAGGTATGGTAAGCACCGGCCTCAGCCCCGCCAGGGCCAATCCGGAACAGCTCGAACTGGTGGTCGGCGCCCTGCTCCGGCAGCTTCCACGCGCCCGCTAGGACACCCTGGGGTAGACTTCCGCCTATCACGCGGAGGATTCCCATGCAGATTTACAAGGTCGGCGGCGCCGTGCGCGATCGCCTTCTCGGCCGTCCGGTCACCGATATCGACTGGGTGGTGGTCGGTGCCAGCAGCGACGAGATGCTCGCCCGCGGCTACCGCCCGGTGGGCGCCGACTTCCCGGTCTTCCTTCATCCGCAGAGCGGCGAGGAATACGCCCTGGCGCGCACCGAGCGAAAGAGCGGGCGCGGCTACGGCGGCTTCACCTTCCATGCCAGCCCCGAGGTGACCCTGGAGGAAGACCTGACTCGCCGTGACCTGACCATCAACGCCATGGCCGAGGACGAACAGGGCCGGGTAATAGATCCCTACGGCGGCCAGGCAGACCTCGAGGCGCGCCTGCTGCGCCACGTTTCCCCGGCGTTCGCCGAGGATCCCCTGCGGGTCCTGCGCGTAGCGCGCTTCGCCGCCCGCTACGTCGGCCTGGGCTTCCGGATCGCCGCCGAAACCCTCGCCCTGATGCGCCAACTGGCGGAATCCGGCGAGTTGCAGGCGCTGACCCCGGAGCGCAGTTGGAAGGAAATTTCCCGAGCCCTGATGGAACCCAACCCCGAGGTCTTCATCCAGGTCCTGCACGACTGCGGCGCCCTGGCCGAACTGATCCCGGAAGTCGAGGCGCTGTTCGGCGTACCGCAGCCGGCGGCCCACCATCCGGAAATCGATACCGGCGTCCATGTCCTGTCGGTATTGCAGCAATGCGCCCGCCACCGGCAGCCGCTCAGCGTACGCTGGGCTTGCCTCCTGCACGACCTGGGCAAGGGACTCACCAGCGAAGCGGACTGGCCCCGCCATATCGCCCACGAGGCTCGCGGCGTGCCGTTGATCGATGCGGTGAACCAGCGCTTCAGGGTGCCGCGCGACTGCCAGGAACTGGCGCGCCTGGTGGGCGAGTACCACACCCACGCCCATCGGGCGCTGGAGCTGCGCCCTAATACACTGCTGGAGCTGTTGCAGAGCTTCGACGTGTATCGCCGCCCGCAGCGTTTCGAGGAGTTCGTCGCCGCCAGCGAGATGGACGCGCGCGGCCGCCTCGGCCTGGAACAGCGGGACTATCCGCAGGCCGCCTACCTGCTCGGCGCGGCGCAGGCAGCGCGGGCAGTCAGCGTGAAGCCGCTGGTGGAAAAGGGCTTGAAGGGCGCGGAACTGGGCGAGGCGCTGAAGCGTGCGCGCCTCGCCGCACTCAAGGCCTACAAGGAAGAACGCGGAAAGGCCTGAAGCAGCGCTTCGGGAGTCAACGCCTGGCCACGCCATTCGAATGGCGCCGGCCAGAGCTTCTGCTGGATCCTCGTCTCGCGCCAGAGATCGCCCAGCGGCTGGCGGGCGACCGGATGCTCCAGGTTCGGCGCCAGCTCGGACAAGGGCCAGAGCACGAAAGCATTCTTCAGCACTTCGGCGCGCGGCAGCACCAGGCCATCGAAATCGCCCACCAGGTCGCCGTAGAACAGCACGTCGATATCCAGCGGCAGTCCCTTGCGCTCTGGCGCATAGCGGCCATTGTCGGCCTCGATGTGCTTGAGTCGCAGGCTCAGTTCGGCCAGCGGCAGATCGGTGCGGGCAGACACCACCAGGTTGAAGAACGGCCCGCTCTTGATACCCACCGGCTCGCTCTCGAACACCGGCGAGCAACGCAGGTCATGAAGGAAACCGGCCAGCGCATCGAGGCCGGCACGCAGGTGGCGCTCACGCTCGACATTGCTGCCGAGGCCGAGGTAGACCGGGATCAGCGACATCCGCGTTCGATCTCCACGCCAACGCCACGGGCCGCCGGCACCGCGCCGGGCTTGGTCACGCGGATGCGCAGCCAGGGAATGCCGCGCTCGCCCATCAGTACCTCGGCGAGGCGCTCGGCGAAGGTTTCCACCAACTGGAAATGCGATTCCCGGGCGAATTCCTGCACCCGCTCGGACAACGCGGCATAGTCCAGCGCCAGGGCGAGATCATCGCCCGCAGCGGCCGGACGGTTGTCCCAGCCCAGGGTCAGGTCCAGGCGCAGGCACTGACGGATGCCGCGCTCCCAGTCGTACACGCCGATGACGGTATCGACCTCCAAGCCTTCGATAAAAACTCTGTCCACTTCGCTACCCGCTCCAAGGGATGCCACGACAAGCGTGCGCCGCCCCGTTAGAATCGAGGACATCCTCGTCCTCGGTGGAATCCATGGTCTGGCTACTGGCGATCCTCGCCTACCTGCTCGGTTCCCTCTCCTTCGCCGTCCTGCTCAGCCGCTGGTTCGGCACCCAGGACCCGCGCGCCAGCGGTTCCGGCAACCCCGGCGCGACCAACATGCTGCGCGTCGCCGGGAAGAAACTCGCCATCCTGACCCTGCTCGGCGACGTCGGCAAAGGCCTGCTGCCGGTGCTGGTCGCCCGCTGGCTGGGGCTCGGCGTGATGGAGGAGGCCTGGGTCGGCATCGCCGCCGTGATCGGCCACCTGTACCCGCTGTACTTCAACTTCCGCGGCGGCAAGGGTGTCGCCACCGCCGCGGGCATGCTCCTCGGCCTCTATCCGCCGGCCGTACTGCTGGCCGCGGCGGCCTGGCTGCTGACCTTCAAGCTGTCGCGCACCAGCTCGCTCGCCTCGCTGGTGGCCACCCCGCTGACCCTGCCGTTGCTGGCCTGGCAGCAGCCCGGAGCGCTGCTGCCGATGACCGTGCTGACCGGCCTGATCGTCTGGCGGCACCGCGCCAACTTACGCGATCTGTTCGCCGGCCGCGAACGGCATTTCTAATCCATAAAAGGAAAAAACTTCATGCAGTCTGGCCCAGCTGCGTCATCGACACCTGCCTGACTGCGACCTGGCGGCCACTCAGACCGCCGGCAGCGACTCCATCGGCCAGCGCGGCTGGACGCTGATCGCCGGGCCGTCATGCTGGCCGGCGAGCAGGCGCTGGCAGCCGGCGTAGGCGATCATCGCGCCATTGTCGGTGCAGAAGCGCGGGCGGGCGTAGAACACCTGCCCCTTCATTTCGCCGAGCATCTTTTCCAGGCCGCTGCGCAGCGCCTGGTTGGCGCTGACGCCGCCGGCGATCACCAGGTTCTTCAGGCCGGTCTGCTTCAAGGCGCGACGGCACTTGATCAGCAGAGTCTCGACCACCGCGGTCTGGAACGCCAGGGCGATGTCGCAGCGGGTCTGCTCGCTGTCGTCGCCGGCCTCGACGCAACGCTGCCAGGTGTTCAGGGTAAAGGTCTTGAGCCCGCTGAAGCTGAAGTCCAGGCCGGGGCGATCGGTCATCGGCCGCGGGAACACGAAGCGGCCAGGAGTGCCGCGCTCCGCCAGGCGGGCGATTTCCGGACCGCCGGGATAGCCCAGGCCGATCAGCTTGGCGGTCTTGTCGAAGGCTTCGCCGGCGGCATCGTCCACCGATTCGCCAAGCAACTGGTAGCGGCCGATGCCGTCCACCCGCACCAACTGGGTGTGACCGCCGGAAACCAGCAAGGCGACGAACGGGAACCGCGGCGGCTGCTCTTCCAGCATCGGCGCCAGCAGGTGCCCTTCCATGTGGTGCACGCCGACCGCCGGCACGCCCCAGGCGAAGGCCACCGCCTGGGCACAGGAAGCCCCCACCAGCAGGGCGCCGACCAGGCCGGGGCCGGCGGTATAGGCGATCGCGTCGATATCCGCCGGCGTACAGCCGGACTCGTCGAGCACCTGGCGGATCAGCGGCAGCATGCGCTTGACGTGGTCGCGCGAGGCCAGCTCGGGCACGACGCCGCCGTAGACGCGATGGAGGTCGATCTGACTGAACAGCGCGTCGGCCAGCAGGCCGCGTTCGCTGTCGTAAAGGGCGACGCCGGTTTCGTCGCAGGACGTTTCCAGTCCCAGCACGCGCATGGGCTTGAGCCTTAGAGCTTGGCAAATACGAAGCCGCGCATGATAATCGGCGGCTTTGCGCCAGACCAGTGTTTTTCGATCGGAGGCTTTGCATTCCTCCGGCCGAACCGTTAATATCCGCAACCCTTGAAAACCGACGTATCCGCGCCACCTTGCCGGAGTACGTTCAACCCCCGGTAATCAGTGAAGGTACGACCTGGATGCCAGCCGTCAAAGTAAAAGAGAACGAACCCTTCGACGTAGCCCTGCGTCGTTTCAAGCGCTCCTGCGAAAAAGCAGGTGTACTGGCTGAAGTTCGCAGCCGCGAGTTCTACGAGAAGCCCACTGCCGAGCGCAAGCGCAAGGCCGCTGCCGCAGTGAAGCGCCACGCGAAGAAAGTACAGCGCGAACAGCGCCGTCGCGAGCGCCTGTACTGATCCACTCGACGCCCACGCGTCAGTGATCGTGCCTCAGCCCGGCCCCGGCCGGGCTTTCGGCTTTCCGCCATGAGCGAAATCAAATCCCGCCTCCTCGACGCCGTCAAGGTCGCCATGCGCGCCCAGGACAAGCCGCGGCTGACCACGTTGCGCCTGGCCCTCGCGGACATCAAGCGCGTCGAAGTCGACGAACGCATCGAGGTGGATGACGCCCGAGCCCTGCTGATCCTCGACCGGATGATCAAGCAGCGCCGCGACGCCCAGCGCCAGTTCAGCGACGCCGGCCGCCAGGACCTCGCCGAGGTCGAGGCCGCCGAGATCCTCGTGCTCCAGGACTTCATGCCCAAGCCCCTGGACGACCATGAGATCAACGCCCTGATCGAGCGCAGCATCGTCGACAGCGGCGCCCAGGGTCCGCAGGACATGGGCAAGGCGATGAACCTGCTGCGACCGCAGGTCCAGGGTCGCGTCGACATGGCACAGGTCAGCCAGCGCCTGAAGGCGCGCCTCTCCTCCTGAAACACCGCGCCGGCCTGATCGGCCCGGCGATAATTGCTATGCTGCCGCTCTGCGCCCACGCGCCGTCGTTTTCGAGAACACCATGGCCGGCCTGATACCGCAAAGCTTCATCGATGACCTGCTGAACCGCACCGACATCGTCGAGGTGGTGAGTTCGCGCATCCAGCTGAAGAAAACCGGCAAGAACTACAGCGCCTGCTGCCCGTTCCACAAGGAAAAGACTCCCTCGTTCACCGTCAGCCCGGACAAGCAGTTCTACTACTGCTTCGGCTGCGGCGCCGGCGGCAACGCGCTCGGCTTCGTCATGGACCACGACCAGTTGGAGTTCCCCCAGGCGGTCGAGGAACTGGCCAAGCGCGCCGGCATGGACGTGCCGCGCGAGGAACGCGGCGGACGCGGGCACACGCCGCGCCAGCCGACCGACTCGCCGCTCTACCCGCTGCTCAGCGCCGCCGCCGAGTTCTACAAGCAGGCGCTGAAAAGCCACCCGGCGCGCAAGGCCGCGGTGAACTACCTGAAGGGCCGCGGCCTGACCGGCGAGATCGCCCGCGACTTCGGCCTCGGCTTCGCCCCGCCTGGCTGGGACAACCTGCTCAAGCACCTGGGTGGCGACAACCTGCAACTCAAGGCCATGCTCGACGCCGGCCTGCTGGTGGAGAACAGCGACACCGGCAAGCGCTACGACCGCTTCCGCGATCGCGTGATGTTCCCGATCCGCGACAGCCGCGGGCGGATCATCGCCTTCGGCGGCCGGGTGCTCGGCGACGACAAGCCGAAGTACCTGAACTCCCCGGAGACTCCGGTCTTCCACAAGGGCCAGGAACTCTACGGACTCTACGAAGCCCGGCAGAAGAATCGCGACCTCGACGAGATCATGGTGGTCGAGGGCTACATGGATGTCATCGCCCTGGCCCAGCAAGGCATCCGCAACGCGGTGGCGACCCTCGGCACGGCGACCAGCGAGGAACACATCAAGCGCCTGTTCCGCCTGGTACCGAGCATCCTGTTCTGTTTCGACGGCGACCAGGCCGGCCGCAAGGCGGCCTGGCGCGCCCTGGAGTCGGTGCTGCCGAACCTGCAGGACGGCAAGCGCGTGCGCTTCCTGTTCCTCCCCGAGGGGGAGGACCCGGACAGCCTGGTACGCGCCGAGGGCGAGGATGCCTTCCGCGCACGCATCACCCAGCAGGCCCAGCCGCTGGCGGAGTACTTCTTCCAGCAACTGATGCTGGAGGCCGACCCCGCCACCCTGGAAGGCAAGGCCCACCTGGCGACCCTCGCCGCGCCGCTGCTGGAGAAGATTCCCGGGAACAACCTGCGCCTGCTGATGCGGCAACGTCTGTCGGAAATCACCGGCCTGTCCGGCGAAAACATCGGACAACTGGCGCACCACAGCCCGCCACCGTCGTCCATGGACCACGGAGCGAGCGGCGTCTTGGACGGCGACGACTATTTCGCCGCCAGCGCCTACTACGAGAACGAGCCCTCCCATGCGCCGTTCGACGCTGCGCCAGGCTATGGCGAGGCGCAACCGCGCAAGAGCTGGAACAAGGACAAGAAGCCCTGGGACGGCAAGAAGTGGGATGGCAAGAAGAAGTGGGACAAAGGCGGCCGCGGCGACTTCAAGGCTCCGCAACGAACGCCGGTCAGCGTGGAGTCCACCACCCTCAACGCCCTGCGCACCTTGCTGCATCATCCGCAGTTGGCCTTGAAGGTCGACGATGCGGGCACCCTCGCCAGGGAGCAGGATACCTACGCCCAGTTGCTGGTGTCCCTGCTGGAAGCCCTGCAGAAGAACCCGCGGCAGAGCTCGATGCAACTCATCGCGCGCTGGCACGGCACGCCCCAGGGCCGCCTGCTGCAGGCCCTGGGCGAGAAGGAGTGGCTGATCGTCCAGGAGAACCTTGAAAAGCAGTTCTTCGACACCATTACTAAACTCTCCGAGAGCCAGCGTTTCGGCGAGCGGGAGGAGCGTTTACGCAGCGTCATGCAGAAGAGCTACAGTGAACTGACCGATGAAGAGAAAGCCTTGCTCAGAGAGCACTACAGTGTTGCCGCTTCATCGCCTTCCCAGAGCTGAACTGGCGCCTCAGCCCAGGCATCAGGTATAATCCTCTGCTTATTTTTTGCCCGCCAAGACCTTCAGTGGATAGGGTGTTATGTCCGGAAAAGCGCAACAGCAATCTCGTCTGAAAGAGTTGATCGCCCGAGGCCGTGAGCAGGGATACCTGACTTACGCGGAGGTCAACGACCACCTGCCGGAGGATATTTCCGATCCGGAACAGGTGGAAGACATCATCCGCATGATCAACGACATGGGGATCAACGTATTCGAGACAGCCCCGGATGCGGATGCCCTGTTGCTGGCCGAGGCGGATACCGACGAAGCCGCAGCGGAAGAAGCCGCAGCGGCCCTGGCCGCGGTGGAAAGCGACATCGGTCGCACCACCGACCCGGTGCGCATGTACATGCGTGAAATGGGTACCGTGGAACTGCTGACCCGCGAAGGCGAGATCGAAATCGCCAAGCGCATCGAGGAAGGCATCCGCGAAGTGATGAGCGCCATCGCCCAGTTCCCGGGCACGGTGGACAGCATCCTGGCCGACTACAATCGCATCGTCGCCGAAGGCGGTCGCCTCTCCGACGTCCTCAGCGGCTATATCGATCCCGATGACGGCAGCCTGCCCGCCGAAGAGGTGGAGCCGGTCAACCTGAAGGACGATTCCGCCGACTCGAAAGAGAAGGACGACGAGGAAGAAGAAAGCGACGACAGCAGCGACAGCGACGACGAAGGCGACGGCGGTCCGGATCCGGAAGAAGCCCGCCTGCGTTTCACCGCGGTCTCCGAGCAGCTCGACAAGGCCAAGAAGGCCCTGAAGAAGCACGGTCGCGGCAGCAAGCAGGCCACCGCCGAACTCACCGGCTTGGCCGAGCTGTTCATGCCGATCAAGCTGGTGCCCAAGCAGTTCGACGCCCTGGTCGCCCGCGTGCGCTCCGCCCTGGAAGGCGTACGCGCCCAGGAACGCGCCATCATGCAACTCTGCGTGCGTGACGCGCGCATGCCGCGTGCCGACTTCCTGCGCCTGTTCCCGAACCACGAGACCGACGAGAAGTGGGTCGACAGCGTCCTGAAGAGCAAGCCGAAGTACGCCGAGGCCATCGAGCGCCTGCGCGACGACATCCTGCGCAACCAGCAGAAGCTGGCGGCCCTGGAAAGCGAGGTCGAGCTGACCGTCGCCGAGATCAAGGAAATCAACCGCGCGATGTCGATCGGCGAAGCCAAGGCTCGCCGGGCGAAGAAGGAAATGGTCGAGGCCAACCTGCGCCTGGTGATTTCCATCGCCAAGAAGTACACCAACCGCGGCCTGCAATTCCTCGACCTGATCCAGGAAGGCAACATCGGCCTGATGAAGGCGGTGGACAAGTTCGAATACCGTCGTGGCTACAAATTCTCTACCTACGCCACCTGGTGGATTCGCCAGGCGATCACCCGTTCGATCGCCGACCAGGCACGCACCATCCGCATCCCGGTGCACATGATCGAGACGATCAACAAGCTCAACCGCATCTCCCGCCAGATGCTCCAGGAAATGGGTCGCGAGCCCACCCCGGAAGAGCTTGGCGAGCGCATGGACATGCCTGAGGACAAGATCCGCAAGGTACTGAAGATCGCCAAAGAGCCGATCTCCATGGAAACCCCGATCGGTGACGACGAAGATTCGCACCTGGGCGATTTCATCGAGGACTCCACCATGCAGTCGCCGATCGAGATGGCGACCAGCGAGAGCCTCAAGGAATCCACCCGCGAAGTCCTCGCCGGCCTCACTGCCCGGGAAGCCAAGGTGCTGCGCATGCGCTTCGGCATCGACATGAACACCGACCACACCCTCGAGGAAGTCGGCAAGCAGTTCGATGTGACCCGCGAGCGGATCCGCCAGATCGAAGCCAAGGCGTTGCGCAAGCTGCGCCATCCGTCGCGAAGCGAGCACCTGCGCTCCTTCCTCGACGAGTGACGAACGAACCCCCGGCCTGAAAAACCGGGGGTTTTTCTTTGCCGCTTGCCCCGCCGCCCGGCGTCTACACTTCCGCTTATATTCCCGTCCACCGCGAGACCGCCTCATGCAGCGTCTGCAGGCCGTGCTTCTCCTGTGTCTGGCCTGCTGCTGGCCGGGGCTGGCCGGCGCCCTCACGCTCACGCCCGAGGAACGGGCCTGGCTGGCCGAGCACCCGAGCATCCGCCTGGGCGTGGACACCTCCTGGCCGCCATTCGAGTTCCGCGACGAACAGGGCCGCTACCAGGGACTCGCCGCCGGCTACGTCAGCCTGCTGCAGGAACGCCTGGGCGTCAGCCTGACGCCTGTCGAACCGAAGACCTGGACGCAGGTCCTGGAGCAGGCCAAGGACGGTCGGCTGGACCTGCTGCCCGGCATCATGGCTACCCCGGAGCGCCAGGAGTATCTGAGCTTCACCCGGCCCTACCTGGACTTCCCGATCATCATCCTGGCACGCAAGAACGGCCCGATGCCGAAGCGCATCGACGAGCTCTACGGACTCAAGGTCGCGGTGGTCGACCACTATGCTCCTCACGAACTGCTGATCGCCCAGCATCCCGACCTCACCCTGCTGCCGCTGCCTTCGGTAGCGGCAGCCCTGCAGGCGCTGGCCACCGGCCAGGCCGACGCCTTCGTCGGCGACTTCGCCTCCAGCGTATGGAACCTCCGCCAGCTCAAGCTCAACGGCCTGGAGATCAGCGGCGAGACGCCATACCGCTACCAACTGGCGATGGCCGTGCCGCGCGGACAACCGATCCTCGCCGGGATCGTCGACAAGGTCCTCGCCGACCTCAGCGCCGAGGAGATCGAGCGACTCCAGGCCCCCTGGGTCGGCGGCCTGCTCGACCGACGTCCGGCCTGGCGCGAGATGGCGACCTACGGCCTTCCCATCGTCCTGCTGATCCTGGTCTCGGTCGCCATACTGCTGGCCATGAACCGCCGCCTGCGCCGCGAGGTGAGTCGCCGGCGGCAATTGGAGCGCGAACTGCGCGACAGCGAACAGCACTACCGGGGACTGGTGGAAAGCCTGAATGCCATTGCCTGGGAAATGCGCCTCGAGGAGAACCGCTTCACCTACGTCTCGCCCCACGCCGAACGCCTGCTCGGCTATCCCCTCGGCGAATGGCTGCAGCCGGGCTTCTGGCAGCGGACCCTGCACCCCATGGACGCCGAGTACGCCATCCACTACTGCATGAGCGAAAGCCAGGCCGGACGCGACCACAGCTTCGACTACCGGATGCTCGCCGCCGACGGCCGGGTGGTCTGGATTCGCGATCTGGTCACCCCGATCGCGCAAGGCCGGGACCTGCTCCTGCGCGGTCTGATGATCGACATCACCGAGGCCAAGCTCACCGAGCAGGCCATGCGCCTGTCCGAACAGAAGTTCGCTTCGGTGTTCCACCACTGTCCGGACATGGTGGTACTGGCCAATGGCGCCGACGGCCGCTTCCTCGCGGTGAACAACACCTTCGAGCAGCAGATCGGCATCGCCGCCGACGACGCCATCGGCAAGACCGCCACCGAACTGGGCATCTGGGCACTCCCCGGCCTGGGCCCGCAGGTCCTGGAAAAGCTCGGCCACGGCAACCTGACCAACCTCGAGGTGCCCCTGCGGCGCCGCAATGGCAGTACCTTCAGCGCGCTGCTCAGCGCCCAGCACGTGGCCCTCGACCAGACACCGGCGCTGGTGGTGGTGATCCGCGACATCACCCACCTGGTGGAGACCCAGGAACTGCTGCGGATCTCCGAGGAGAAGTTCGCCAACGCCTTCCATGCCTACCCCGACGGTCTGCTGATCAGCCGCCTCGAAGACGGCACGCTGATCGACGTGAACGAAGGCTTCACCCGTCTCACCGGCTACCGCCGCGACGAGGTCATCTCCCGCTCCACGCTCGAACTCGGCCTGTGGGTCGACACCGAGGACCGCAAGCGCCTGATCTCGCTGGTACGCCACCACACCCTGACCCAGGGCTTCACCGCCCCTGTACGGGACCGCAACGGTGGCATCCGCCAGTGCGAGATGTCCGCCCACCGGATCAGCATCGATGGCGAGGACTGCGTGCTGACCATCGCCCGCGATATCACCGAGCGCCAGCTCATGCAGGAGAAGCTGCAGCAGGCCGCCACCGTCTTCGAAAGCACCGCCGAAGGCGTGATGATCACCGATACCCGCCAACGCATCACCGCGGTCAACCGCGCCTTCAGCGAGATCACCGGCTACAGCGAGCAGGAGGCGCTGGGACGCTCGCCCAGCCTGCTCTCCTCCGGACAACACGACTCCAGCTTCTACCTCGCCATGTGGAACCAGTTGGAACGCGACGGGCACTGGCAGGGCGAGATCTGGAACCGACGCAAGACCGGCGAGCTGTACCCCGAATGGCTGACCATCAGCGCGGTACACAATCCGCAGGGCGAGATCACCCACTTCGTCGGCGTCTTCGCCGATATCTCCACCCTCAAGTACGCCCAGGCCCGGCTCGACTACCAGGCCCACCACGATCCGCTCACCGGCCTGCCCAATCGCCTGCTGTTCGAGAGCCGGCTCAATCACGCCCTCGACGAGGCCCGCGAAGAGAGCCGTCCCGGCGCCGTGCTGTTCATCGACCTGGACCGCTTCAAGCACATCAACGACAGCCTCGGCCATCCCATCGGCGACCTGCTGCTCAAGGCCATCGCCGAACGCCTGCGCGACCAGTTGCGCGACGTCGATACCGTGGCCCGCCTGGGGGGCGACGAATTCATCATCCTGCTCCCAGGCCTGCACCAGGAAAGCGACGCCGAGCACGTCGCGCGCAAGCTGCTGAATGCCTTCACCGCGCCGTTCCAGGCCGAAGGTCATGAATTCTTCGTCAGCGCCAGCGTCGGCATCGCCCTGTTCCCCAAGGACGGCGACGACGCCCCGACCCTGGTGAAGAACGCCGACGCCGCCATGTACCGCGCCAAGTCGCGGGGCCGCAGCCGCATCGAGTACTACACCCGCGAACTGACCTACCTGGCCACCGAGCGCATGGCGCTGGAAACCGAACTGCGCCGCGCCCTCGAGCGCGACGAGTTGCAGCTCTACTACCAACCCAAGCTGAGCCTGGAGAGTGGCCTGCTGGTCGGCGCCGAGGCACTGGTGCGCTGGTACCATCCGCTGTTCGGGGAAATTTCCCCGGAGCGCTTCATCCCCCTCGCCGAGGATTGCGGCCTGATCCTGCCCCTCGGCGACTGGGTGCTGGGACACGCCTGCCAGCAGATGGGCGAATGGCAAAAGCTGCACGCGCCGTTCGGCCCGCTGTCGGTCAACCTCGCCGGCGCCCAGCTCGGCCAGCCGCAACTGATCGAACGCCTCGAGCAACTGCTGGAGCAGTCCGGCCTGGAACCGTCGCGGCTGCAACTGGAAATCACCGAGAGCTTCATCATGAACCAGACCGAGGAGGCCCTCGCCGTCCTCCACGGCCTCAAGCGCCTCGGCGTACAGCTGGCGATCGACGACTTCGGCACCGGCTACTCCTCGCTCAGCTACCTCAAGCGCCTGCCGCTGGACATCCTGAAGATCGACAAGTCGTTCATCCGCGGCCTCCCCGACGATCCCCACGATGCCGCCATCACCCGCGCCATCATCGCCCTCGGCCGCAGCATGCAGCTCACGGTGATCGCCGAAGGCGTGGAAACCGAAGGCCAGCAGAGCTTCCTCACCCACGAAGGCTGCGAGCAGATCCAGGGCTTCGTCCTCAGCCCGCCGCTGCCGGCCGAGCTGTTCGCCAGCAAATTCCTCAAACCGCGCCAGCCGATTGGCGCTCCCCGAGAAGCGCCGGTATAATCCGCCGACCTGTGCGACACGCGTGGCGTGTCTCCGTCTCCAAGCTGTAGGGTCAGCTTGGGGGATTTCCGCAAGGAAATCGAACGCTTGGGTATCCATCCCCGGGAACCAAAACTCGCCCAGAAGTCTTTTGCCTTCAAGGACTTGCCGCAGCGGCGGTGGCAATAAAAACCCAAGGTCGTTGAGCTCTCGGCAGCACGACCGCAGGACCAGAACACCGGTCTTGGAGCGCATCCTAAAACCAACCCCTGCGGGAGAGTCGATCCCCGCTGGGGTCACCTCCTGCGTAATTTGAAACAGGAGGTAATAAATCAGGAACTGGCGGCCAGCAGGTCGTCCCTGTTCTCCCTTCCCCAAAGGAGACATGAGCGAAAGCTCTGTCTGTCATTGTCCAACCACTGCTTGTATGGAGTGGCAGCGGACTCGTTGTGCGACCAACGGTAGCCTAGGGAAACGTGCGTTGCTGGTAACGGCAGGGTGCGAAGCTTTCCCGACAACGTAGCCCCCGCGAGGGTGCGAATTCACCGTGAGGTGAACCGCAGAGGGTCGGAGTAGCACCGACCCAAGGCGCTAGGCTGACTGGTACGGGCAACCTAGGTGAACTGCTGATAAACACCGTAAGGATTGACGAGCCAAAGCTGCTGACAGGCTCGAACCAAAAGGTACGTGGTCGGTTATCTCCGTAGGTCGTGGAGATACGTCGCCTTCAGACCACCGGTGAAAAGGCAGGTCCTAACCCAGTCGTGTGACAGTCAGGGAACGTGGTAAGCCCGTATCGCCGCCCTCGGGGCAGGGGAGCCGTAAGGCGAACTGTTGGCGGTGCGGGTATGGGATCGCAGAGAAAGCGAACGCCAGGCTGTAATCGTCTGGATAGGGGTTGGAACATCACCCCACGGGAAACCGGGCAGACTTCTGCGTGGTCTTTCGTCGCAAGAACTCTGATTGAACCTGTCTCAATGAACCCAGGGCTCAGCAACATCGAGCCCACACAAACCAACCTTGGCGGGGTGCGCGCATCCCGTCAGGGACCGGCGTGCGCCTTCCGCTCGGGTGGACTAACCATCATGAGAGGAAAGCAGCATGAAAGAACTCAGCCCATCGGCCGGGTCTGCGCTTTCCGGCGCTCCGCAGCAGTGGCACGACATCGACTGGTGTCGGGTCCAGCGGAATGTCCGGGGAATGCAGGTACGGATTGCGAAGGCTTGTCGGGAAGGCAAATGGCGCAGGGTGAAGGCCCTACAACGGATGCTGACCCGCTCGACGTCGGCCAGGTACCTGGCTGTACGGAGAGTCACTGAAAACCAGGGCAAGCGCACGGCGGGAGTCGACCGCGTGCTCTGGGATACGCCTGACACCAAGTGGAAAGCGGCACAAGGGTTGAAAAGGCGCGGGTACCAACCTCGGCCTCTACGGCGAGTGTTCATCCCGAAGTCGAACGGAAAGGAGCGCCCCCTGGGTATCCCGACCATGACTGACAGGGCAATGCAGGCACTCTACCTGCTCGCTCTGTCGCCCATTGCAGAAACCACCGGCGATCCGAACAGCTATGGCTTCAGGATCGAGCGATCCACGGCGGATGCAATGTCCCAGTTGTTCGTTTGCCTATCCGGAAAGGCTTCGGCCCAATGGATACTGGAGGCGGACATACAAGGGTGTTTTGACCACATCAATCATGACTGGCTACTGAACCATGTCCCCACGGACAAGGTGATCCTCCGGAAATGGTTGAAGGCCGGCGTGATCCACAAAGGCCAGCTCCAGGCAACGGATGCTGGAACACCTCAAGGCGGAATCATCTCGCCTACTTTGGCAAACATGGTGCTCGATGGCCTGGAATCACAGCTCAAGCGACACCTGGGCGTGACAAGGGCGAAGAAGCTGAAACTCAATGTGGTGCGCTATGCGGACGACTTCGTCATCACCGGTGTCTCTCCCGAGGTACTGGAGAAAGAAGTCAAACCCTGGGTAGAGCAGTTCCTGGCGGTACGCGGGCTGCAGCTCTCTCTGGAGAAAACGCGGATCGCCCACATAGATCAGGGCTTCGACTTCCTCGGTTGGAACTTCCGCAAGTACAACGGGAAGCTTCTGATCAAACCCAGCCAGAAGAACGCGAAAGCGTTCTACGGCAAGGTGAAGGAGGTCATCGAAACCAGCAGGACGGCAAGGCAAGAGGACTTGATCCGAACGCTGAATCCGATTCTGCGCGGCTGGGCGCTGTATCACCAGCCAGTGGTTGCCAAGCAAACGTTCAGCCGCATGGACAACAGAGTGTTTCTCAAGCTCTGGCGTTGGGCGAAACGGCGGCACCCGAACAAGTCACTGGATTGGATCAGGAGGCGATATTTCCGGATTCACGGGGACAAGACTTGGGTGTTCGCTACCACGGTGCTGGAAAGCAACGGTAAGAAACGGGAGGTCGCGCTGTACTCGCTGGCGAGCACGCCGATTGAGCGACATAGGAAGGTGAGTGGGGAATACAACCCCTACGATCCAGCCATGGAAGCAATAGGTGAAAAACTGCGAACGGAACGGATGTTGAAAAAGCTGAAGTACCGAACTCAGATCAGAAACCTATACCTCTCCCAGAAGGGGCTCTGCTCGCTCTGCAACCAACCGATAACCAGGGAAACCGGGTGGCACGACCACCACATCCTCTATCGCTCACAAGGCGGTGGAGACTCCCTGGAGAACCGGGTACTATTGCACCCCGCTTGCCACCAGCAACTCCATGCTCGTGGTCTGACAGTAAGCAAGCCGGCCCGTTAGGGGGCTTTGAAAGGCTTGAGCCGTATGCGTTGAAAGGCGCACGTACGGTTCTTAGGGGGGGATGGGCCAGCAATGGCCCATCCCCACCCGACTCTGGGGGCCTATAGCTCAGTCGGTTAGAGCAGAGGACTCATAATCCTTTGGTCCACGGTTCGAGTCCGTGTGGGCCCACCACCTTCAAAGCCGCGCATTGCGCGGCTTTGCGCTTTCTAGGGTAGTGGCCTCATAAACGGCTCCATGGCCAAAAGGTACAAAATCGGTACAGTACTGGTTCGCCAGTCTGCCTTTGGAGTCCTTATCTGATGGCAACAATCGCCCCTCCTTCCCGTGGTCCGCAAAACGGATTGGCCGACCAACGAAAAACCTTCCGCACCAAGCGCGACGCCGAAGACTGGGCACGCCGCACCGAAGACGAGATGGTACGCGGCGTGTACATCCAGCACTGCGGCTCCGAGCGCATGTGACCTGCCCCCATTTTGTAGCCCGAGAGCTACATGTCCCTGCATCAAATTTTATCGATGCCCAAGGGGTACGGCCGACCTCTATCCACAAGGTTTTTGACGTGCTGAAACAGGCGCTTTAGCTGACTCAGTCAACCTGAACAGGCATGCTCATCAAGCTATCAACCCAGCTTGAGAATTAGACAGTGAGCCGAATAGTTGGCATTATCGGCTCACAAAATGAGCCGAATAGGCTCTCTAATCAGCTCATGAATATCCCTTATGAACGACCCACTCTGGATCTGGCAGCAGCCCGACTGGCCGCAGTTCAACTGGCAAGCCGAAGCGCTTGCACCACTGCTGCGCTCCTGTAGCCAGGCTCAGGGTCGTTTGTTAGGAATGCTCGGTGCCGTGGGGAGTGACACCGAAGTGCAGAGCAGCCTGGATGCCATGCTGCAGAACATCGTCACCTCTTCAGCCATTGAGGGAGAGCAACTGAATGTCGGTTCGGTGCGCTCATCACTGGCACGGCGACTGGGATTGCACGAAGAAGGTCGAACCACCTCTCGCTCCGAAGGCCTGGCGGAACTGCTGCTCGATGCCACCCACGCACATCAAGAGCCGCTAGACGAACAGCGACTGTTCACCTGGCACAGTTGGTTATTCCCCACCGATGACCAACTTCTGGCTCGACCACTACACATCGGCGCACTGCGCGGCGAAGAGCCCATGCAGGTAGTTTCGGGTCGGATAGACCGCCCTACCGTATATTTCGAAGCCCCTCCCCGCGCAGGGTTGGAAGCGCAACTGGCGGACTTTCTCGCCTGGTTCGAAAGCAGCCGCAGCGATGCCAGCCTCGACCCCTTTCTGCGCGCCGGTATCGCACATTTCTGGTTCGTGACCCTGCATCCCTTCGACGACGGCAACGGTCGCCTCACCCGCGCTATCACCGATCTGGCATTGGCTCAGGGCGAGCAGCAAGCCATTCGCTTCTACGCCATGTCTGCGAGCATCCTCGACGACCGCGCCGGCTATTACCGCATCCTAGAAGCCAGTCAGAAAGGCGGGCTGGATATCACCAAGTGGCTGCAGTGGTTTCTCGAAACCTTGCTCAAGAGCCTGGAGCAAGCCCTTGCCCGTATAGACCGCGTGCTGGTCAAGGCGCGCTTCTGGCAGGCACATCGCAGCCAAACGCTATCGGCGGAGCAGATCAAAGTGCTTAACCGCCTGCTCGATGGCGGCGAAAGGGGGTTCGAGGACGGCATCAGTGCGGCGCAATACCAAGCTGTGGCCAAGGTTTCCAAAGCCACCGCGACCCGTCACTTGAGCGACCTGCTGGAAAAGGGCTGCATCGAGCGACTGCCCGGCGGAGGGCGTAGCACCCGTTACCAGATAGCACGCTGAGCGCCTGCACCTGGCTCCTCAGCCCTTGATGCGTCATCGCGCCATAGGACAATGGTCGCCTCTCCATTAAGCAGCTCGGCTCAAGGAAGAAAGTGGATTACAGCCCGATAGTCGCCCAGGTCTGGGGCATGCTGACCTGGTTTATCCCGGCAGCCCTGCTGATCGGCCTGCTCAAATCGCCTTGGGCCAAGGGGCAGATCGGTGAACTGCTGGTGCGCCTGTTCGCCCATTGGCAGCTGGACAGGCAAACCTACCGCCGCCTGCACAACGTCACCCTGAACACGCCGGACGGCACGACACAGATCGACCACGTATTTTTCTCACCCTACGGCATCTTCGTGCTGGAAACGGCAGGTTTCCAGCACCTGCCGATAGGTCTCTACCGTTGCACCGGCGAGCCGTGCTGCAGGTCACAGGCTTTGGCATGAATCGCCCGCCACTGCGCGATCAATCGCAGGGTGTCGGCGGCAGCAGCGCAAGTTTCGGCGAAGGCGAACTGGCGCTGGCGGAGCGGAATCCGATGGACGTGGCGCTCTGCTCGCCGCCTGAGCGTGGGAAGGCACTTATCAGGCACTTCCGAAGGCACTACCGGACGATATCGATTCCATCGCCAACGCGGTAACTTCGAAGCACTTAAACCTTCATGAAACTGTAACTTCCAACTCGATCGACAGCTCTGGAAATACATCCTCGGTATTTTCCAAGACCCTAACCAAAGTCTGGATCGTTTCGTCACAGGAAACGCTGGAGCGCCTATTCCAGAGCGCTTCGAACAATCGGTAAAAATAAAATCCAAATAATCAGACGCAGTTCAAAAACAACCAGAACAGATAGTTTTTCCGCCTTTCCCAACATGCTCCTCTCGCCTTGACTCGTTCGATGCAGCGGATCGCCCATGCGTATGTCCGGCATTGTCCGAGGCCCATTCCCTGTTCGACGCGATACCCGGCGCACCCATAACAATATGCCGCCCTCCACGGGCCGATAGCGCCAGTTGTGAGCTTGTCCACCACTGCATTTCCCTCACTGCAAGGAGAGAACATGAGTCGCTCACCCATCCCTCGCCACCGAGCGTTGCTGGCCGGTTTCTGCCTGGCTGGCGCGCTGTCCGCCCAGGCGGCCACCCAGGAAGAAATCCTCGATGCGGCACTGGTCAGCGGGGATTCCTCGCAACTGACCGACAGCCACCTGGTCGCCCTCCGCCTGCAGCAGCAGGTCGAGCGCATCCGCCAGACCCGCACGCAGTTGCTCGACGGTCTCTACCAGAACCTCAGCCAAGCCTATGATCCTGGCGCCGCCAGCATGTGGGTCCTGCCGGCCAACCCGGACAATACCCTGCCCTTCCTCATCGGCGACAAGGGGCGCGTGCTCGCCAGCCTGAGCCTGGAGGCCGGCGGCCGCGGGCTGGCCTATGGCACCAACGTGCTCACCCAACTGAGCGGGGCCAATGCCGCCCACGCGCCGCTGCTGAAGCGGGCGGTGCAGTGGCTGGTGAACGGCGACCCGGGCGCGGCCACTGCGAAGGACTTCAAGGTCAGCGTGGTCGGGGTGGACAAGACCGCCACCCTCAACGGCCTGAAGAGCGCCGGCCTGCAACCGGCGGACGCCGCCTGCAACGCGCTGACCGACGCCAGTTGCGCCAGCACCAGCAAATTGCTGGTACTGGGCAACGGCGCCAGCGCCGCTAGCCTGAGCGCCACGGTGCGCGCACGGCTACAGGCCGGGCTGCCGATCCTCTTCGTGCACACCAATGGCTGGAACCAGAGCAGCACCGGCCAGCAGATCCTCGCCGGCCTGGGCCTGCAGGAAGGCCCCTACGGCGGCAACTACTGGGACAAGGACACGGTGCCATCCAGCCGCACCCGGACGCGTTCGGTCGAGTTGGGCGGCGCCTATGGCCAGGACCCGGCGCTGGTGCAGCAGATCGTCGACGGTAGCTGGCGCACGGACTACGACTGGTCGAAATGCACCTCCTACGTCGGTCGCACCACCTGCGACGACGTGCCGGGACTGAGCGACTTCAGCAAGCGCGTCGATGTATTGAAAGGCGCCCTCGACGCCTACAACCAGAAGGCGCAGAACCTCTTCGCCCTGCCCGGCACCACCTCGCTGCGGCTCTGGCTGCTGTGGGCCGACGCGGTGCGGCAGAACATCCGCTACCCGATGGACAAGGCCGCCGACACGGCGCGCTTCCAGGAAACCTTCGTCGCCGACGCCATCGTCGGCTACGTGCGCGAGGCCGGCGCGGCGCAGAAGGAACTGGGCAGCTACGCCGGCCAGCGCCAACAGTCGATGCCGGTATCGGGCTCGGAGGAAACCCTGACCCTCACCTTGCCGTCGGCCCAGGGCTTCACCGCCATCGGCCGCATGGCGGCGCCGGGCAAGCGCCTGAGCATCCGCATCGAAGACGCTGGCCAGGCCAGCCTGGCGGTCGGCCTGAACACCCAGCGCATCGGCTCGACGCGGCTGTGGAATACCCGCCAGTATGACCGCCCGCGCTTCCTCAAGAGCCCGGACATCAAGCTCCAGGCAAACCAGTCGGTGGCGCTGGTATCGCCCTACGGCGGCCTGTTGCAACTGGTCTACAGCGGCGCCACGCCGGGTCAGACGGTAACCGTCAAGGTAACCGGCGCGGCCAGCCAGCCGTTCCTCGACATCCAGCCGGGCGAGGACAGCAGCCAGGCGATTGCCGACTTCATCCAGGCGCTGGACGCCGACAAGGCCGACTGGCTGGAGATCCGCAGCGGCTCGGTGGAGGTCCACGCCAAGGTGGAGAAGGTCCGTGGCTCGATCGACAAGGACTATGGCGGCGACGTCCAGCGCTTCATCCGTGAGTTGAACGAGGTGTTCATCGACGACGCCTACACCCTGGCCGGCTTCGCCATTCCCAACCAGGCGAAGACTCCGGCAATCCAGCAGGAATGCGCGGTGCGCGGCTGGGACTGCGACAGCGAGACCCTGCACAAGCTGCCCGGCACCCAGCACATCAACGTCGACCAGTACGCCCAGTGCGGCGGCGGTTGCAGCGGCAACCCCTACGACCAGACCTGGGGCCTGAACCCGCGTGGCTGGGGCGAAAGCCATGAGCTGGGCCACAACCTGCAAGTGAATCGACTGAAGGTCTACGGCGGGCGCTCGGGCGAAATCTCCAACCAGATATTCCCGTTGCACAAGGACTGGCGCGTGCTCCGCGAGTTCGGGCAGAACCTCGACGATACGCGGGTCAACTACCGCAACGCCTACAACCTGATCGTCGCCGGGCGCGCCGAGGCCGATCCGCTGGCAGGCGTATACAAGCGCCTGTGGGAAGACCCGGGCACCTACGCGCTGAACGGCGAGCGAATGGCCTTCTATACCCAGTGGGTGCACTACTGGGCCGACCTGAAGAACGATCCGCTGCAGGGTTGGGATATCTGGACCCTGCTCTACCTGCACCAGCGCCAGGTGGACAAGTCCGACTGGGACGCCAGCAAGGCCGCTCTCGGCTACGGCACCTACGCCCAGCGCCCGGGAAACAGCGGCGATGCCAGCAGCACGGACGGCAACGACAACCTGTTGCTCGGCCTGTCCTGGCTGACCCAGCGCGACCAGCGGCCAACCTTCGCGCTATGGGGCATCCGTACCTCGGCAGCGGCCCAGGCGCAGGTGGCGGCCTACAGTTTCGCCGAGCAGCCGGCGTTCTTCTATGCCAACAACCGGACCAACGAATACAGCACGGTGAAGCTTCTGGACATGAGCCAGGGGTCGCCGACGTGGCCGTTTCCGTGAGTCGTAGCTGAGGGGGCTGGCGCGGGGTGATGCTTCTCGCTCCGCGCCGGTCCTCATGCCCCTCTCCCCGACGGGAGAGAGGGTCGGCCATGCCAGCGGGCAATGCCGTGCCAGGCTGGCAAGCCAAACTGTCGTTCAAGCTGAACGATCCTGCGCAATAATGAGCCCCTTCCACCAGCAAGGACCGCTCATGACCGACCGCCTTCCCTGCCGCGCCTGCGGCCATCTCATTCTCCCGACCACGGCGGCGAGGAACGACGGACTGTGCATGCCCTGCAAGGGCGGCTACCGGCAGAACATCGAGGATGGCAAGCGTTTCCACACGGAGCGACGGCGCTACCTGGCGAGTCCGCAGGCGCTGTACTGGAGCGCGCTGGTGAGTCGCGTCTACGATGGCCGCGAGGGATTCGCCGGGCTGTCGCCGGCCGAGCGGAGCTACTACGCAGTGAGCGTGCTCAGCGGCGAAGTGCACAACGGCGGCTTCGACCAGTACTTCGGCAACTCCTCCGGCGACCAGTACCAGGCGGCGCGCGCGGGTCTTCGCGAATTGGAGGCGGAGGACGCCCTGGCCCTGCTGGAGCGAGCCGCCGCCCTGCTGTTCGGCGACGCTCCGGTGCCAGTCTCCCAGGCCGAACGCCAGTTGCGCATGCCGACCTGGGCCGATCAACCCGACCGCGACTGCGAAGCGGCCCTGAATGCGCTGGACACGCGCTTCTACGCCCTGGCCGACGCGCTGGGCGAACGCCTGCTGGCCCATGCCCGCCACCATGCATTGTTCGCCCTGGACGAGCCCGATGAAGCCTGAATTGGATGCCCTAGAGGCCTGGCTCGGACAACCGCTGCCGGCTGCCTTCGTCGCCGCTCTGGAGCAGCACGGCGGCCGCCTCGTCGAGCCGGGCCTGCTGCTCTACGCCGCCGACGAGTTGCTGGAACGCAACCGGGCCTTCGAAACCTCTCTCTACTGCCCCGGCTACCTGGCCATAGGCGACGACAGCGGCGGCCGCGCCGTGGTGATGGCCCTGGACGATCACCGGCAGGCGCTGTTCCTGGTCGACCATGGCGCGATGACCCCGGACTGCTTCGAACCCCTGGCACCCAGCCTGGAGGCCTGGCTGGAAGCCGGGCCCTGCCTGCCCGAATGACGGAGAAACGCCCATGATTCCTTTCGGCCTCAGCACCGAACAATTCCGCGAGCGCTACCGCCGCGACCTGCAACGCGCCGCGCCGGGCGTGATCCAGCACCTGCGCGAGCTGCTCCGGCAACCCTTGGAGGAAGGACTGCGCGACGGCGAGATCCAACTGTTCCTCGGCGAGGACGGACGCGACGCAGCGGAAGCGTGGTTGTACCTGAATGGCGCCAGCAACCGGGTGGACGCCAGCGACCCGCGCCTGTTTCCCGGCAAGACGCTGGACCTGGCGCTCGGCCTGGGACATGCCCCGGATTTCGACGAAGCCTATTTCGCCGACGGCTTCGGCGGCGTCGATCTGCTCGCCGATACGCTGCAAGCCTGGTTCGCCGAGTGCTGGTGGAAGGCCGGCGGCTGGGCCTGGCCGATCCCGCTGTGGCTGCACGTACACGATGGCTTCGGCGACGGCCGTGGCATCGCCCTCACCGAACGCTGCTGAACAGGGAGACCACGCATGGAACTGATCCGCAACCTGGACGATGCGAACATGGGCGAAGTGTATTGGCGCCTGTACCGGCGCTACATCAGCCTGTTCATCGAGAACGAGGCCGACGACGCCTACGCCTGGCGCTGCGCCCGAGCCCTCGACGAACTGGATGACGCCGTGGTCGAGCGGCTTTGTGCCGCCAGCCTGCGCTACCGCGCCGCGCGCCTGGAGCGGCTGGGCGAGTCTGCGGAGGAAGTCGCGCCGGCGCGCGGGGTGCTGGAACGGATCGAACCGGGCGAGCTGATCGTGCCCGACCCGGAACAGGGCGACGAAGCGGTGATCCACCTGTCGCTGAACTGCGAATGGGACCGCGAACACGGTATGGAATGGATCGTCCGGGGCGGCGAGGTGCTCTATGTCGGCCCCTTCCACGGCGAAGACCCGTGGCGGGACTTCACCGTGAAGGAACCATGGAACTACGCCTGAGCAGAGGCCTCAACGCTTGGCGATGATGTACACCGCGTGGACGATGCCCGGGATGTAGCCGAGCAGGGTGAGCAGGATGTTCAGCCAGAAGGCGCCGCCGAAGCCGACTTGCAGGAACACGCCCAGCGGCGGCAGGAGGATGGCGATGAGGATGCGGATCAGGTCCATGAACGGAACTCCTTGGTCCAGGGTCGATACGGTGTCCGGCGCGTGAGCCGGCGTTTTTTCGCGTCACCCTATGACTGACTCCCGCCATTCGCGGAGGGTTCAACCGCAACGGTACTCGCCGCCTGTCACGCGCAGCGGTACGCTTGAGCCTACGCTCATGCGAGCGGACAACCCGCAAGGAACATCCATGTCCGACCTGCCCCCGCGTCCCGCCTTCTGGCCGTACCTGCCGGGCTACGCCCTGTTGCTGCTTTCGGTGCTGCTCTGCGCCAGCGGCAGCTACCGTTTCGTCACCCCGATGGCGCTCGCCGACGGCGTCGACCTGGTCTACCTCAGCCAGGGCCTGGCGCTGCTACCGCTGGGTACCGGGCTGGTCGGCCTGCTCGCGGGCTTCCTCCTGCATGTCCGCGGGCGCTGGCTCGGCGCGCTGCTGGCGCTGCTGCCGGCGACGCTGATCTGCGCCTGGAACCTGTACAACTATGCCGCCCACGGCGACGAGGCGTTGTCGCCGAGTTTCGCCCAGTACACCCAGGCGCTGCTCGGCCTGCTGCTGCTCGGCGGCGTGCTGAGCCTGGTCGACCTGCTCCACGGCAGGCCCTCGACGCTGCTGCGCAAGGGCCTGCTGGGGCTGGGCTGGCTGGCCCTGGTGGCCTGGCTGGGGTTGCTGTTCTACCTGCAGCGCCTGTACGGCCTCACTTTTTGAACTGGTCGTAGGCTTCCAGCGCGCGCAGCGAATAGACATAGGCGGCGCCGGCATTCAGGGAGATGGCGGTAGCCAGGGTCTGGGCGATTTCCGCCTCGCTGGCGCCGGCCTTCAGCGCGGCCTCGGTGTGCACGCCGATGCAACCGTCGCAACGGGTGGTAATAGCCACGGCGATGGAGATCAGTTCGCGGGTCTTGGCATCCAGGGCGCCCTCGGCACTGGCTTCCTCCAGCGCGCCATAGGCGGCGAGCATCTTCGGGTGTTGCTTGCCCAGGGCACCGAAGGCTTTTTTCACGGCGGGGACGAACTCGGTCCAGTTGTTCAGCATGGTGATATTCTCCGTTGCTTTCGCGCCGGGAGTGGCGCGTCGGGTTACCAGTCTCGACCAGTCTGGACCGCGCCGCCTGCCCATGCGTCTCTACTTTCGACCTGATCGGCTCATCCCATGGACCCACTCGACCGGCTCATCCAGCTCGCCAACCTGCAGGGCCGCCTCGACCAGCGCTGCCAGCTACAGGGCAGCTGGGCGCTGGAGCACCCGCAAGCGGTGCCCGGCGAGGCGACCTTCCATATCGTCATGGCCGGCACCTGCTATTGCGAATTCCTCGATGGCGCTCGCCTCGACCTGCATCCCGGCGACCTGATCCTGTTGCCACGCGGCACCCCGCACCTCCTGCGCAGCGACAGCCCGGCGCAACCCTGCGAACCCACCGTGGAGCACCGCGGCAGCATCCCGCTGTACCAGTTGAACGGCCCCGGCGAGGCCCTCGACATGCTTTGCGGCAGCTACCGCTATCACGCCGGTGCCAGCCTGTTCGGCGCGCTCCCCGAGCGCCTGCTGGTGCATATGGACGAGTCGACCCAGCAGCCCCTGCGCGCGCTGATCGGGTTGATGCGCGAGGAAGCCGAGAGCACCCGCAGCGGCGCCCGCTCGATCATCGACGCGCTGGCCACCGCGCTGTTCGCCCTGGCCCTGCGCGCCTACCTGGACCGCCAACCGCTGGGCGACGGCCTGTTCGGCCTGCTGGGCGACGCCCGCCTGGGACGAGCCCTGCGGGCCATGCTGGAACGCCCGGAGCATGCCTGGACCCTGGAACAGCTTGCCCAGCAGGCGGCGATGTCGCGGGCCAGTTTCGTCCGCGCCTTCTCCGCCCTCGGCGGGACCTCGCCGTGGATCCTGCTGACCCGCATCCGCATGGAAAAGGCCCGCGGCCTGCTGCGACAAACGCAGAAGAGCCTGCTGGATATCGCCGCCGAGACCGGCTACCAGTCGGAGGCGGCGTTTTCCCGCAATTTCCGCCAGGCCTTCGGCGAATCGCCGGGCCGTTTCCGCCGCCAGGCCGACTCCGCTCGCTGAAAGCGCTACCGGCGCACATTTCGGCGATCCGCTGCTATGCAATGTGAATGATTTTCGCAACATCCTGTACGAATTCACTGACAGTACGGCTACACTGTGCTTTCCCGGCAAGGAGGCGCGGGGGTACTTGTCGCGGCACCCACTCTCCCGCTTTACCAGTACGCCCAGGAGGCAAACATGGAATGGTTTCTGAAATGCGTGAAGGAACACTACTTCGACTTCAACGGGCGTGCCCGTCGCAAGGAATACTGGATGTTCACCCTGGTGAACATCATCATCTCCGTCGCGCTGAGCGTCGTGCTCGGCCTGATCAGTGAAAAGCTCCTGCCGATCGCCAATCTCTACTCGCTCGCCGTGCTGCTGCCGGCCCTGGGCGTCACCGCCCGGCGTCTGCACGACATCAACAAGAGCGGCTGGTGGATGCTGATCGCGCTGATCCCGATCGTCGGCCTGTACCTGATCTACCTGCTGGCCAAGGACAGCGACGCCGGCCAGAACCAGTACGGCCAGAACCCGAAAGGCATCGCCTGATTCCTTCCCGCCGGGCCGCACGGCCCGGCGTTCTCCCTCTCCCTGTTTCCCTTCCCGCCCCTGACCGGGGTTAGAATGCCTCGCTCCCACTCCGGCGCCCTGCGCCAACGCCCGCAGCGAGGTAGCCCATGCCCCATCCCATCGACGCACTGATTTCCGACTGCGACGGCGTCCTGGTCGACAGCGAGGTCATCGCCGAGCGCGTGATGTACGAGGCGCTCAGCGCCTACGCGCCGCTGGAGGAGCTGCAGCGCCTGCTGGAAGGCACCTTCGGCCTGACCAGCCGCGACATCCTCGATCGCGTCGAGAAGCACTTCGGCCTGCGCATCCCCGACAGCTTCAACCGCGAGGTGCGCCAGCGCAGCGAGGAGATGGTCGCCCAGGTCCAACCCATTCCCGGCGCACGCGAGGCGCTGCTGGCCCTGGATCTGCCCGTCGCGGTGGCCTCCAACAGCCGCCGCCACAGCCTGGAGCGCTCGCTGGCGCGCGCCGGGCTCAGCGAACTGATCGGCGAACGCCTGGCCAGCGCCGATATGGTCGCCCTGCCCAAGCCCGCACCCGACGTCTACCTGCACGCCGCCAGCCTGCTCGGCGTCGCCCCCGAGCGTTGCCTGGTGGTGGAAGACAGCAGCACCGGCACCCGCGCCGCCCTCGCCGCGGGGATGCGGGTGATCGGCTTCGTCGGCGCCGGGCACATTCCCGCCGGGCACGCCGAGGTACTGCGCGAGCTGGGCGCCATCGCCATCGTCGAGCACATGCGCGAACTGCCGGAGACCGTGGCGCGCCTGCGCCGGACAGTCTGAGTCAGGGCTGCCCGCAGAGGGTTGCGAACAAGGCTCCCGTTCCCGTCAGCACGAAGAAGGTCCAGTGGAAGGGCACGGCAAGATTCAAGCGCTGGATCGCCGCGACTATCCAGCAAACGCCCCCCAGAACAGCCAAGAGAATCCGCATCAGCGCCTCTCCCAACGTTCTCGCCGAGGAAAAGACTCGGAGCAGGCAATGCAAAAGCGTGCAAAGAAGCAGCACAAGCAGGGCAACGAGCCACAGCACAAGCTTGCCGATGGCGCTTCTCCACTCCTCGTAGAAGAAGTCGACCATGGAGTCGACCGCCCGTAGCACCCTGCTGTTGGCACTGGGGTTCGCCGGTTTCACTCCGTCCGCCCAGATGAGCCGCTGGATGAATTGATAGAACAGCTTGTCGCTTGGTTGGGAAATGGACAATGCGTCGATCATTGCGCGCAGTACCAGGCGCGCCTGCATCCCCAGGAAGATCATGTATGGACCGCTGAAGGCAATGATGAAAACGACGCCCCAATACAGTTTCAGATAGGCGGGCAGGTTGTCGACAAACTCGAAATAGCCCTGCCTGTCAGCCCCCAGGGTAATGATGAGAGTGGCGATGACCGCAATGAGCGCAGCCAACAGCGTGACCAGACGAGCAAGGTCCCGGGGAGGCAGAAAGAATCGCAGCATCACTGCGCCGTCGATATCCTTCGCGGCCTTCGAATTCACCTCCTTCCAGAGGCGCCAGTTCTCCACCAGATCGCCCGCCAGGCAGCGGAGGTTACCGCCATAGGCCCGGTACCGCAGCCGGAACCATTGCCGTTCGTAGAGGGAAAGCTGGACGTAGCGACTGCTCTCGGCGGAGCGCTCGAAGCCTCCCAGGTTCTCCACATTGCGACAGCGCGTATCGACGACGATATCGCCTATCCGTAGCGCAGCGATCAGAAACGGGAACAGATAGAAAGGGAGCAGACTCCTGGCTTCGTAGAGGTACTGTCCGGAGTGGCAATACAAGTCCCAGAACATCGTGATCAACACGAAGAAGAAATACAGCAGGGGAACCCAGTAGTCCCTGTGTTTCAGCAATTGAAAGAATGGCGCCCGGATAAAGATCCGGTAGTGATCTCCCACGTCCTCATAAAGATCCTGCACCGAACGTTGCGAAGCGCTTCCCATCGAGAATTCATCCTTGTAACAGCCGCTAGAGACTCTTCCAGGTCAGGTACACCCGCAAGTCGAACTCCAGCTGGTGATAGTCCGGCAGCATGTACTGGCAGAGCTGGTAGAACGCCTTGTTGTGCTCGCTTTCCTTCAGGTGGGCGAGTTCGTGGACGACGATCATCCGCAGGAACTCCGGGGCGGCGTCCTTGAACAGGGAAGCCACGCGGATTTCCTTCTTCGCCTTGAGCTTGCCGCCCTGCACCCGCGAGATCGCGGTGTGCAGGCCGAGGGCACGCTGGACCACGTCGAGCTTGTTGTCGTAGAGCACCTTGTCCAGGCCCGGCGCGTTGCGCAGGTGTTCCTGCTTGAGGTTCATGGTGTAGGCGTACAGCGCCTTGTCACTCTGCACATCGTGACGCCCCGGGTAGCGGCGCTCGAGGTACTCGCCCAGGCGGTTCTCGGCGATCAGCTGGCGGACCTGGTCCTGCAGCGATGCGGGATAGGCCTGGAGATACTTGAGGGGGATCATGCACGGGTCCGGCGGTTCGCGGAAAACGCCCAGTGTACCGCGTCGGGAGCTCCGGCGGCCGACCGCCGCTTCGGGTAAGATGCGCGCCGTTTCCGATGAGCGGAGTGGGACAGTGGCAAGTACAGATGTGCTGATCGTTGGCGCCGGGGCGGCCGGGCTGATGTGTGCGATGACGGCGGCCGGGCGCGGGCGCCGCGTGCGGGTACTCGACCACGCCAACAAGGCCGGCAAGAAGATCCTCATGTCCGGCGGCGGGCGCTGCAATTTCACCAACCTGTACACCGAGCCGGCCAACTTCCTTTCGCGCAACCCGCACTTCTGCAAGTCGGCGCTGGCCCGCTACACCCAGTGGGACTTCATCGGCCTGGTGGCCAAGCACCAGGTGCCGTACCACGAGAAGAAACTCGGCCAGCTGTTCTGCGACAACAAGTCCAGCGACATCCTCGAGATGCTGCTGCGCGAATGCGCCGAGGCCGGAGCGGAAATCCTGCTGGACACCTCGATCGAAGAGATCGCCCGCGACGACGCCGGCTACCGCCTGCGTACCAGCGCCGGCGAGATGCGCTGCGAGTCGCTGGTGATCGCCAGCGGCGGCCTGTCGATCCCGACCCTCGGCGCCAGCGGTTTCGGCTACCAGGTGGCGCGCCAGTTCGGCCATGAGGTGCTGCCGACCCGCGCCGGGCTGGTGCCGTTCACCATCACCGACCAATTGAAGGAGCTGTGCGCCGAGCTTTCCGGCACCTCGGTGGATTGCCGGGTGAGCTGCAACGGCCAGGCGTTCCGCGAGAACCTGCTGTTCACCCACCGCGGCCTCAGCGGCCCGGCGATGTTGCAGATTTCCTCCTACTGGCAACCGGGCGATACCCTGGAAATCGACCTGCTGCCGGACCACGACGCCAGCGAATGGCTGGCGCAGCAACAGCGCGAGCGTCCCAACAGCGAGCTGAAGACCCTGCTCGCCGAGTTGTTCACCAAGAAGCTCGCCGGACTGCTGGCCGACCGCTGGTTCGTCTCCAAGCCGATGAAACAGTACACCCCGACCGAACTGGCGGGTATCGCCGGGCAGCTTTCGGCCTGGCGGGTCACGCCCTCGGGCACCGAGGGCTACCGCACCGCGGAAGTGACCCTGGGCGGGGTGAGCACCGACGAAGTGTCGTCGAAGACCATGGAGTCGCAGCGCTCGCCGGGGCTGTATTTCGTCGGCGAAGTACTGGACGTCAGCGGCCACCTCGGCGGCTTCAACTTCCAGTGGGCCTGGGCCTCGGGTTATGCGGCGGGACAGTACGCCTAGCGCGCCTCGGCCAGATAGGCCTCGGTGCGATAGGGCAGCGCTACCTGCTCCTTCCCCTTGAGCGCCGGGTGGCTGGCGACCAGCTCGCGCAATTGCGCCGCCACAGCGTTCTTTTCCGTCTCCGGCAAGGCGGCGATGAAGCTCACCGAAAGGAAGCGCGAGACGATCACCTGCTCCGGCGGGCCGACATGCTCGTAGGCGAAGGTGGAAAGTCGCAGCGGTCCGAAGGGCGCACGCTCGAACGGCCGACGCCAGTCGCCCTTGTAGAAACGCGGCGCATCGCCTTCGTAGGGGGTGATGATGCGGGTGATCTCGGCGACCCAATCCAGCGACTCGTCACGCACGTTCCACACCAGCCCCAGCCTGCCTTCCGCCGTCAGCACGCGGCGCATTTCCTCCAGCGCCTCCACGGTGGCGAACCAATGGAAGGCCTGTGCGCACACCAGGGCGTCGGCGAAGCCGTTGGCCAACGGAATCGACTGGGCGCTACCGGCCAGCGCCTGGACCTGCGGCAAGGCTTCGGCGAGCTGCGCGCGCATCGCATCCACCGGTTCCACCGCGACCACCCGCGCGCCGGTACGGGCCAGCAGGCGGGTGAACTTGCCGGTGCCGGCGCCGAGGTCCACCGCGACGGTCTGCGGACGCAGGCCAAGGGCATCGCGCAACCAGTCGGAGAGCGCTTCCGGATACTCGGGCCGGCCCTGGGCGTAACGCTGGGCCTCGGCGCTGAAACCTTGCTGGGCGGCGCTGTGTACGGACGACATGAGGGACCTCCTAGGCGGCAGGAAAAGCCCGAGGTATAGCACAGCGGCTTTCCCTCGAATTCCCGACGAAAGGTTCAAAGCCTTGCGCGGCGTGGCTCGCAGCCATTGGTCAGTGGCTTCGTGGACCTCTCGGGGAAGAGGCTATTGTCGATCCGAAGGCCCACCCGACGACCAGGGTAAAAGCATTCCGGCACACGCCGGCATCCCCCGCCACAACCAGGAGTCAGCCATGAGCAGCGAAGTCAGCGCCATCCGCCAATTGATCGAAGACTGGCGAGCCGCCGTCCGCGCCAGCGACGTTCCGCGCATCGTCTCGTACTACGCGGAGGACATCGTCGCCTTCGACGCCATCCTGCAATTGCAATTCAAGGGGCGCGACGCCTACCAGAAGCACTGGCAGGCCTGCACCGAGATGTGCAAAGGACCGATGACCTTCGATATCGCCGAACTGCAGATCCATGCCGACCCGCAGGTCGCCTTCGCCCACTACCTCTGCCACTGCGGCGGCACCGGCCCGGACGGCCAGCCGCACTCCTCGTGGATGCGGGTCAGCGCCGGCTACCGCAAGCAAGGCGACGGCTGGAAGGTGATCCACGAGCATTTCTCGGCGCCGTTCGACATGGACGGCAAGGCGCTGTTCGACCTGCAGCCCTGACTCAGCGCCGCGCGGCGGTCGTCGCCGGGTCGACGCAGCGTTTCACTGCGCGAGGGCTGAGCAGCGAGCAAGGCTTGCCGACCAGGTAGCTGCGGTAGACCTTCAGCAGCGTAGCCTGGCTGTAGCGGCAGCCCTTGCCGCTCTTGCGCAGGCAGGGGCTCTCGAACTCGAAGCGACCGTTGACCGGCTCGGCCAGCTGGATGCGCAACGCCGGCCAGGTGGAGCGTTGCGGCGCCGGCGGGGTTTCCAGTCGGCGACCGTCGCGCACCACCAGTTCGCCGCCGGCCTCTGCATAGTCGAAGACGAACAGCAGGGTGCGCGAAGTCTTGGTCGTGCAGTCGCTACGCGCCAGGCAATCCTGCGGATCGGCGGGATCACGCGCTACGCTCGGCGACGCGGCCTCCTCGACGTCGCGGGACGGCGCGTGCAGGCCAGCGCAACCGGCCAGCAGGAGGAACGGCAGGGTCAGGAGCCAGCGGCGCATCGGATTTCCCCGGGGCGGATGTGCAAGAGCCCCGACCAGCGGGGCTCCCGTTCGAACGAAGGCGCTTAGTTGACCTTCGGATCCAGCTCGCCGCGAGCGTAGCGCTGGAACATGCCTTCCAGGGAGATCGGCTTGATCTTGGAAGCGTTGCCGGCGGTGCCGAAGGCTTCGTAGCGAGCGATGCAAATGTCGCGCATGGCCTCGACGGTCTTGGAGAAGTACTTGCGCGGGTCGAACTCGCTCGGGTTCTGCGCCAGGAAGCGGCGGATGGCACCGGTGGAGGCCAGGCGCAGGTCGGTGTCGATGTTCACCTTGCGCACGCCGTACTTGATGCCCTCGACGATTTCCTCGACCGGCACGCCGTAGGTCTCTTTGATCTCGCCGCCGTACTCGTTGATGATCGCCAGCCAGTCCTGCGGTACCGAGGAAGAGCCGTGCATCACCAGGTGGGTGTCCGGGATGCGCGCGTGGATTTCCTTGATGCGCTGGATCGACAGGGTGTCCCCGGTCGGCGGCTTGGTGAACTTGTAGGCGCCGTGGCTGGTGCCGATGGCGATGGCCAGGGCGTCGACCTTGGTCTTCTTCACGAAGTCGGCGGCTTCTTCCGGGTCGGTCAGCAACTGGCTGTGGTCCAGCACGCCTTCCGCGCCGACGCCGTCTTCCTCGCCGGCCATGCCGGTTTCCAGGGAACCCAGGCAGCCCAGCTCGCCTTCCACGGACACGCCGCAGGCATGGGCGAACGCCACGGTCTGCTGGGTCACGCGGACGTTGTAGTCGTAGTCGGCAGGGGTCTTGCCGTCTTCACGCAGGGAGCCGTCCATCATCACCGAGCTGAAGCCCAGCTGGATGGAACGCTGGCAGACGTCGGGACTGGTGCCGTGATCCTGGTGCATGACCACCGGGATGTGCGGGAATTCTTCGATCGCGGCGAGGATCAGGTGGCGCAGGAAGGGCGCGCCGGCGTATTTGCGAGCACCGGCGGAAGCCTGGACGATCACGGGCGAATCGGTCTTGTCGGCCGCTTCCATGATGGCGCGCATCTGCTCGAGGTTGTTGACGTTGAAGGCCGGCACGCCGTAGCCGAATTCGGCGGCGTGATCCAGCATCTGGCGCATGCTGATGAGTGCCATGGTTCTCGTATCTCCCAATCGCGGGGTCGTTCAGTGATTCAGAAGCCTGCCGCAGGGGCAGGCCCGGTTCAAGTTCCTTGCGAGGAGCGGTCGCGGCGCCGCGCCCCTGCTGGCGCGACTCAGCGCGCCTTGCAACCGCGACCGATGAGGTCGTCGGTTTCGACCCAGTACACCAGGCCTTCGTCGTTCTCCAGGTGGAAGCCCAGGCGTCCGTCGCTATAGAAAGCGCCGACGGCCGCAGGTTCCTGCTCCAGATGGTGGACCACGTCGTCCTCGTCCTTCAGGCGCAGGTCGACGATGTTCTTGCTGCCGTCGATATAGCGCCATTCGATCACCGCCTTGCTGTCGCAGGTCCAGCGGGTCCAGTCCTTGCCACCGGGCTTGCCCGAGGAGCCGGAGCAGCCGGCCAGCAGGGCCGCGGCGGCGAGGCCGCCGAGCAGGGCGATACGCGAGTAGTTCATGTCCATCCTCCATCCGTGCGGAACGCTCCGCCGCACCTCGCCGGGCCGCAAGCGGCCCGCGCGGCGGCCGGCTGGCCTTGCCTGTCACAGGAAAGGCGCAATGCTACTGCGTACGCTGGCGAATCCCCAGCCCTTTCCGTAGAAACTGGCAGAAAAGCACTACGGGCATTCCACCGGCTTTTGTCCGGCGGTCGGATCGCCGCTACTCTGCTGCTCGACCCGCTGGCGGTTCTGCTCGGTCGGCACCATCACGTCCGGCGGACTGATCACCTCGCAGGTGCTCGGGCGTCGACCGCCATCGCCGCTACAGGCGGCCAGGCCCAGGCAGAACATCAGGAGTGGCAAGGTTACGGAACGCATGGGGCACCTCCTTTTTTCGTCGTCCTCAAAGGTGTGACCCCCGAGGACGGCGAATGGTTTGCCCCGTCTGCGTCAGCCCTTGGCGCGCTGCTCCAGGATTTCCACGGCCGGCAGGACCTTGCCCTCGACGAACTCGAGGAACGCGCCGCCACCGGTGGAAATATAGGAGATCCGCTCGGCGATGCCGTACTTGTCGATCGCCGCCAGGGTATCGCCGCCGCCGGCGATGGAGAACGCCGCGCTATCGGCGATGGCATTGGCCAGGGTACGGGTGCCCTCGCCGAACTGGTCGAACTCGAACACCCCGACCGGACCGTTCCACAGGATGGTCTTCGAGGTCTTCAGCAGCTCGGCGAACTGCGCGGCGGTCTGCGGGCCGATGTCGAGGATCATGTCGTCGTCGGCGACCTCGGCGATGGCCTTGACGGTCGCCACGGCGCTCTCGGCGAATTCCTTGGCCACCACCACGTCCACCGGCAGCGGCACCTTGACCTTGGCGGCGATGGCCTTGGCGGTCTCGACCAGGTCGGCCTCGTACAGCGACTTGCCGACCTTGTGTCCGGCCGCGGCGAGGAAGGTGTTGGCGATGCCGCCGCCGACGATCAGCTGGTCGCAGATGCCGGCCAGGCTGTTCAGCACGTCGAGCTTGGTGGAAACCTTGGAGCCGGCGACGATCGCCGCCATCGGCCGCGCCGGGTTGCCCAGCGCCTTGCCCAGCGCGTCCAGTTCGGCGGCCAGCAGCGGGCCGGCGGCGGCGACCTTGGCGAACCTGGCCACGCCGTGGGTCGACCCCTCGGCGCGGTGGGCGGTACCGAAGGCATCCATCACGAACACGTCGCACAGCGCGGCGTACTTCTGCGCCAGCTCGTCAGCGTTCTTCTTCTCGCCCTTGTTGAAGCGCACGTTCTCGAACAGCACCAGGTCGCCCGCCTTGACCTCGACGCCGTCGAGGTAGTCGGCCAGCAGCGGCACTTCGCGGCCCAGGGCCTTGGACAGGTACTCGGCCACCGGCTTCAGGCTGTTCTCGGCGGAGAACTCGCCCTCGGTCGGACGGCCCAGGTGCGAGCAGACCATCACCGCCGCGCCCTTCTCCAGGGCCAGCTTGAGGGTCGGCAGGGCGGCCTTGATCCGTGCATCGCTCTGCACCTGGCCGTCCTTCACGGGCACGTTGAGGTCCTCGCGGATCAGCACGCGCTTACCTTTGAGGTCGAGGTCAGTCATCTTCAACACGGTCATGACAATCAGTCCTTGGGTACTTGTTGATCAGGCACGGCGGCGCGCAGGTAGTGTCCGGCGACGTCGAGCATACGGTTGGCGAATCCCCATTCGTTGTCGAACCAGGCCAGCAGGTTGACCAGGCGAGGCCCGGAAACGCGGGTCTGGCTGCCATCGACGATGGCCGAATGGGGGTCGTGGTTGAAATCGCAACTGGCGTGCGGCAGCTCGGTATAAGCCAGCAGTCCGCGCAGCGGGCCGCTTTCGGCGGCCTCGCGAAGCACCCGGTTGATCTCGGCGGCGGAGGTGTCGCGGGAAGTCTGCAGGGTGATGTCCAGCGCCGAGACGTTCACCGTGGGCACGCGTATGGCTTTGGCCTGGATGCGCCCGGCAAGTTCCGGCAACAGGCGTTCGATGCCGCGCGCCAGACCGGTGGACACCGGGATCACCGACTGGAACGCCGAACGGGTACGGCGCAGGTCCTCATGGTGGTAGGCGTCGATCACCGGCTGGTCGTTCATCGCCGAGTGGATGGTGGTGATCGACACGTATTCCAGGCCGATCGCCTCGTTCAGCAGCTTGAGCAGCGGCACCCCGCAATTGGTCGTGCAGGAGGCGTTGGAGACCAGCGTTTCGCGGCCGCTGAGGTCCTGCTGGTTGACCCCATAGACGATGGTGGCGTCGATGTCCGCCTCGCTCGCCATCGGCTGCGAGAACAGCACCCGCGGCGCGCCGGCGCGGAGGAAACGCTCGGCCTGGGCGCGATTGGTGTACTGGCCGGAGCACTCCAGCACCAGGTCGACCCGCAGCGCCTGCCAGTCGATGGCTTCCGGAGTCGGGCTGCGCAGCACCTTCACGCAATCGCCGTTGATGTGCAGGCAGTCGCCGTCGACCTTCACTTCGCCGGGAAAGCGGCCATGGGTGGAGTCGAAGCGGGTCAGGTACTCGACGCTGGCCTGGTCGGCCAGGTCGTTCAGCGCGACGATCTCGAAGCCCAGTTGCTCCGGGCGCTCGTGCAGCGCGCGCAGGACGCAGCGGCCGATACGGCCATAGCCATTGAGCGCGACGCGAAAAGGCGGGGTGGACATCGGCAGGGAGAGCTCCGGCAAGGGGCCAGTGAAAGGCGCCAATTATGCGGGGGATGGGCCCGCCTGGGAACCGTCCGCGACCCGCGCGGCGCGGCATGCGCCGCGGCGACGGCTCGCGCGCTGGCGCTGAAACGATTCATGCGACACCCGGCTGGCGCGACCGCGTTCCGCTGTGCAAGGCTCGCCCGCATCCACCGACCGCCAGGAGCGCCAGATGCCCCGCTTCGCCGCCAACCTCAGCATGCTCTACCCCCGCCACGACTTCCTCGATCGCTTCGCCGCTGCCGCGGCGGACGGCTACGAGGGCGTGGAGTACCTGTTCCCCTATGCCTATCCTGCGGCCGAACTGAAGGCCCGGCTGGACGACCACGGCTTGCGCCAGGTGCTGTTCAATGCCGCACCCGGCGACTGGGACAAGGGCGAGCGCGGCCTGGCCAGCCTGCCGGGGCGCGAGGCCGAATTCCGCCGCGCCATCGCCCAGGCCATCGACTATGCCCAGGTCCTCGGCAACCGCCACATCCATGTCATGGCCGGACTGCTGCCGGCCGGCGCCGACCGCATCCGCCACCGCGAGACCTACCTCGACAACCTCGCCCATGCCGCCCGCGAAGCCGCCGGCGCCAGGCTGACGGTGCTCATAGAGCCGATCAACAACCGCGACATGCCGGGCTTCTTCCTCACCCGCCAGGACGACGCCCAGGCCATCTGCCGCGAGGTCGGCGCGGACAACCTGCAGGTACAGTTCGACTGCTACCACTGCCAGATCGTCGAGGGCGACCTGGCCACCACCCTGCGTCGCGACATCGGCAATATCGGCCACGTCCAGATCGCCGGGGTACCCGACCGCCACGAGCCGGATGACGACAACGAAGTGAACTACCCCTACCTGTTCGAGCTACTCGACCGGCTCGGCTACCAGGGCTGGATCGGCTGCGAGTACCGTCCGCGCGGCGACACCTCGGCAGGCCTGGAATGGCTGCGGCGCTGGCGCGCTACTCGACGCGACGGATGATCGGCTCCAACGCGTCCAGGCGCTCGCGGGCGGTCAGCCAGTCGCGCACTTCCGCGCACCACTGCTCTTCCTTCAGCACCGCGCGGGCACGGGTCAGCACTCGCGGCCAGGGACGGTCGTCGAACAGGCGCAGCAGCACCTGGTTGAGCTGTTCGCTATCCAGCGGCCGACGTCCACGGCGCACCGGCGCGTCGACCCGCTGCGCCAGCGATTGCAGCACCCGTTCGCGCTGCGCCGTATCCACCGGCATCGGCTGCTCGTCGTAGGCGCAGAGCACCAGGATCTCCGGCGCGACGTTCTCCAGCAGGCCGGCGCGCAGCCGGCAGTGGCCGTCGAGGATCACGCAGGCATCCAGGCAGTTCAGGCGCAGCGCCAGCACCGGCGGCAGCTCGCCTTCGCGGGCCTTCTTGCGCCACCACTTGACCCGCCCCTCGTCATCCTCGACCCGGCGCAGGGCGATCAGGGCGTCGTTGTCGCGCCCCCACCAGTCGAGCCACTGCACCCAGTCGTCGTCGAGGACCTTCTCCAGGCTATAGAAGCGCCAGTCCGGCAACAGAGCATCGCGCCCGACGCTGCGGTAGCGCCAGCGTTCCAGCACCCGTTCGCGCGAATCGTGGCTCTGCGGCGGCTGCCAGGCGGGCGCCTGCTCGGCGAGCGACAGGCGCAGCAACCAGCGCCCGGCCTCCAGGCAACTGCCCGGGCTGGCACGCAGGGCCTCGACGAAATAGCGGCTCCAGGCCTTGTAGCGGGCCTCGCCGCGCAGGCCGCGCAAGGCTTCCAGGGTCGGCGAGTCGATGGGCGGCACGCTGGCCTGCGCCGGGCTCGCCGCGACCAGGCTCTTCACCAGCCAGATGCCATCGTGGTACGGCAACTGGGTGGCCCAGAGCAGCGGCTGATCGCCACGCATCAGGCGAATGCGGGCCTGGCCGCCGGATTGCAGATGAAGGAAAGAGGGCGCCCGATGGGCGCCCTCCACCTGGACCGCGAGGCCCAGCCATTCGCCATTGGCGGGGCTTTCGAGGTCCCGCCAGTAGAGCGTGTGCATCAGTCTTCCAGCAGCTCCTCGGCCACCGCCAGGACGTTGTCCAGGGTGAAGCCGAAGTGCTCGAACAGCGCCGGGGCCGGAGCCGACTCGCCGAAGCTGGTCATGCCGATGATGCGCCCGTCGAGACCGACGTACTTGTACCAGTAGTCGGCATGGGCGGCCTCGATGGCGATGCGCGCGCCGACTTCCACCGGCAGCACGGACTGCTTGTAGGACTCGTCCTGCTGCTCGTAGACGCTGGTGCACGGCATCGATACCACGCGGACCTTGCGGCCCTGCTCGCTGAGCTTGTCGTAGGCCTGCACGGCCAGGCCGACTTCCGAACCGGTGGCGATCAGGATCAGTTCCGGCTCGCCTTCGCAGTCCTTCAGCACGTAGCCGCCGCGGGCGATATCGGCCACCTGGGCGACGTCGCGCGCCTGGTGCGGCAGGTTCTGGCGGGAGAAGATCAGCGCGGACGGACCGTCGGCACGCTCGATGGCATGCTTCCAGGCCACCGCCGACTCGACCGCGTCGGCCGGGCGCCAGGTGTCCAGGTTCGGGGTCAGGCGCAGGCTGGCCAGTTGTTCGATCGGCTGGTGGGTCGGGCCGTCCTCGCCGAGGCCGATGGAGTCGTGGGTGAACACGTAGAGCACGCGCTGCTTCATCAGTGCGGACATGCGCACGGCGTTGCGCGCGTATTCCATGAAGATCAGGAAGGTCGCACCGTAGGGAATGAAACCGCCGTGCAGGGCGACGCCATTCATGATCGCGCTCATGCCGAATTCGCGCACGCCGTAGAACACGTAATTGCCGGCGGCGTCGTCGGCGCTGACGCCCTTGCAGCCCTTCCACAGGGTCAGGTTGGAGCCGGCCAGGTCGGCGGAACCGCCGAGCAGCTCCGGCAGCAGCGGGCCGAAGGCGTTCAGCGCGTTCTGGCTGGCCTTGCGGCTGGCGATGGTCTCACCCTTGTTGGCAACATCGGCGACGTAGGCCGCGGCCTTCTCGGCGAAGTCGGCCGGCAGCTCGCCCTTCAGGCGGCGCAGCAGTTCGGCGGCCAGTTCCGGATGGGCGGCCTGGTAGGCGGCGAAACGCTTGTTCCACTCGGCTTCCTGGGCGGCGCCGGTTTCCTTGGCGTCCCACTCGGCGTAGATCTGCGCCGGGATCTCGAACGGAGCGTGCTCCCAGCCCAGCGCGGCGCGGGTCGCGGCGATCTCGTCGGCACCCAGCGGCGCGCCGTGGCACTCTTCCTTGCCCTGCTTGTTCGGCGAGCCGAAGCCGATCACGGTCTTGCAGCAGATCAGGGTCGGCTGGTCGCTCTTGCGCGCGGTATCGATGGCGGTCTTGATCTCGTCGGCGTCATGCCCGTCGACGTTGCGGATCACTTGCCAGCCATAGGCCTCGAAGCGCTTCGGGGTGTCGTCGGTGAACCAGCCGTGGACCTCGCCGTCGATGGAAATGCCGTTGTCGTCGTAGAAGGCGATCAGCTTGTTCAGGCGCAGGGTGCCGGCCAGCGAGGCGACCTCATGGGAAATGCCTTCCATCATGCAGCCGTCGCCGAGGAAGGCGTAGGTGTAGTGGTCGACCACCGCGTGGCCGTCGCGGTTGAACTGGGCGGCCAGGACCTTCTCCGCCAGCGCCATGCCCACCGCATTGGCGATGCCCTGGCCGAGCGGACCGGTGGTGGTCTCGACGCCGGCGGTGTAGCCGTACTCCGGATGGCCCGGGGTGCGCGAGTTGAGCTGGCGGAAGTTCTTCAGGTCCTCGATGCCGAGGTCGTACCCGGTGAGGTGCAGCAGGGAGTAGATCAGCATCGAGCCGTGGCCGTTGGACAGCACGAAGCGGTCGCGGTTGGCCCACTGCGGGTTGCTCGGGTTGTGCTGCATGTAGTCGCGCCAGAGGACCTCGGCGATATCGGCCATGCCCATCGGGGCGCCCGGGTGGCCGCTGTTGGCTTTCTGCACGGCATCCATGCTCAGTGCACGGATGGCATTGGCTCGCTCACGACGGCTGGGCATCGCAATTCTCCTACGGGGGTTGCTGGTCGGAAGACCAGGAGTGAAAAAAGGGCGCCATTTTCGCCCACCGAAGGCCCAAGGGGCAATGACAGATCGGCAGGGGGACAGTATGTCGCTGCCGACCGGTTTTGCCAGAAGCCTGGCGCAGCCGGATTGCAATTGCGCGACGGCCACCCGTCATCAATATCAAAAATTTTTGATACAGGCATTGCCGGGGTTCGGACCCGGTACTAGACTGCGCCTCCATGAGCCTTCGCGTGCCTTCGATACGACCAGACGACTACGACCCGCTCGCCGCGCTGTGCAAGGCGGCTGGCGACTCGCTGCGACTGAACGTGTTGCGCGCCCTGGCCAACGATTCGTTCGGCGTGCTGGAGCTGGCGCAGATCTTCGCCATCGGCCAGTCGGGCATGAGCCACCACCTCAAGGTGCTGGCCCAGGCCGGGCTGGTGGCGACGCGCCGCGAAGGCAACGCGATCTTCTACCGACGTTCGCTGCCCCTGGCCGAACGCACCGGCGGCGCGCTGCACGCGGCGCTGCTGGAGGAAGTGGACGAACGGGCGCTACCCGACGACGTGCGGGCGCGGATCGATGCCGTGCACGCCCAGCGCGCGGCGGTCAGCCAGGACTTCTTCGCCCGCGCGGCGGACAAGTTCCAGGCCCAGCAGGACCTGATCGCAGGACTGCCGCAATACCGTGAGAGCGTGTTGGCCTTGCTCGACGCACTGGCCTTCGCCCCCGGCGCCACGGCGCTGGAGGTCGGCCCGGGGGACGGCGGGTTCCTGCCGGAACTCGCCAGGCGTTTCCGCCAGGTCACGGCGCTGGACAACAGCGCGGCGATGCTGGAACTGGCGCGCCAGCGCTGCAAGGAAGAAGGATTGGGCAACGTCCGCCTGGAATTGGCCGATGCCCTGCAGGACGCCGCCGAACCGGCCGATTGCGTGGTGCTGAACATGGTCCTGCACCACTTCGCCGCGCCGGCGGAGGCGCTGAAACAGTTGGCCCGCCTGGTCCATCCGGGCGGCAGCCTGCTGGTGACGGACTTGTGCCGGCACAACCAGGGCTGGGCCAGGGAGGCCTGCGGCGACCTCTGGTTGGGTTTCGAACAGGAGGACCTGGCCCAGTGGGCCGACGCCGCAGGGCTCACGCCCGGCGAGAGTCTTTACATTGGTTTACGCAATGGCTTCCAGATCCAGGTCCGGCACTTCGCCAGGGATGCATCCGAAAGCCGCCTCACCCACCGGTAATGTAGGAACCGATTGATGAGCGAATATTCCGTTTTCACCTCCGAGTCCGTGTCCGAAGGCCATCCGGACAAGATCGCGGACCAGATCTCCGACGCGGTGCTGGACGCCATCATCGCCAAGGACAAGTACGCTCGCGTGGCATGCGAAACCCTGGTCAAGACCGGCGTGGCGATCATCGCCGGTGAAGTCACCACCTCCGCCTGGGTCGACCTGGAAGAGCTGGTGCGCAAGGTCATCATCGACATCGGCTACGACAGCTCCGACGTCGGCTTCGATGGCGCCACCTGCGGCGTGCTGAACATCATCGGCAAGCAGTCGGTGGACATCAACCAGGGCGTCGACCGGGCCAAGCCGGAAGACCAGGGCGCCGGCGACCAGGGCCTGATGTTCGGCTACGCCAGCAACGAGACCGACGTGCTGATGCCGGCGCCGATCTGCTTCTCCCACCGCCTGGTCGAGCGCCAGGCCGAGGCGCGCAAGTCCGGCCTGCTGCCATGGCTGCGCCCGGACGCCAAGTCCCAGGTGACCTGCCGCTACGAAGGCGGCAAGGTGGTCGGCATCGATGCGGTGGTGCTGTCCACCCAGCACAACCCGGAAGTCTCCTATAACGACCTGCGCGACGGCGTGATGGAGCTGATCATCAAGCAGGTGCTGCCGGCCGAGCTGCTGCACAAGGACACCCAGTTCCACATCAACCCGACCGGCAACTTCGTGATCGGCGGCCCGGTCGGCGACTGCGGCCTGACCGGACGCAAGATCATCGTCGACTCCTACGGCGGCATGGCCCGCCACGGCGGCGGCGCGTTCTCCGGCAAGGACCCGTCCAAGGTCGACCGCTCCGCCGCCTACGCCGGCCGCTACGTGGCGAAGAACATCGTCGCCGCCGGCCTCGCCGAGCGTTGCGAGATCCAGGTTTCCTACGCCATCGGCGTGGCCCAGCCGACCTCGATCTCGATCAACACCTTCGGCACCGGCAAGGTCAGCGACGAGAAGATCGTGCAACTGGTCCGCGAGCACTTCGACCTGCGCCCGTACGCGATCACCAAGATGCTCGACCTGCTCCACCCGATGTACCAGCCGACCGCGGCCTACGGCCACTTCGGTCGTCATCCGTTCGAGCTGACCGTGGACGGCGATACCTTCACCGCGTTCACCTGGGAGAAGACCGACAAGGCCGCTCTCCTGCGCGACGCCGCCGGCCTCTGAGCGACCGCGCGATGAAAAAGCCCCGCTTCGGCGGGGCTTTTTCGTTTCCGGCAGGCTCAGCGCATACGGAAGGCTTCCTGGTGGAACAGCCGCAGCGGCATGCCCTGCCGGCGCAGATCGCGGCGCAGGCTGTCGGCCAGCCCCTGCGGACCGCAGAACCAGACGCTCGGCCAGCGTCCTTCGGCGCTCTTCAGCACGCCCAGTTGAGCCGCCTGCGGCTTGCCCTGCTCGTCGCTATAGCGGATGTGCAGGGTCACGCTGGGCAGGTGTTCGCAAAGCTCGCGCAAGCGCCCGGCGAACAGCGCTTCCTGGGAATTGCGCACGCAATAGTGCAGCTCCACCGATGGCGCGCTTTCCGGCACGGCCTGCAGCGACTCCAGCCAGGCGATGAACGGCGTCACGCCGATCCCGGCGGCGACCCAGACCTGCCGCCCGGCCAGGCCACGGCGGAAGTCGAAGCAGCCGTATGGCCCCTCCACCTCGACCCTGGCGCCGACCTCCAGGTTGTCCTGCAGGCGCCGGGTGTAGTCGCCCAACACCTTGATGCTGAAGCGCACCTCGCCGCAGCCGCGGTCGGCGCTGGCGATGGTGAACGGATGGGCACCCTCCAGGCGGTCGCAGGTGAGAAAGGCGAACTGCCCGGCCCTGTGCGACCAGTCGCCCTGCAGCCGGCAGGTCACCTCGAGCAGGCTTTCGCCGCGCCGCTCGACGGCGGTGACCACGCCCGCATGGCGGCGCGCGCGACCGATCCGCCCGCTCAGAGACAACAGTGCGCAGGCCGAACCGAGCAGAGCGCAGGCCGCCACCAGCCAACCGGCCGGCTGGCTCCAGTAGCTGGCCGGGGCGAGCACCACGGAATGGAAGGCCAGTACCAGGTAGACCAGGGCCAACGCCTTGTGCACATAACGCCAGAGGTGATACGGGAAGCGCTGCCAGAGAGTGATCAGCAGCATCCCGCCGAGAATCCACGCCGACCATTCACCCAACTCCTTGGCCGAGCCACGGAAGACGTCGAGGAAGGTTTCCACCCGCGGGCCTTTCACCGGTTTGCCGACGATACCCGCCAGCCAGGGGCCGGCCAACTCCAGCAGGTAGTGCAACAGGCCGAGGACGATGGCCAGGATGCCCGCCCACTTGTGCAGGCGGTACATGCGGTCGAGCCCGTCCAGCGGCTTCTCCAGCCAGACCGGACGCACCGCCAGCAGCATGATCAACGACATCAGGGCGAAGGACGCTACCCCGGTAAGCAGGATCGCCTGCTTGCGCACCACCCAGATATCCAGGCTCGCCGGCGGATCGACGGCCAGCGTCAGGCCCCAGGCCGCCAGCGCGGCGGCGAGAACTCCCCATAACAGTTTCATTGGCACCACTCCCCGACAGAACGCGCGAATCGCTGGAATGAACCCTGCGCGTCCAGTCTTAATTGTCCCTTAACTTCATGGGGGAATTAGCGAGGCCAGCGAGGTTTTCCCGCACAGCCATGACCTGCGTCAATCGTTGTCGGCCTTCAACCCCGGGGTGGGCGGAGCTATGCTGGTCCGCCGCGCCTACCGCCGAGCCGTGCCATGAAGATCCGCCTGCTGTCCGACCTCCACCACGAACATTTCGACGGGCGACGCCAACTGCCAGAGGTCGAGGCCGACGTGGTGGTGCTGGCCGGCGATATCCACAGCCACCTGGAAGGCCTGCACTGGGCCCGCGAGACCTTCGCCGACAGCGAGATCGTCTACGTCGCCGGCAACCATGAGTTCTACTCCTCGGAAATGACCGACCTGACCCAGGCGATGCGCAATATCGCCCGGGCGCTGGATATCCACTTCCTGGAAAACGACGAAGCGCGGATCGGCCCGGCGCGCTTCCTCGGCGCCACCCTGTGGACCGACTTCCAGCTCTATGGCGCGGACGGCTATGCGCCCGCCCATGAGCTGGCCCTGCAATCGATGCCGGACTTCAGCTGCATCGACTGGTTCGGCGGCGACTTCACCCCCGAGCAGAGCATCGCCCTGCACCGAGCCTCGCGCGACTGGCTCGCCGAACAGCTGGCGCGGCCCCACGACGGCCCGACGCTGGTGGTCAGCCACCACGCGCCCAGTGCGCTGTCGATCCCGCCGCAGTTCGTCGGCAACCCGCTGTCGCCAGCCTTCGCTTCCAACCTCGACGAACTGCTGGCGCAGGCCGACTACTGGCTGCACGGTCACGTCCACGATGCCCTCGACTACCGCATCGGCCGGGCACGGGTGCTGGCCAATCCGGGCGGCTATCCCCACGAGAGAGGCGGGTTCCGTCCGGAATTCGTCTTCGAGGTCTGAGCCTCAGCGCGGCAACTGGCTGAAGAAGCGCCAGATTTCCGCTGGCGCGTCCAGTTCCGGGTCGCTCTTGCCGAGAATCCGCGGGAAGCGATAGTCCGGCTGCGCCAGCACGTGGCCGCCGCCATGCACGCTGAGCAGCTCCACCGGCGGATGGCCGTCTTCCTGCCAGCGCTGGCGCTCGGTCCAGACCGGGCCGGGACGGGTCAGCGGCGCCACGGCCGGCGGCGCGGCGATGCCGTTCAGGCCGGCCCACCAGCGTGCCGAGTCCAGGGTCGAGCGTACCGCGCCCCGGTCGCCGAAGCCGAACAGGCTGACCTTGCCGCCGAGATAGGGATTGATCGGATCGCGCGTGCCGTTGATCAGCAACGCCGCGGTCGGCCGCTCGACCGGCCGACAGGCATCGTTCTCCGTGGTCGGCAGGCTCGCCGCCACCGTTGCGATCGCCGCCGGCAACCCCGGTGCTTCGGCGGCCAGGCGGAAAGCCATCTGGCCGCCATTGGAGTAGCCGGCGACATATACCCGCTGCGGATCGACGCGGTATTCCTGGGCCAGCCGCGCCACCAGCGCGCGGAGGAAAGCCACGTCATCGACGTCACGCAGCCGCGCCGAATAGCTGGCGGCCTTGCGGCAATCGTTCCAGTGGCCCTCGAAGCCGTCCGGGTAGGCCACCAGGAAACCTTCTTGCGCCGCCAGCCGGTCGAAGCCGTAGCCGCTGATGCGGCGCATCTGCGCGCCGTCGCCCCGTGAGCCGTGCAGCACCACCAGCAACGGCGCTCCCTCGGTCACGCCCGGCGGCACGTAGAGCAGGTAATGCCGGCGCAGGCCCGCGACCTTCAGGCTCGAGTCCTCGCTGTGGCCGGCCAGCGCGGGGGTGCGCAGGGCCTCGTCCTGCAGCCACCACCAGGCGCCGGCGAGCAGCGCCAGGACCAGCAGCAGGATAAGCGTGCGAACCAGGCGGATCAGCGTACGCATCGCGGTTCTCCCGTTCTCGGCGTCTTCGGACAACGTTAGGCCGGGTTGCGCCGGAATGCCCGAACCATGGCCCTTCTCCAGAGACCCCGGGGCGGCGTACTTTGCTCCCGGACAACCACAACCGTGCCGTTTGCTGGCACACTTGCGCCTTTGTCACGCCGGCTGCCGCCTGCCTCATCCGCCTGCCAGGACGCTCGGCCGAGCCGTCGTCCGGCAACCGCACCGGCCGTTCGATCAAGGAGCCAACCGATGTCCATTCGTCCTTCACTGCCGCTGGCCGGGCTGCTGCTCGCCGTCTCCCTGCCGCTCTCCGCCGCCCAGCCGGGCACCACCAAAGGCGCCCCGCTCAGCGGTTGCGCCGCCAAGCAGGCCGCCATCGAGGCGAAGCTGGAAACGGCCCGCTCGTTCGCCAACGAAGGCCAGGTGGCCGGCTTGGAAAAGGCCCTCTCCGAGGTCAAGGAACACTGCACCGAAGCCGGCCTGCTGAGGGAGAACAAGCAGAAGGTGATCGACAGCGAGCGCGAGGTCAGCGAACGCGAGAAGGATTTGCGCAAGGCCATGGGCAAGGGCGATCCGGAGAAGATCGAGAAACGCAAGGCCAAGCTGGCCGAGGCCCGCGCCGAACTGGAAGAGGCCAAGAAAGGCCTGGAACAGGCCCAGGCACAGTAGGACACCAGGTACCGCCCTACGCCTCGCGCCTCCCACGTAAGGCGTATGACGCCCACGGCGTTACCCGCCATCCGCGCCGCAGCGGGACACCAGGTGCCGCCCAGCGCTGCCGCAACGGCGGATGAGCGCCAGCGCTCATTCGCCCTACCCCTCGCGCCTTCCAGGCAGGGCGTATGACGCCCGGTCCGGCCTCAGAGCGCGCGGAATTTCTTGTGGCAGGCTTCGCAGGCGTCTTCCACCGCGGCGAAGTCCTTGCGCACGCCATCCGGGGTCGGCGTGGCCTGGCGAGTGTTGTCCTGGAGACGGTTCATCGCGTCGATGAAGACCTGGGTGGCGGCCTTGAACTCCTGCTGGCGCTGCCAGACCTCGTCCTTGGCGCGGGTGTCCTCGCCCTCCTCGCCGGCCTTGGGACTGGGGAAGTACTGCCAGGGCTGGTCGGCCAGTTGGTGCAACTTCGCCGATCCGGCGCGGAACTTCTCCGCGTCGAAGGGCAGGCGTCCGCGGAGCATCCCGCCCATGTCCTCGCTGGTCCGTAGCATTTCCTTGAAGATCGCCTGGCGCTTGGCCTCGGGCGAATTGGGATCCATACGGTGACAGCCGCTCAGGGCGACGCCGGCCAGCAGCACGACGAGCAGGGACTTCAGCTTCATGGCAAGGCTCTTTTTTTCAGGGTCGATCACGGAAGCGGCGGATTATCCGCCGCCACCGCCGATTGATCCAGAGCCGCGCGCCCGCACTGCGGCCATAGGCCGCAGCGGGCTGCTCAGGCGGAAACCACGAAGAACGCGGCGATGAGCAGCATGCCGACGAACCAGACCAGCGAGCGCAACGGCCCCCAGTCGGCGAGGTAGCAGATGACGTAGAGCAGGCGACTGGTGATCCAGGCAATGGCCAGGCTATCCAGGGTCGCCTGCGAAGCGTTGCCGACCAGATGGGCGATGATCACCGCCGCGGCGAACGCCGGGGTCACCTCGAAGGCGTTCAACTGGGCGTTGTTGGCACGCCGGCGGAAGCCTTCGAGCGAACCGAGGAACGCCCGCGGGTCGGCGTTGGCCCGACCGCCGTAGCCCTCCCCGCCGAACTTGGCGATGGAGGTACAGACGTAAGGCAGGAAGATCGCGATCAGCACGCACCAGAAAGCGATGGTCATGGCAGTTCCTTGTGGTTGTGGAACTGCAACTCAAGCTGGCGCCGCTCGTTCTGTAAAGGCACAGCCCCTTCAGAGTTTCATCAGCAGCATTCCGGCCAGCACCAGGCCGCACGCCAGCAGGCGCGGCAGTCCGAACGGCTCGTTGAGGAAGCGCATGCCGAACAGCACCGCCAACAGCACGCTGGTCTCGCGCAACGCCGCCGCTTCGGCGATCGACCCCAGCTGCATGGCCCACAGCACCAGGCCGTAGCTGGCCAGCACGCAGACCCCGACCGCCAGGCCGAGCTTCCACTCCAGCGCCCAGAAGCGGGCGAAGGCGCGGGTTCGCGCGCCGGCGGCGATCAGCGGGAACGGCAGGCCGGAGAGCAGCGTCAGCCAGACCAGGTAGTCCAGCGCCAACGGCCAGCGCTTCAGGGCGTTGCCGTCGCTCCAGGTGTATCCGCCGATGCACAGGCCGATCAGCAGCACCACCGGCAGAGTCCGCCAGGGCAGGCGCGAACCGCCGCCGCCCCAGAGCAGGCAAAGCATGCCGAAGGGGATCAACAGGATGCCGAGGATCTGCCGGCCGCTGAGCTGCTCGCCGCCGAACGCCAGGGTCAGGCCCAGCACCACCAGCGGCGACAGCCCGCGCATCAGCGGATAGACCAGGCCCAGGTCGCCGACCTTGTAGGCCTCGATCAGCAGTACCCGGTAGAGCAGTTGCAGGACGGTGGCGCCGAGCAGCCAGGGCCAGACTTCGGCCGGCGGCAGGCTGACGAAGGGCAACAGCAGGATGGCGCAGAGCACGCCGACCACGTCCATGCAAGCGACGACCAGCAAGCGGTCGCTGCTGAACTTGACCAGGGTGTTCCAGGTGGCGTGGAGAACGGCGGCGCACAGCACCAGGCTGGTGGCTAGCATGATGGACCTTATTGGTATAGACCAAGATAGTCTATCCCGGCGGAGCCTCCAGATGCTCACCCCGTTGCGGCGTTTTTCCCTGAAAGCTCCTACGAAAGCGGAGAAACATGCAGCAGACATCGTTACGTCAAACGGCTTAATCTTCGGGCAATCCTGATGGACTACCATCGGCCAGCGCCGCACAGTGCCGGCCCGGCCTCCCTTATCAACGACACAGGAATCCCTGCCTTGAGCGCTCTCCTCAAGCCCCTCGACAACCGCTTGTTCTGGCCCGCGGTCGCCATCGGCGGCCTGCTGATCCTCGCTTTCGTACTCTACCTCCAGCACGTGCGCGGCTTCGCGCCCTGCTCGCTGTGCATCTTCATTCGCCTGGACGTGCTCGGCCTGGTGCTCGCCGGGATCGTCGGCAGCCTCGCCCCGCGTTCGCGGATCGCCGGCGGCATCGCCGCGCTGGGCATGCTCGCCGCCAGCCTGGGCGGGATCTACCACGCCTGGTCGCTGGTCGCGGAAGAGAAACTGGCTGCCCAGGGCATGGGCAGTTGCAAGATGTTCATGGGCTTCCCCGAATGGATACCGCTGGACACCTGGCTGCCGCAGGTCTTCCAGCCCGAGGGGCTGTGCGGCGAAGTGGTCTGGACCCTGCTCGGCCAGTCCATGGCGGTCTGGTCGCTGGCGCTGTTCGTGTTCTGCCTGCTGGTCCTGGCGGCCAAGCTGGCGTTCGGCCGCCGCACCGCCTGACAGCGCCGATATCCGTGCCGGCACAAGGAACGTGCTGGCCATTGGCTGGTCTACAATCGAGCTTTCTCAACCCGGATGAGTACCACCATGCCTCGATTCCTCAGAAATGCCCTCCTTCCCGTCCTCGCCCTGCTGCTCAGCGGCTGCGGCTACAACGCCATGCAGGCCGGCGACGAACAGGTGAAAGCCGCCTGGTCGGAAGTGCTCAACCAGTACCAGCGGCGCGCCGACCTGGTACCCAACCTGGTCAGCACGGTGAAGGGCTATGCCTCCCATGAGGCGTCGGTCCTGACCCAGGTCACCGAGGCCCGGGCCAAGGTCGGCAGCGTGCAGCTGAACGCCGACCAACTGGACGACGAGCAGGCCGTGCAGCGCTTCCAGAAGGCCCAGGGCGAACTGAGCTCGGCGCTTTCGCGCCTGCTGGTAGTCACCGAGAACTACCCGCAACTGAAGGCCGACGGCCTGTTCAAGGACCTGCTGACCCAACTGGAAGGCACCGAGAACCGCATCGCCGTCGCTCGCGGCCGCTACGTCAAGTCGGTACAGGAATACAACGTGCTGCTGCGCCAGTTCCCCGGCGTGATCACCGCCAAGCTGTTCGGCTACAAGCCCAAGGCGAACTTCAGCGTGGAAAACGAAGCGGCCATCTCCACCGCGCCGAAAGTCGATTTCGGCAACCCGCAACCGGCGCAGTAAGCCATGCGCCGGCTGCTACTGGGCGCCGGGCTGCTGCTCGCCAGCCTGGTCGCCTGGGCCGATGTGCCACCGATACCCGCGCTGACGGCGCGGGTCACCGACCTCACCGCGACCCTTTCCGGCGACCAGCGCCAGCACCTGGAGCAACAGCTCGCCGCCCTGGAAGCCAAGAGCGGCGCGCAGCTCGCTGTGCTGCTGGTCCCGACCACCGGCGACGATTCCATCGAGGAGTACGCGGTGCGTACCTTCGAGAAATGGAAGCTGGGCCAGAAGAAGGTCGACGACGGCGTCCTGCTGCTGGTGGCGAAGAACGACCGCACCCTGCGCATCGAGGTCGGCTACGGCCTGGAAGGGGCCATCACCGACGTCCAGGCCGGGCGGATCATCAGCGAGCAGATCACGCCGCAGTTCCGCCAGGGCAACTTCTATGGCGGCATCCAGGCCGGCGTGGACAGCCTGGTGCAACTGATCGATGCCGAGAAGAGCCCGGACAGCGCTACCGCCAGCGCTCCCGTCGACGCCTTGCCGGCGGTTCCCGAGGCCACGCCGCCGCGGGCCCTGCCGGCACCGGTCGACGAGGGTGAGGTGTATGACAGCGCCCCGCCGGAGCCGAAGAAGAAGAGCGGCCTGAGCGGACAGCTCTGGGGCAATCCGGTCTACCTCGGTGTCTATGTGGCGGTCCTGCTCGCCGTGGCCCTGCTCGGACGCCTGCTGCCGTTGCAGTGGATGCGGCGGCGCAGCATCGGCCGCTTCCTGCTTTGCAGCGCGGCGGTCGCCGGCCTGGCCTGGCTGTTGAGCATGGGCCTGTGGCAGAACGTCGACCGCGCGGCGGACGACAGTCTCGGCGTACTGGCCCCGACCCTGTTCATCTACGCCCTGTTCCTGCTTCCCGGCGAAGTGCTGATGGCCATTCTCAGCGCCATCCTCAATAGTCGCGGCGGCGGTGGGGGAGGCGGCAGCGGCGGTGGCGGCATCTTCCGCGGTGGCGGCGGCTCCAGCGGCGGCGGCGGCGCCTCCGGACGCTGGTGACGAAAAGCCCGAGGCCTGTGCCTCGGGCTTTTTTCATCGGTCGGCGACGGTTCTCGCCGATGCCGGAAGTCTTCGCCGCTATCCGGCAAACGACAGGGTAACGCGCCTCGTCAGGCGTATACCCAGAGCACCCTGACCGGCGCCTGGCTGCGGTTGGCATAGCGGCTGCGCATATGGCTGGGAATCTGGAAACCGTCGCCGGCCTGCAGGCGCAGCTCCTCGTCCTCCAGCCACAGGGTCAGCTCGCCTTCGAGCACGTAGCCGCCCTGCTCCGAGCTGTCCAGCAGGTCGCGCTCGCCGCTGTCGGCACCCGCTTCAAGGCAGGTTTCGAGCATGAAGAAGGCACCGCCAAGACGCGGCGACACCAGGTTGTCGCTGGCGCCACGAGCGTAGGCCAGGGTCCGACGCTCGCCCGGACGGGTCACCCAGGGCGAGGCCTGGGTCTTCGGCGAGCAGAAGAAGTAGGTCGCCGGCACCCCGAGCACCTGGCTGATGGCGACCAGGTCGTCCACCGCCGGCCGCGACAGGCCGCGCTCGACCTGGGAGACGAAGCCCACCGAACGGCGAATGCCGTCGGCCAGCGCCTGCAGGGTGATGCCCTTGCGCTTGCGCAATTCGCGCACCAGGCTGGCGATCTCCGCCAGGTCGTCGGCTACTTCGCTCATCTCGGCTCCGGGCCCTCTCAGAACAGGTCGCGCAAACGGTAATACGCTTTGCCCAGGGCTTCCAGCGGCGCGGCGAAGCGCTGGCCACCGGGAAACTTCGGATTGCGCAGACGCTGGTAGAGCGCCAGGGTCTCGTCGTCGCCGAGCAGCGCGTCGCTGACCGCCCTGGCCGCCGCCAGACTCGGCAGCACGCCGTGGCCGGAGTAGCCTTGCAGCCAGTAGCGGTTGCCCTGCCGGCCGATGTCCGGGGTGCGCCGCATGCTGCAGTCGATATGCCCGCCCCAGGCGTATTCCAGCGCCACCCCGCGCAACTGCGGGAACACCCGTTCGAGATAGGGCCGGGTGGCGGCGCGGATGTCGCTGGGCATGCCGCCCAGGTAGGTGCAGCCGCCGCCGAACAGCAGGCGGTGGTCCGGGGTCAGGCGGAAGTAGTCGAGGACGAACTGGTTGTCGGTCACGCAGCAGTTGCGCGGCAGCAACGACTTCGCCCGTTCCTCGCCGAGCGGCTCAGTGGCGACCTGATAGGTGCCCACCGGCAGCATCCGTTGCGACAGCTCGCTGTCCAGCCCGTCGATGTAGGCGTTGCAGGCCAGCACCAGCGCCGCGCAGCGGATCTCGCCGTGCTCGGTACGGACCCGGTAGCCGTCGCCCTCCTCGCGATAGCTCAGGGCCCGGGTCCGCTCGTGGATACGCCCGCCGGCGCGCTCGATGGCGGCGGCCAGGCCGAACGCCAGCTTGAGCGGATTCAGGTGTGCGGCGTGGGGATCGTAGAGACCGGCAAGGTAGCGCTCGCTGGCGATCCATTCGGGCAACTCGTCCTTCGCCACGAAGCGTAGCCCCTCGTAGCCCCAGCGGCGGTTGGCCTCGGCCTGCCAGTCGTAGAGCAGGCCGACCCGGCGCGGCAGGATCGCCGTCCATAGGTGGCCGACCCGGTAGTCGCAGTCGAAGCCATGTCGCTGCGGCAACGCGCGCATCTCGCCGGCCGCCCAGAGCATGCCGTCCCAGAGACGGCGTGCGCCTTCGTAGCCGAGGTCGGCCTCCAGCGGCGGCAGGTCGCTGGACCAGCCGGGCAGCGCCTGCCCGCCGTTGCGCCCGGAGGCCGCCCAGGCGATCCGGCTGGCTTCGATGACGCATACCTGGCGTCCGCCTTCGACCAGCCGCAGCGCCGTGTGCAAGCCGCTGAAACCGGCGCCGACCACCAGCACCTCGCAGTCGAGGTCACCCTCCAGGGCCTGGCGCGGCTGGATCAGTTCGGGATTGACGGCGGCGTAGTAAGTGCCGACATGCTCGTTGGATTGCAGGAACATCGCGACCCCCGTGAAATTATATTGGTTATTTTTCATGAAAAATAACACTTAAAATTTCACGACACCAGTCCCGAGCATTCGCAAACGGCCGGCAGGATGCCGTCGCGCACCAGCAGAGGCAGAGGGGCAAATATTCGAAAGGAGGCGGGAAGCCCCCCCGCCAGAGCGAAACTGGCGAGGGGAACAGACGTGCGGACGGCGCGGCTCGCGCCGCGGAGAAAAGGTGCACGACCACGGGCGGGGGCATGCCGGGCGTGCTGCGCCAGTGTCGGCGCCGACGGGAGCGGGCGACAGGTACGAATGCACCAGCCGCCCTGGTGCATTCGTACCCTCTTCGTTTATTTGCGCCCGTTGCCGTTGCGCGGCTCCGGCGCGAATCCGCGTTCGCGTGCCCAGACGATGGCCTCGCCACGGCTGTGGACATCGAGCTTGGCGTAGATGGTCGCCACGTGGTTGCGCACGGTGTTCGGCGCCAGGCCCAGTTCCTTGGCGATCTCCTTGTCCGCCAGGCCCTGGCAGATGAGGTCGAACACCTCGCGCTCGCGCGCAGTCAGGTCGGCCAGTTCGGCGCCGGTGCCCGGCGCGTTGGCGCGGCGCACGTTGGCGAGCTTTTCGATCAGGGTGCGGCTGAACCAGGAAGCGTCCTGCATCACCGTCTCGATGGCGTGCACCAGCTCCATTTCGGTGCGCCGCCGGTCGCTGATGTCCAGCAAGGCCACCAGCACGCAGTCCTGCTCGTTGAGGCTCACCGCCTCGGCCGAGACCAGGCAGTCCAGGCCGTTGCGATCCTTGTGCTGCAGGCGCAGCTGGACGTTGCGCACGCTGCCGCTCTGCGCCAGCAGCTCGCCCAGGCGCTCGGCGCCGCCGTCCTGCCACAGCCCGCAGGCGACGGTGGACTCGCCGAGCAGTTCCTCGGCCTGGTAGCCGAAGGTTTCGCTGAAGGCCTGGTTGATGTCCAGCACCTGCAGGTCGTCGCCGCACAGCACCAGGCTCGGCACCGGTGCCATGCGGAAGGCCTTGGCGAAGCGCTCCTCGCTCTTGCGCAGGGCCTCCTCGGCCTTCTTCCGCGGTTCGAGATCGGTGAAGGTGAAGAGCATGCAGGCCTCCTCGCCGACCTCTATCGGCTGCCCGGCGACCACCACGCACTTGCGTCCGCCCTCCGCCACCCGCAGGCTCGCCTCCATCTGCGGGATGGTCTCGCCGGCGCCCAGACGCTCCACCGCCAGTTCGCGGCGCTCGGCCTGGTCGAGTACGTCCAGCTCGTACACCGAACGGCCGATCACCTGGTCGCGGGCATAGCCGGTCATTTCCAGGAAACCGACATTGACCTTCACGTAGCGGTAGTCGCTGAGCCGGCAGATCACCGCCGGCGCCGGGTTGGCATTGAAGGTCTTCTCGAAGCGCTGCTCGGCGCTGGCCCACTCGGTGGCGTCGTGGAGGATCAGCACCAGGCAGTCTGGCTTGTCCTCGGGGGTGGTCAGCACCAACCCGCGCACGCGGTGCACCCAGCGGGTGTCCTCGTCGGCGGCGGGAAACACTTCCACCACCACGTCGCTGAAGCACTCGCCAGCCACCAGGCGCTCGGCCGGGTACTGGCCCTCCTGCAGCGGATGATTGTTGCGGTAGCGCAGGCGAAAGCGCTCGCGATACTCGCCGGTATCGGCGCCCAGGCCTTCCAGCGAATCGACGCCGTGCATCGCCAGGGCCGCCTCGTTGGCCCAGAGGATGCGCTGGTCCGGCTCGATCAGGATCACCCCTTCGGTAAGACCGGCGATGATCTGCTGCAACTGGCGGCGGTCGGTCTGGGTACGCAGTACCTGGTCGTTCATGCTGTTCCTCTTGGATGGAGCGATTTTCCGGGGGCAGCAAGGATGCCCGCCCGCCCTGACCGCGCACGCGTGACGATTGCACTAGCGGTGCTAGTGCATTTGCATCGCGAAACGATAGCGGAGGCACCCCTACCCTGGCGATACAGGAAGCAATGTCCGGGCGGGAAGCCCAGACGCCGCGCCGGCCGGGAGGCTACGCCGCCCCTCGGTCCCGAGGTCGTCGACGCATCCACCCGACTCGCCCTGCACGAGAAGAAAGCCCCATCCCCTTGCATGAGCGATGCGATGAGCAAGAACAAGCACCCCGATCTCGGCGAGATCCAGCGCAGCCTGAACCAGGCGCTGGAAGGCTACGACTGCCAGTGCCGGATGCACTACGACGGCACCGTCAGCATCAATGTCGCCGCCCGAGAGCACGACGAAACCTTCACCTTCGTCGGCATCCAGCCCGGCGAGCTGGACAACCCCACCCGCCTGCACCTGTTCGCCGAAAGCCTGCGTCGCGACCTGGCACTACTGGAGCCCTGGTTGGGAAAGCACGCAGCCTAGAATAAAAAAAGCGCCCCACAGGACCAAAACGACGTCCGGAGGCGCATGCGAGGACAGAGGAATCTTTCTGGCGATCAGGCCCGGCGTGCGATCTCCGCCGGCCGATGCGCCAGGTAATCGAGCAACAGGAACAGCACCGGCGCCACCTCGCGGCAATGCGCGACACCCTGGCGGATCCTCCCGGCGCTCTGCACCGCCCCTTCCCGTTGCAGGTCCTGCGGGCAGGCATCGAGCAGCGCCTCGATGCTCTCCGCGGTGCTTTCCAGGTGACATTGCAGGCCGATAGCCTGCTCGTTCCAGATGAAGCCCTGGTTGGCGCAGGCAGCCGAACCATAGAGCGGCACGCTGCCGGCTGGCAGGTCGAAGGTCTCGCCGTGCCAGTGGAACGCCATCAGCCGTTCCGGCAGGCGCTCGCCCAGCGGCGAGCCCAGCGCCTGGCTGTACCTGTGCAGCGGCCACCAGCCGATCTCCGCCTGGCGTCCCGGGCGTACCGCAGCCCCCAGCGCCTGGGCCAGCAGCTGCGCGCCGAGGCAGATGCCGAGGACCTTCTTGCCGGCATCCAGCGCCGCGCGGATCAAACGCTTCTCCGCCACCAGCCAGGGATATTGCGCTTCGTCGTGGACGCTCATCGGCCCGCCCATCACCACCAGCAGGTCGAAGCTGTCCAGCGCAGGCAGGTGGGCGTCGGCGTAGAGGTAGCAGACGTGCTCGTGCTCGCAGTGGCGGCCGATCCAGTCGCCGATCCGCGCGCTGCCTTCGAAGGGAACGTGTTGCAATACCAGGGCGCGCATCAGGCCACCTCCTCGTGTCGGTTGGCGACCCGGGCCAGGGCCCGCTCCAGTCGCCGCAGCATTTCGTCGACGTTGGCCCGGCTCACCGTCAGCGCCGGGGAAAAACGCAGGCAATGCGGCTGCGGCGCGTTGATCAGCAGGCCTTCGCCGAACGCCGCGCGAACCACCGCCGGCGCGCGCTGGCCGATCAGCGGCAGCCCCCAGAACAGTCCCTGGCCGCGCAGCGGACCATGCCCATAGCGACGCGCGACACGGGCCAGGCCATCGCGCAGGTGAGTGCCCTGCTCGCGCACCTGCTCCAGGAAACCCGGCTCCAGCACGGTATTCAGTACCGCCAGCCCGGCAGCGGTCATCAACGCGTTGCCATGGTGGGTGCCAAGCTGGTCGCCCGGTTCGAAGCAACAGGCGTTGCCACGCGCCAGCAGCGCCGACAGCGGCACCCCGGCGCCGAGGCCCTTGCCGAGGGTAACGATGTCGGCGCGTACCCCGTACAGTTCCTCCGCCAGCAGCGCGCCGCAGCGGCCGATGCCGGTCTGCACCTCGTCGAGGATCAACAGGACGCCACGCTGCCGGCACAGCCGCTCGATGCCACGCAGGTAGTCGAGGGTCGCCGGGATCACCCCGGCATCGCCCTGCACCGGCTCCAGCATCACCGCCACCGTCTCTTCGTCGATGGCCGCGGCCATGGCGTCGAGGTCGTTGAACGGCACCCTGGCGAATCCCTCCAGGCCATGCTGCGCCGGCTTGCCACAAGCCGTCAGGGTGCCCGGGGTGCGTCCATGGATGCTGTTGACGGTGCTGACGATCCGTTGCGCGCCGCCGCGATGCAGGCGGCCCCACTTGCGCGCCAGGGCGATGGCCGCTTCGTTGGCCTCGGCGCCGCTGGTGAGGAAGTAGGCCTGGTCGCTGCCGGTCGCCAGGCACAGGCGCTGCGCCAATGCCAGCACCGGCCGGTTGAGCAGGCCGGGGCCGGCGCTGACCAGCTCCCGCGCCTGCCGGGCCAGGGCCTGGACCAGCACGCTGGGACTGTGGCCGAGGCAGTTCACCGCCAGGCCCTGGGTGAAGTCGAGGAAGGCGCGTCCGTCGCTGTCCCACAGCCACGAGCCCTGGCCACGGACGAACACCTGCGCGGGCCGTTCCTGGGTGCGCATCAGGCGCAGGCTATCCAGCGCATCAGCCATCTTTCAGTTCCTCGGTCATGTACTCCACCGCCAGCAAGCGCACGCCCTGCGGCCCCTGTTCCAGCAGCCGGCGGCTTTCCCGGCGCGTTTCGATGCGCAGTTCGAAGCCGTCGCCGGCGGGGAAGCGCTGGCGCATCAGCTCGCGCACCTCGGCAAAGCGCGCGGCGCTCACCGTCATGCTGGCCAACAGCCGGCCGGACTGGCTCAGGGTGATCAGGTAGTCGCTCAAGAGGCATGCTCCCGGTAATCCGACGGTCCGCGCAGGCGCGGCCCCCAGTCTTCCACCACGCCGCTGGACAGGCGTTTCGCCGCTGTCTTGCGCCAACGCTGGGAGAGCGCGTCGCAGGCCATCATCTGGCGCAACCCGAGAGGCTCCAGGGGATCGCCGAAATACCACTGCAACAGGCGGGCGACGGTCAGTTCAGGGTAATGCCGCTGGACCAGCTTCAGCTCGTCCCCGGGAGTCACCATGCCGCTGCGCAGGACCCGATAGAACCAGCCGCAGCGGCCGCCGCTCTGCAATTCGTCGGGCAGCTCGGGAAGATTCCAGCGCTGGCCCTGGCGATAGCAGGGCGAACGCGGCTGGCTGACTTCCAGCAGGGCATCGCCCCAATGGAACTGGTCGCCGATGCAGACCTCGGCTTCGGTGATGCCGTAGGTCGAGATGTTCTCGCCGAACGCCGGCAGTTGCCAGCGGTTCAGCGGGTGGCGCTTGCGCCAGTAGCGGTAGTGCTCGGCGGGATAGTGATGGAGAGCGCGCTCGAGGCCGCCGTGGTGGCGGATGTCAGCCTGTTCGTCGCCGGGCAGGCCATCGTGGCCCAGCCAGAACTCCTGCTCGACCGGCAGCTTGTCGATCGCGCTGACCAATCCGCCCCAGGTTTCTTCGACTTTACCTATGAAAACACCGTTTACGACTATCTGCTCCATTGCTCCGCGACCACCCGATGTACCGCCAATGCAGCTAGACTAGTGCCTCACGCGGGACCCACTCCATTTCGATTTTCCAGTTTCATCGATAAGAACAGCTTATGGATTTTCGCCAACTCCGCTATTTCGTCGCGCTCTACGAGGAAGGCCACGTCGGCCGCGCCGCCGAACGCCTGGCCCTGTCGCAACCGGCCCTCTCGCAGCAGATCCGCCAGTTGGAGCAGAACCTCGACGTCTCGCTGTTCCAGCGCAGCGGCAAGCGCCTGCTGCCGACCGTCGCCGCCCACACCCTGTACAACCATGCGGTACCGCTGCTGGAGGGATTGGAAAGGGCCCGCGAGGCGATGCGCGTATTCCGCGGGCAGACCCCGCGCAGCCTGGCGATCGGCGTGCTGCAGACGGTCAACGCCAGCCTGGTGCCGTACATGGTCGAACGCCTGCACGCCGCGCAGCCGCATCTGCGGGTGCAGATCTACGAACTGTCGGGAATCGACATCGAGCGGCGCCTGCTCACCGGCAACCTGGATATCGGCATCGGCTTCCTGCCGCCGCGCCAGCCGGGCTTGCACAGCGTCGAGCTGTACGAGGACGAATTGCAGCTGGTGATCCCCGAGGAACACCCGTTGAAGGAGTTCAGAAAGGTGTCCCTGGCCCAGGCCGCGGAGTTGCCGATGCTGCTGCTCGGCGAAGAGTTCCGCGCGCGCCAGATCTGGCAGGAGCAACTCGCCGCGATCGGCCGGCGGCCGCGGGTGCAGGCGGAACTGAACCACATGAGCGGGATTCTCGACAGCCTGCCGCAGACCCGCTTCGCCACCGTTCTACCGGGCAAGGCACGGCAGATGCACTCGAACCAGCGGCTGCTGTGGAAACCGCTCAGCGAACCGCGCATCCCGCTGAAGGTCGGCCTGGTCTACCGCGACGCGCAACGCCAGCACGCCAGCGTCGAGCTGCTGCGCTCGCTGCTGGAAGGCGTGGTCTGAGCGACGCGGTTTTCCTCGGGCAATAAAAAACCCCGCCTTTTGGGCGGGGTTTTGCAGACCTCTATCCTGACATCCGTGCTACGCCACCATCCATGGTGGATTCCCTGAGTTTCCGTATTGTCTTTGGCGCTTCCTGCGCAATGTCCTGACGGTTTGAAGATTACGCATCTCTGCGAGGGGGAGAAAGCAGCCAAAACCACCGCCGTTTGTAAGCCTTGGCTTACACGCTGTAATAGTTCCGCTCGCCGGACGACGGCAACACCCAGCCGCCGGGAGCTTGCCGTGCGTCAAGATGATCTGCGCCGGGCCCGCTACAGTGGCCAGTCCCCTCATCATCGCGAGCCTTCCCAGCATGGAATTCCAGCGCGTCCACCAGCAGTTGCTGCAAAGCCACCACCTGTTCGAACCGCTTTCTCCCGTCCAGCTCCAGGAACTGCTCGCCAGCAGCGACCTGGTCAACCTCGACAAGGGCGCCTACGTGTTCCGCCAGGGCGAGCCGGCGCACGCCTTCTACTACCTGATTTCCGGCTGCGTGAAGATCTACCGGCTGACCCCGGAAGGCCAGGAGAAGATTCTCGAAGTGACCAACGAACGCAACACCTTCGCCGAGGCGATGATGTTCATGGACACCCCGAACTACGTGGCCACCGCCCAGGCCGTGGTGCCCAGCCAGCTGTTCCGTTTCTCCAACAAGGCCTACCTGCGCCAGTTGCAGGACAACACCCCGTTGGCCCTGGCCCTGCTGGCCAAGCTCAGCACCCGCCTGCACCAGCGCATCGACGAGATCGAGACGCTTTCCCTGAAGAACGCCACCCACCGCGTGGTGCGCTACCTGCTGACCCTCGCCGCCCACGCGCCGGGGGAGAACTGCCGGGTGGAAATCCCGGTGGCCAAGCAACTGGTGGCCGGTCACCTGTCGATCCAGCCGGAAACCTTCTCGCGGATCATGCACCGCCTCGGCGACGAGGGCATCATCCGCCTCGACGGCCGCGAAATCAGCATCCTCGACCGCGAACGCCTGGAGTGCTTCGAGTGAACAGCCCCGCCGCTTGATCGCGGTCAAGCGCGCCACGGCCCGTCCACCGGCAAGCTGGCGGGGTCGAGCCCGCGAGAACGCCCATGCGCCAATGCCTGTATTGCCTCCATGAAACCGAAGGCGCGGAAAGCGCCTGCGAACAGTGCGGCATGCCACTGCCCAGCGCTTCCCAGCGCCAGCTCCAGGGTCGCCGGCAGCGGCGCTTCGCCTGGTTCTGCGTCGGGCTGGCGCTGTTCTGCCTGGGCATGATGCTCTGGCTGCCGCGCGATGTTCCCTGAGGCCTCTCAGCGGCGCAGGCGCCGATAGAGCTGGAGCAGGCGCTCGGGCAACTGCCCGGCGCGCTCGACCAGCGCGAAGCCGTCGGCGCCGAACAGGTAGGGCAGGTAGTCCGCCGCCTCCTTGTCGATGGTGATGCAGAACGGCACCAGTCCCTGGCTGCGCGCCTCGATCACCGCCTGGCGGGTGTCCTCGATGCCGTAGCGGCCCTCGTAGCGGTCCAGGTCGTTGGGCTTGCCGTCGCTCAACAGCAACAGCAGGCGACGCTTCTGCGGCTGCCCGCCGAGCTCCTGGCTGGCCCGGCGGATCGCCGCGCCCATCCGCGTGTAGTAGCCCGGCGAGAGCGCCAGCACGCGACCGCGGACCTCGCCGCCGTAGCCTTCGTCGAAGTCCTTCAGCACCTGCCAGCGCACCTGCTGCCGGCGCACCGAGGAAAACCCGTACAGCGCGAAGGGGTCGCCCAGTGCCTGCAATGCCTCGCCGAACAGCAGCAGGCTGTCGACGATGCTGTCGATCACTCGCCGCTGGTCGTCGAGGTAGGCTTCGGTGGACATCGACAGGTCCGCCAGCAACAGGCAGGCGAGGTCGCGCCGGCGCGGCCGCTGTTCGAGGAACAGGCCTGGCTGGGTGGAACCGCCGCGCCGCCGCTCGACCTGGAAGTCGAGCCAGGCATCGAGGTCGATCTCGTCGCCTTGCGGCTGCTGGCGCAGGCGTTGGCGACCGTCGCGCAGGCAGGCGAACTGGCGGCGCAGATGCAGCGCGGTCTTCTCCAGGTGCGCCGGCAGGCTGGCGCTGGTCGCGCCGCGCGGCCGCATCGGTTGCAGCAGCACGTGGTCGCTCAGCAGGCGCTGCTGCCGATAGTCCCACTCGGGCAGCTTCAGCCCGGGGCCGAGCGGCAGGTCATCGTAGTCGGCGGCCGGCAGGTCGAGATCCAGGCGCAGGCCGCCGCCCTTCTGCGTGCGCTGGCGCGACAGCGACAGGTAGTCGAGGTCTTCGGCGACGCGCGCGCCGTCCGGGTCGTCCTCGTCGTCGCTACAGCGGTCCAGGGCCAGGTGCTCCGACCAACTGAGCAGGCTTTCCAGGCGGAACAGCAGCAGGTTGCGCTCGCTCTCGCGCTCCTCGACGCGCTCGGCGCGCTTGCGCGCTCCGCTGCGGGCGACCTGGCGCTTGCCGGCGCCGGCGGCCGCTTCCTCGCCGTCCTCCGCGCTGGCGGAAGGCGTCCAGCGCTCGCCGGGATACAGCCACAGCGGCACCGGCCAGGGCGCCCGCTCGACTCGCGGGAAGCGCTCGACGCTGCCCGGCTCGGCAAGCGCGCGGCGCAGGGCGATTTCCAGTTCGGCGTCTGCCGCCGGGCAATCGTCCAGCGACGGGCGCTGGCGCAGATGCGCGGCGACCAGCCGGGCGTAGCGCGGGCGCAGCGCCGGATAGGCATCGAGCAACTGCCGCGCCCAGCGCTGGTTGTCCTGGGCCCAGTGCCGCAGCGGCCCGGCGCTGGCCGCCAGTAGCGCCAGCCAGCGATACAGTTCACGGTTCAGCTCGGCCTGCGGATAGACCGCGAGGGATTCCGGCAGGCGCAGGCTGTCGCCGTTGAACCAGGACACCGGGGCCTGCTCGCAGGTCCCGGCGACCCGCTGCAACCAGGTGCGGCGTAGCAGCAGGCGGCGCGCCGGGGTCGCCTCGAGGGCTACCCCCGGTGCGCCGCCGAGCGCCCGGAAGAGCATGCCGAGCGGACGCCGCATGCTCTCCAGGGTCACCCGCGCCGCCTCGAACTCGCCGCTGGCATGGCGGGTGATGAAGCGGTGCCAGTGGGCGCCGACCCATTCCTCCAGCTCGACGGCGAAGGCCATCTCAGGCGGCCGCCTTGCCGCGCCGGAAGCTCAGCAGGTAGGCGACCAGGCCGATGAGGAACACCACCCCGGCGCCTTCGCGCAGCCAGTAGAAGATCGCCAGCTGGTCCTGGGTGGCCATGAAGGTCATCGCCGCGCCGTCCGCCGGCATCCGTTGCAGCCAGACCTGCAGCACCCCGGCCGCGGAGAGGAACAGGGTGATGAACACCATCGCCACGGTCATCAGCCAGAAGCCCCACATCTCCAGGACCTGCGAGCGGTTGTCCATCGCCTCGCCGATCCCGCGCAGGCGCGGCATGGCGTAGGAGATGATGGTCATCACGATCATCGCGTAGGCGCCATAGAAGGCCATGTGGCCGTGGGCGGCGGTGAGCTGGGTGCCGTGGGTGTAGTAGTTGACCGGCGCCAGGGTATGCATGAAGCCCCACACTCCCGCGCCGAGGAAGGCCATCACTGTGGTGCCCATGGCCCACAGCGCGACCGCGCGGTTCGGATAGTCGCGGCGGCGGCGGTTGATGGTGTTGAAGGCGAACAGCACCATGGCGAAGAACGGCAGCGGCTCCAGCGCCGAGAATACCGAGCCGAGCCACAGCCAGTAGCCGGGCACGCCGATCCAGAAGTAGTGGTGGCCGGTGCCGATGATGCCGCTGATCAGCGCCATGGCGATGATCACGTAGAGCCACTTCTCGATCACCTCGCGGTCGACCCCGGTGACCTTCACCAGCACGAAGGCGAGGATCGCACCCATGATCAGTTCCCACACGCCTTCCACCCACAGGTGCACCACCCACCACCAGTAGAACTTGTCGCGGGTGAGGTTTTCCGGGTTGTAGAAGGAGAACAGGAACAGCAGGGCGAGGCCGATCAGGCCGGTCATCAGGACCATGCTGATGGCGGTCTTGCGCCCGCGCAGCACGGTCATGCCGACGTTGAACAGGAAGCCCAGGGCGACGATCACGATGCCCGCCTTGCTGATGGTCGGCTGTTCGAGGAACTCGCGGCCCATGGTCGGCCACAGTTCGTTGCCGGTGAGCCTGGCCAGGCCGGCGTAGGGCACCAGCAGGTAGCCGAGGATGGTCAGCACGCCGGCGGCGGCGAATACCCAGAACAGGATCCAGGCCAGCTTCGGGCTGTACAGCTCGCAGTCGCTCTCCTCCGGCACCAGGTAGTAGGCAGCGCCCATGAAGCCGAACAGCAGCCAGACGATCAGCAGGTTGGTGTGCACCATGCGCGCGACGTTGAAGGGGATCGCCGGGAACAGGAAGTCGCCGACCACGTACTGCAGGCCCATGATCAGGCCGAACAGGATCTGCCCGACGAAGAGGATCAGGGCGAACACGAAGTAGGGTTTGGCGACCGCCTGCGAGGCGAATTTCAGGGAGCCATTGGGCGACATCATCAACCCTCCTTGTTCGGCGGCCATTGGTTGGTATCGATCTTCGAGCTCCACTTGAGGAACTCGGCCAGGTCGTCGACCTGGCCCTCGCTGAGATGGAACTGCGGCATGGCGCGGCGGCCCGGCACGTTCAGCGGCTGGATCTTCATCCAGGCCTGGAGGAAGGTGTTGAAGCCCTCCTCGCCGCCACGGCGTCCGACCACGTTGCCCAGCTCCGGCGCGAAGTAGGCGCCCTCGCCGAGCAGGGTGTGGCAGCCGACGCAGTTGTTCTGCTCCCAGACCAGCTTGCCGCGCACCACCGCGGCGCTCATCGCGGCCTCGTTGGTGCGCTCGGGCAGGGTCTTCTCGGTGTGGTAGGTCAGGGCCAGGAACAGCAGGATGAAGAACACACTCCCGCCGAAATAGATGTTCCTGGCCATGCCTTTGGTAAAGGTCTCGGACATGCGGCCTCCTGGAATGGGTGGTGCGGCGATTCTAGGAAGCGGCGGCGGCGAACCCGCTTGATGGCAATCAAGATTCCCGAACGATTTACTCAGTTATTCATCCGCGCCAGGTACAGCGCAGCGCCCACCGCCAGGGCCATCAGCAGCGGCCAGGCCAGCAGCAGGCGGCGCCATAGCGCCGGGGCATGGGCCAGCTCCATGAAGCGCTCGCCGATCAGCCAGCCCTTGGCCACCGCGCAGGCCAGCACCGCCGCCAGCAGCCAGGGAGAGTCGCCGGCGCCGCCCAGCAGCACACCGGCCACGGCCAGCGCCAGCAACGCCAGCCAGCAGAGGGTCAGGGTTCGCATCGGCACCTCATTGCAGGACGTAGACCAGCGGGAACAGCAGCACCCAGACCAGGTCGACCATGTGCCAGTAGAGCACTCCCGACTCCAGTCCCGAGCAAGCCTGCGGCGTATAACACCGGCGCCAGCAGGCCTGCGCCAGCCAGCCGAGGATCAGCAGGCCGAGCAGGACGTGGAGGAAATGGAAGCCGGTCAGGCACCAGTAGAGGGTGAAGAAAGTGTCGTGCTCGATGTCCAGGCCGAGATCGGCGAGCCGCCCGTACTCGTGCAGCTTCAGGCCGACGTAGACCAGCGCCAGCAGCAGCGCCGCCAGCAACCAGCCGCTCGCCTGGCGCGGCCGTCCGCGGCGCACCGCATGCACCGCCAGCGCGGCGAGCCAGCCGGAGCTGAGCAGGGCCACGGTCAGCAACAGGCCCCAGCGGCTATCCAGTTGCTCCCGGCCGGCACGGAACAGCTCCGGCTGCCAGGCCTGGGCGCCGGCGAACGCCAGCAGCAGCAGGCTGAACACGCTGAGTTCGGCGAGGATGAAGAACCACATCGCCAGGTCGCCGGGCAGGCGCCGCTCGACGGTATCAGGCGACATGGAGATCGACGATGTCCATCAGCGCCGCCACCGTCGCCGGGTCGTCCGAGAGCGGTTCGGCCAGCGCCACCCGGCACGCCTCGCGCGGGTCCATGCCGTCGCCGATGAGGCGCGCGGCGAAGATCAGCAGGCGGGTCGAGGCGACTTCCTCCAGGTCGTGCTGCTCCAGCCGCCGCAGCGCCTGGCCCAACTGCACCAGGCGCTGCGCCAGGGCCTCGGCACAACCGCTCTCGCCGACCAGGATGCGTGCCTCGTGCTGCGCCGCCGGGTAGTCGAAGCGCAACGCGACGAAACGCTGCCGGGTGCTGGGCTTCAGGCCCTTGAGCAGGTTCTGGTAGCCGGGGTTGTAGGACACCACCAGCATGAACGAAGGCGGCGCCTGCAACGTCTCGCCGGTGCGCTCCAGGTACAGCTCGCGGCGGTCGTCGGCCAGCGGGTGGATGGCGACCGTGGTGTCCTGGCGCGCCTCCACCACTTCGTCCAGGTAGCAGATACCGCCTTCGCGCACCGCGCGGGTCAGCGGGCCGTCCTGCCACCAGGTGCCGTCGGCGCCGATCAGATGGCGGCCGAGCAGGTCGGCGGCGCCCAGGTCGTCGTGGCAGGCGACGCTGTACAGCGGCAGTTCCAGGCGCCGCGCCATGTACTGGACGAAGCGGGTCTTGCCGCAACCGGTGGGGCCCTTGAGCAATACCGGCAGGCCGTGCCGCCAGGCGCGCTCGAAGACTTCGATCTCATGGCCGGTGGCCTCGTAGAAGGGTGTCGCGTCCCGCATGTCCTACTCCTGCGCTAGGGATTAGGACCGCACGCTATTCACAGTTGGAAGGTGCCACAAGCGCAAAGCAACGCAATCTTGATTCCGGTCAAGCAAGGGTAAAGACCCTGCTTTCTATGATCCTTTCGCGCCATGAATTCCCGGGAGTTCCCGACGCAGCCACCCCCAAAACACTGCTAAGGGAGCGCCTCGCAGGGCTCCTGAGGAGATAGACCATGCCATTTGGCAAGCCACTGGTGGGCACCTTGCTCGCCTCGCTGACGCTGCTGGGCCTGGCCACCGCTCACGCCAAGGACGACATGAAAGCCGCCGAGCAATACCAGGGTGCCGCTTCCGCCGTCGATCCCACTCACGTGGTGCGCACCAACGGTGCCCCCGACATGAGTGAAAGCGAGTTCAACGAGGCCAAGCAGATCTACTTCCAACGCTGCGCCGGTTGCCACGGCGTCCTGCGCAAGGGCGCCACCGGCAAGCCGCTGACCCCGGACATCACCCAGCAACGCGGCCAGCAATACCTGGAAGCGCTGATCACCTACGGCACCCCGCTGGGCATGCCGAACTGGGGCAGCTCCGGCGAGCTGAGCAAGGACCAGATCACCCTGATGGCCAAGTACATCCAGCACACCCCGCCGCAACCGCCGGAGTGGGGCATGCCGGAGATGCGCGAATCGTGGAAGGTGCTGGTGAAGCCGGAGGACCGGCCGAAGAAACAGCTCAACGACCTCGACCTGCCCAACCTGTTCTCGGTGACCCTGCGCGACGCCGGGCAGATCGCCCTGGTCGACGGCGACAGCAAGAAGATCGTCAAGGTCATCGATACCGGCTATGCCGTGCATATCTCGCGGATGTCCGCTTCCGGCCGCTATCTGCTGGTGATCGGCCGCGACGCGCGGATCGACATGATCGACCTGTGGGCCAAGGAGCCGACCAAGGTCGCCGAGATCAAGATCGGCATCGAGGCGCGCTCGGTGGAAAGCTCCAAGTTCAAGGGCTACGAGGACCGCTACACCATCGCCGGCGCCTACTGGCCGCCGCAGTTCGCGATCATGGACGGCGAGACCCTGGAGCCGAAGCAGATCGTCTCCACCCGCGGCATGACCGTAGACACCCAGACCTACCACCCGGAACCGCGCGTGGCGGCGATCATCGCCTCCCACGAGCACCCCGAGTTCATCGTCAACGTGAAGGAGACCGGCAAGGTCCTGCTGGTCAACTACAAGGATATCGACAACCTCACCGTCACCAGCATCGGTGCGGCGCCGTTCCTCCACGACGGCGGCTGGGACAGCAGCCACCGCTACTTCATGACCGCCGCCAACAACTCCAACAAGGTTGCCGTGATCGACTCCAAGGACCGTCGCCTGTCGGCCCTGGTCGACGTCGGCAAGACCCCGCACCCGGGGCGTGGCGCCAACTTCGTGCATCCCAAGTACGGCCCGGTGTGGAGCACCAGCCACCTGGGCGACGGCAGCATCTCGCTGATCGGCACCGATCCGAAGAACCATCCGCAGTACGCCTGGAAGAAAGTCGCCGAGCTACAGGGCCAGGGCGGCGGCTCGCTGTTCATCAAGACCCATCCGAAGTCCTCGCACCTCTACGTCGACACCACCTTCAACCCCGACGCCAGGATCAGCCAGAGCGTCGCGGTGTTCGACCTGAAGAACCTCGACGCCAAGTACCAGGTGCTGCCGATCGCCGAATGGGCCGATCTCGGCGAAGGCGCCAAGCGGGTGGTGCAGCCCGAGTACAACAAGCGCGGCGATGAAGTCTGGTTCTCGGTGTGGAACGGCAAGAACGACAGCTCCGCGCTGGTGGTGGTGGACGACAAGACCCTGAAGCTCAAGGCCGTGGTCAAGGACCCGCGGCTGATCACCCCGACCGGCAAGTTCAACGTCTACAACACCCAGCACGACGTGTACTGAGACCCGCGTGCGGGGCACGCCCCGCGCGCTCCCCCCTACGAGGAACCGTGATGAAACCGTACGCACTGCTTTCGCTGCTCGCCACCGGCACCCTGCTCGCCCAGGGCGCCTGGGCCGAAGACCCCGAAGTGCTGTTCAAGAACAAGGGCTGCGTGGCCTGCCATGCCATCGACACCAAGATGGTCGGCCCGGCCTACAAGGACGTCGCCGCCAAGTTCGCCGGCCAGGCCGGCGCCGAAGCGGAACTCGCGCAGCGGATCAAGAACGGCAGCCAGGGCGTCTGGGGCCCGATCCCGATGCCGCCGAACGCGGTCAGCGACGACGAGGCGCAGACCCTGGCGAAGTGGGTCCTGTCGCAGAAATGAACGCCCCTCCGGACTTCCGGCGCGCCGCCAGCCACGCCTTGTGGCTGGCCCTCGCGCTGACGTTCGCCTGTCCTCTTCCGGGCCTGGCCGACGAGCATCCCGATGCCCGTCGCCAGGCCCAGTTGCGTCACCTGCTGTTGCAGGACTGCGGCTCCTGCCACGGCCTGCGCCTGACCGGCGGCCTCGGCCCGGCGCTGACCCCCGAGGCCCTGCGCGGCAAGCCGCGCGAATCGCTGGTCGCCACCGTGCTCATGGGCCGTCCGCAAACCCCGATGCCCCCCTGGGCCGGCCTGCTCAGCGAAGACGACGCCGGCTGGCTGGTGGACCGCCTGATCGAAGGAGAGATCGCCCCATGAACCTGCGTCCCCTCGCGCCGCTTTTCCTCGCCCTGCTCGCCGGCTGTAGCCAGCAGCCGCCCTTGCGCGGCAGCGGCGACCTCGGCGTGCTGATCGAACGCGCCGACGGCAGCGTGCAGATCCTCGACGGCACGGCGAAGACCTCGCTGGCGCGGGTCGAAGGCCTCGGCGACCTGTCCCACGCCTCCCTGGTGTTCTCCCGCGACCAGCGCTACGCCTACGTATTCGGTCGCGACGGCGGCCTGACCAAGCTCGACCTGCTGGCCCAGCGCATCGACAAGCGCCTGATCCAGGGCGGCAACAGCATCGGCGGAGCGATCAGCCAGGACGGTCGGCTGGTCGCGGTATCCAACTACGAGCCGGGCGGGGTCAAGGTGTTCGACAGCCGCACCCTGGAGCTGGTCGCCGAGATTCCCGCCACCCGCCTCCCCGGCCAGGACAGGAACTCCCGGGTGGTCGGCCTGGTCGACGCGCCCGGGCAGCGCTTCGTGTTCAGCCTGTTCGACAGCGGCGAGATCTGGATCGCCGACTTCAGCCAGGGCGACACGCCGCACCTGACCCGCTTCCGCGATATCGGCAAGCAACCCTACGACGCCCTCATCAGTCCCGACGGGCGCTACTACATGGCCGGGCTGTTCGGCGAGGACGGCATGGCCCAGCTCGACCTCTGGCACCCGGAGCGCGGCGTCAGGCGCGTACTCGGCGACTACGGCCGCGGCCAACGCAAGCTGCCGGTGTACAAGATGCCGCACCTGGAGGGCTGGACCATCGCCAGCGACCAGGCCTTCGTCCCGGCGGTCGGCCATCACCAGGTGCTGGTGCTCGACGCGCGCGACTGGAAGCAGACCGACGCCATCGACGTCGCCGGCCAGCCGGTGTTCGTCATGACTCGACCGGACGACCGGCAGATCTGGGTCAACTTCGCCTACCCGGACAACGACAAGGTGCAGGTCATCGACAGCGAGACCCACGAAGTGATCGAAACCCTGCGCCCTGGCCCCGGCGTACTGCACATGGAATTCAGCGGGCGCGGCGACCAGGTCTGGATCTCGGTGCGCGACGCCGACCAGTTGCAGGTCTGGGACCCGTACCGCCTGAAGCGCATCGGCAGCCTTCCGGCCCGCAGCCCGAGCGGCATCTTCTTCAGCCACCGCGCCCAGCACATCGGACTCTAGGAGGCACCATGGACGACCTCTCCCGCCGCCTCCTCGCCCGCTACCAGAAAGGCCTGCCGATCTGCGCGGAACCCTATCGGCGGATGGCCGAGACCCTGGGTTGCAGCGAAGCCGAGGTGCTCGAACGGCTGCGTCGCCTGGAAGCCGACGGCGCGTTGTCGCGGGTCGGCCCGGTGCTCCGCCACCAACGCGCCGGGGCCAGCACCCTGGCTGCCCTGGCGGTGCCCGAGGAGCGTCTGCAACGGGTCGCCGAGCGCATCAGCCAGTACGCCGAGGTCAACCACAACTACCAGCGCGAACACCGCTACAACCTGTGGTTCGTGCTCACCGCCGGCGACCGCGCGCAACTCGACCGGGTACTGGCGGAGATCGCCGCCGACACCGGCCTGCAACCCCTCGACCTGCCGATGCAGGAAGCCTACTGCATCGACCTCGCGTTTCCCCTGGAGGCCAGCCGATGAACCCCGTCGAACCCCTCGCCGCGCCGCAGCGGCAACACCTGCGCTACCTGCTGGAACAGGGCCTGCCGCTGGCCAGCCGGCCCTACCGGGTGCTCGCCGAACGCATCGGCGCCGGCGAAGACGAAGTGCTGGAACAGGTCCGCCGCTGGGACGAAGACGGCCTGTTCCGCCGCTTCGGAGTGATCCTCCACCACCGCGCCCTGGGCTATACCGCCAACGCCATGCTGGTGCTGGACGTCGCCGACGCGGAGGTCGACGTCGTCGGCCGCGCCCTCGCCCACGAAACGATCGTCTCGCTCTGTTACCGCCGCCCGCGTCGCCTGCCGATGTGGCCATACAACCTGTTTTGCATGATCCACGGCCGCGAGCGCGGCGAAGTGGAACGCCAGATCGAGGCCCTGCTGGAGCGCCACGCCCTGCGCCAGACACCGCACCGCTGGCTGTTCAGCCTGCGCGCCTACAAGCAGTGCGGCGGCCGCTACACCGCGCCGCCGGCCGACCTGGAGCGCCGCCATGGATGAGTTCGACCGGCGCCTGCTGAACCGCCTGCAACACGGCCTGCCGCTGGAGCCGCATCCCTACGCGCTGCTCGCCGCCGAGCTGGATTGCCGCGAGGAAGACATCCTGCGCCGCCTCGACGACCTGCTCGACGACGGCACCCTGACCCGCTTCGGTCCGCTGTTCGATATCGAGCCCCTCGGCGGTGCCTTCACCCTGGCCGCCATGAGCGTGCCGGAGGCGCGTTTCGAAGAGATCGCCGCGCTGCTCGCCGGCTGGCCGCAGGTCGCCCACAACTACCGTCGCGAGCACGCCCTGAACATGTGGCTGGTGGTCGCCTGCGACAGCCCGGCGGAGGTCGCCGAGACCCTTGCACGGCTGGAGCGCGAGAGCGGGCTGGCGGTACTCGACCTGCCCAAGGAGGCGACCTACCATGTCGGCCTGCATTTCCCCCTCTGACGCCCTGCTCGCCCGCCGCCTGATCGAACTGACCCAGGCCGGCCTGCCGCTGGTCGCCGACCCTTGGGCGTGGATCGCCGCGCAACTGCGGCTGAGCGAGGCGGAGACCCTGGCGCTGCTGAAGCGCCTGCGCGACGCCGGGGTGATCCGGCGCATCGCTGCGGTGCCCAACCACTATCGCCTTGGCTACCGGCACAACGGCATGACCGTCTGGGACGTCGCCGACGAACGCATCGAACGCCTCGGCCGGCTGGTCGGCGGGCTGTCCTTCGTCAGCCATTGCTACCGGCGCCCGCGCCATCTGCCGCAGTGGCGCTACAACCTGTTCGCCATGGTCCACGGCCGCAGCGAAGCGGAGATCGAAGGCTACCGCCAGCAGATCCGCCTGCTGCTCGGCGAGGACTGTCGCGCCGACGAGATGCTGGTGAGCAGCCGCATCCTGAAGAAGACCGGCCTGCGCCTGGCGCAGAAGGAGGAACGTCCATGCTGAGGATCAGCCATTACCTGCGCAGCCTCGCCGAGGACGCGCCGGCGCCGCGCCGCGCCGGCGGCAGGCGCGCCCCGGTGGTGATCTGGAACCTGCTGCGGCGCTGCAACCTGACCTGCAAGCACTGTTACTCCACCTCCGCCGACAGCGACTTCCGTGGCGAGCTGGAGACCGCGGAAATCCTTCGCGGCATCGACGACCTGCGCGCCGCCGGAGTGCGCGTGCTGATCCTCTCCGGCGGCGAACCGCTGATGCACCCGGACCTCTTCGAGATCGCCGCCCATGCGCGCCAGGCCGGGATGTTCGTGGCGCTGTCGAGCAACGGTACGCTGATCGACGAAGGCAACATCCAGCGCGTCGCCGAGGCCCGCTTCGACTACGTCGGCATCAGCCTCGACGGCCTGCGCGAGACCCACGACCGCTTCCGCCAGAAGCAGGGCAGCTTCGACGCCGCGCTGGCGGCCATGCGCCTGTGCCGCGAGGCGGATATCCGCGTCGGCATGCGCACCACCCTGACCGAGGAGAACGCCGCGCAACTACCGGCACTGCTCGACCTGATGCGCGAACTCGACGTGCAGAAGTTCTACCTCTCGCACCTCAACTACAGTGGCCGCGGCCGCCGCAGCCGCGCCCTCGACGCCCACCACCGGCGCACCCGCGAGGCCCTCGCGCTGCTCTTCGAACGGGCCGACGAGGACATCCGGCAGGGGCGCGACAGCGACTTCGTCACCGGCAACAACGACGCCGACGCGATCCTTCTCCTCGACTGGCTCAAGCGCCGCCGCCCGCAGCAATTGGCGCGTCTCTGCGAGCTGCTGCTGGACTGGGGCGGCAACGCCTCGGGCGAGGGCATCGCCAACATCGACAACACCGGCGAGGTGCATCCGGACAGCTACTGGTGGCACCACAGCGTCGGCAACATCCGCCATCAGCGCTTCGCCGACTTCTGGTTCGAGCGCCCCGACCCGCTGCTCCTGCAACTGCGCCAGCGCCCGCGACCGGTGGTCGGGCGCTGCAGCCAATGCCGCTGGCTGGACATCTGCAACGGCAACACCCGCACCCGCGCCTGGGCCGGCGGAGAACTCTGGGGCGAAGACCCCGGCTGCTACCTCAGCGATCAGGAAATCGGCCTCGAGCGCATCGCGCTGCACGCCGTCTAAGGAAAGCCTCATGAACACTACCGTGATTCCGCCGTCCCTCCTCGATGTCGATTTCCCTGCCGGCAGCGTCGCCCTGGTCGGCGCCGGCCCCGGCGATCCGGGCCTGCTCACCCTGCGCGCCTGGGCCCTGCTGCAACAGGCCGAGGTGGTGGTCTACGACCGCCTGGTCGCCCGCGAGCTGATCGCCCTTCTGCCGGAAAGCTGCCAGCGCATCTACGTCGGCAAGCGCTGCGGCCACCACAGCCTGCCGCAGGAAGAAATCAACGAGCTGCTGGTGCGCCTGGCCCGGCAGCAACGCCGGGTGGTCCGCCTGAAAGGCGGCGACCCGTTCATCTTCGGTCGCGGCGCCGAGGAGCTGGAGCGCCTGCTCGAGGCCGGCGTCGACTGCCAGGTGGTCCCCGGCGTCACCGCCGCCTCCGGTTGCAGTACCTACGCCGGCATCCCGCTGACCCACCGCGACCTCGCCCAGTCCTGCACCTTCGTCACCGGCCACCTGCAGAACGACGGCCGCCTCGACCTCGACTGGGCCGGCCTGGCGCGCGGCAAGCAGACCCTGGTGTTCTACATGGGCCTGGGCAACCTCGCCGAGATCGCCGCGCGCCTGGTCGAGCACGGCCTCGCCAGCGACACCCCGGCGGCGCTGGTCAGCCAGGGCACCCAGGCGGGCCAGCAGGTGACCCGCGGCGCCCTTTCCGAGCTGCCGGCGCTGGCGCGGCGCTACCAGTTGAAGCCGCCGACGCTGATCGTCGTCGGCCAGGTGGTGGCGCTCTTCGCCGAGCGCGCGATGGCGCATCCGTCATACCTGGGCGCCGGCTCGCCGGTCAGCCGCGAGGCCGTCGCATGCGCCTGATCGGCCTCGCCCTCGGCCTGCTCCTCGGCGCCCTCGCACAGGCCGGCGAAGCGCCGGGGGAAGCGCTCTACCGCCAGCACTGCCAGGCCTGCCACGGCGCCGGGCGGCTCGGCGGCAGCGGCCCGACCCTGCTCCCGGAAAGCCTTTCGCGGCTGAAGCCGGCGCAGGCCCGCGAGGTGATCCTGCACGGACGCCCGGCAACCCAGATGGCCGGCTTTGCCGGTCAATTGGACGACGCCGCGGCGGACGCCCTGGTCGCCTATCTCTACCAGGCGCCGCCGCGCGAACCGCAGTGGAGCGCCGAGAACATCCGGGCCAGCCAGGTTCAGCCGCATCCCCTCGCCACCCTGCCGTCCAGGCCGCGCTTCGAGGCCGACCCACTGAACCTGTTCGTGGTTGTGGAATCCGGCGACCACCACGTGACCATCCTCGACGGCGATCGCTTCGAGCCCATCGCCCGCTTCCCATCGCGCTACGCCCTGCACGGTGGTCCGAAGTTCTCCCCGGACGGGCGCCTGGTGTACTTCGCCTCGCGCGACGGCTGGGTGACCCTCTACGACCTGTACAACCTGAAGGTGGTCGCCGAGGTCCGCGCCGGCCTCAACACGCGCAACCTGGCGGTCAGCGACGACGGGCGCTGGGTCCTGGTGGGCAACTACCTGCCCGGCAACCTGGTGCTGCTGGACGCCCGCGACCTGTCCCTGGTGCAGGTCATCCCGGCGGCCGACGCCCAGGGCCAGGCCTCGCGGGTCAGCGCGGTATACACGGCACCGCCGCGGCACAGCTTCGTGGTCGCCCTGAAGGACGTCCACGAGCTGTGGGAGCTGCCCTATGCCAACGGCAAGCCGGTCGCGCCGAAACGGTTGGCGGTGGCCGACTACCTCGACGACTTCTCCTTCAGCCCCGACTACCGCTACCTGCTGGGCAGCTCGCGGCAGGCCAGGGGCGGCGAGGTGATCGAGCTGGACAGCGGCGCGCGGGTCGCCTCGATCCCGCTGTCGGGCATGCCGCACCTCGGCTCGGGCATCTACTGGAAGCGCGACGGGCGCTGGGTGTTCGCCACGCCGAACATCAGCCGCGGGGTGATCTCGGTGATCGACCTGCAAAACTGGAAGCCGTTGAAGGAAATCGTCACCGACGGCCCCGGCTTCTTCATGCGCAGCCATGCCGACTCGCCCTACGCCTGGACCGATACCTTCCTTGGCAAGAAACACGACGAGATCCTGCTGATCGACAAGCAGACCCTGGAAATCGCCCATCGCCTGCGCCCCAGCCCGGGCAAGGTGGCCGGCCACGTCGAGTTCACCCGCGACGGCCGCTACGCCCTGCTCAGCGTCTGGGACCGCGACGGCGCGCTGGTGGTCTACGACGCGCACAGCCTGGAGGAAGTGAAGCGACTGCCGATGAACAAGCCGTCGGGCAAGTACAACGTCGGCAACAAGATCGGCTATGCGGAGGGAACCTCGCACTGAGGCTCGGGCGAGACGCCATCAACGGATATCCCCGTATCCTCCGCGACGGACCGCGACAACCCTGTCTCCTCACGGCACGAGAAAAACCACGGGAATGGCGGATAACCGCAAGCGGTTATTCGCCCTACCGCCCACCCTGCGCGAGGAGCCCTAGGGCATAACGCCAACGGCGTTATCCGCCGATCACCCTGTCCCATCACGGCCCCGAGAAAACCCTGGGAATGGCGGATAGCCGCAAGCGGATATCCACCCCCACCCGTCCCGCGCGCCGAGCCCCCGGCGCCCAGAAAAAAGCCCCGCATCGCGGGGCTTTCCGTCTCAGGCGCCAGGCCTCAGAACTGCTCGGCGTCCAGCAGGTACAGCGACTCGCTGCCGGCGCGCACGGAGGCGCTCAGGGAATGGATGCGCGGCAGCAGGCGGGCGAAGTAGAAGCGCGCGGTACCCAGCTTGCTGGCGTAGAAGTCGTCCTCGCCCTGCTTGGCCAGCGCGGTGCGCGCCATCAATGCCCACATGTAGGCATAGGCGGTGTAGCCGAACACATGCAGGTATTCGACCGACGCCGCGCCGATCTCGTTGGGGTTGCCCTTGGCGCGGTCGAGCAGCCAGGCGGTCAGCTCTTCCAGGTTCTCCACGGCGGCCGCCAGCGGCTTGCTGAACTCGCCCAGGGCCTCGTCGGCGGAAGCGACGAAGGCCTTGATCTCGTCGGTGAAGTGACGGGAGAAGGCGCCGCCGCTGCCGATCACCTTACGTCCCACCAAGTCGAGCGCCTGAATGCCGTTGGTGCCTTCGTAGATCTGCGTGATGCGACAGTCGCGCACCAGTTGCTCCTGGCCCCATTCGCGGATGAAGCCGTGGCCGCCGAAGATCTGCTGGCCATGGATAGTGGTTTCCAGTCCCATGTCGGTGAGGAATGCCTTGGCCACCGGGGTCAGCAGCGCCACCAGCTCTTCCGCACGCTTGCGGGTGACCGCGTCTTCGCTGTACTTGGCGGTGTCCAGCTGCATCGCGACGTAGCTGGAGAAGGCGCGGCCGCCTTCGTTCAGCGCCTTCATGGTGAGCAGCATGCGGCGCACGTCGGGGTGCACGATGATCGGGTCGGCGGCCTTGTCCTTGGCTACCGGGCCGGTCGGCGCGCGGCTCTGGATACGCTCGCGGGCATACTCGATGGCGCTCTGGTAGGAGCGCTCGCCGGTGGCCAGGCCCTGGATGCCGACGCCAAGGCGCTCGTAGTTCATCATGGTGAACATCGCCG
>NZ_KV828475.1:92233-231603 GCF_001836405.1 Pseudomonas sp. HMSC057H01 | reverse complement strand
CCTTGATCCCCATCTTGTGCTCGATGGAGCCGCAACCCAGGCTGTTCTTCTCGCCCAGCGAGCCGTCGGCGTTGACCAGCACCTTCGGCACCAGGAACAGCGAGATGCCCTTCGGCCCGGCCGGGGCGTCGGGCAGCTTGGCCAGCACCAGGTGGATGATGTTCTCGGTCAGGTCATGCTCGCCGCCGGTGATGAAGATCTTGGTCCCGCTGATCTTGTAGGAGCCGTCGGCCTGCGGCTCAGCCTTGGTGCGGATGATACCCAGGTCGGTGCCGGCATGCGGCTCGGTCAGGCACATGGAACCGGCCCAGATACCGGCGTACATGTTCGGCAGGTACTTGTCCTTCAGTTCGTCGCTGGCATGGGCATTGAGCGCCAGGCAGGCGCCGGCGGTCAGCATCGGATACAGGCCGAACGACAGGTTGGCCGAGTTGACCAGTTCCTCGACCTGCGCCGAGATCACCTTGGGCATACCCATGCCGCCGTAGGCCGGATCACCGCCGACGCCGACCCAGCCGCCTTCGGCGTAGGTCCGGTAGGCCTCGGGGAAGCCGGCCGGGGTGCTCACCGCGCCAGCGTTCCACTGGCAGCCTTCCTCGTCGCCCGGACGGTTCAGCGGGGCGATGGTACCGGCGGTGACCTTGCCGGCCTCTTCGAGGATCGCCGCGGCGGTCTCGGCGTCGACCACTTCGGCCAGCGCCGGCAGTTGCGCCCAGAGCCGGGAGACCTCGAACACCTCATTGAGGACGAAGCGCATGTCGCGCAGCGGAGCTTTGTAATCAGCCATGTGGGGGAATCCTCGATCGTACCGATCGCCGGCCGGGGGCCAGCGGCAACAAAATGGAGGCACGAAAGGTGTGCCGCGGCCGAGTCTACACCACCAACATTTCGGACTTGTAGCGTCACGTCGTGACCATTAAGTCTATATCGGTCTTCTATGCGACAGGCATGAAAAAGCCCGCTTTTCGCGGGCTCGAGCGAGTTCGCCGGGAGTCCGGCGGGCCCGGCGAGTGCGGGAGAAACCGGGGGGAAGAAGCGCCGCGCCCCTGCCCCGGCAACCGCTAGAGCGAAAACTGCTCCGCCGACAGGCTCATCAGGCCCGCCGCGCCGGCCTGGATCGCCGCGGCGTGCGCCGCGGTGCGCGGCAGCAGGCGACTGAAGTAGAAGTCGGCGGTGGCCAGCTTGGCTTCGTAGAACGCGGCCTCGCCGCTGCCGGCATCCAGCTTCTCGCGCGCCACCAGGGCGATGCGCAACCAGAAATAGGCCAGGGTCACGTAGCCGGAGAACATCAGGTAGTCCACCGAGGCGGCGCCCACTTCGTCGGCATTCTTCATCGCCGCCAGGCCCACCTGCTGGGTCAGTTCGCCCCACTGCGCGTTCAGCGCCGCCAGTTGCGCGACCTGTCCCTTCAGTTGCGGATGCTCGGCCTGGGCCTGGCACAACTGGTGGACCAGTTTGGTGAAACCGCGCAGCAGCTTGCCCTGGCTGCCCAATACCTTGCGGCCGAGCAGGTCGAGGGCCTGGATGCCGTTGGTGCCTTCGTAGATCTGTGCGATGCGACAATCGCGGACCAACTGCTCCATGCCCCACTCGCGGATGTAGCCGTGGCCGCCGTAGACCTGCATGCCGAGGTTGGTCACCTCCTGCCCGGTCTCGGTCATGAAGGCCTTGCAGATCGGTGTCAGGAAGGCCAGCAGGTCGGCGGCCCGCTCGCGCTCGGCGGCGTCCTGCGACAGGTGCTCGGTGTCGAGCAACTGGGCGGTGAAGTAAGCCAGCGCGCGGTTGCCCTCGTTGAACGCCTTCATGGTCAGCAGCATGCGCCGCACGTCGGGGTGCACGATGATCGGGTCGGCCGGCTTGTCCGGCGCCTTCGGCCCGGTCAGCGAGCGCATCTGCAAGCGCTCCCGGGCGTAGCGCACGGCGCCCTGGTAACTGGTCTCGCCAAGGCACAGGCCCTGCATGCCGGTGCCCAGGCGGGCGTGGTTCATCATGGTGAACATGCAGTGCAGGCCCTTGTTCGGCTCGCCGATCAGGTAGCCGGTGGCGCCGTCGAAGTTCATCACACAGGTGGCCGAGGCCTTGATCCCCATCTTGTGCTCGATGGAGCCACAGGAGACCGCATTGCGCGCGCCCACGTTACCTTCGGCGTCGGGAAGGAACTTCGGCACGATGAACAGCGAGATACCCTTGGTCCCGGCCGGCGCATCGGGCAGCTTGGCCAGCACCAGGTGGACGATGTTCTCGCTCAGGTCGTGCTCGCCGGCGGAGATGAAGATCTTCGTCCCGCTGATCGCATGGCTGCCGTCGGCGTTCGGCACCGCGCGGGTCTTGATGATGCCCAGGTCGGTGCCGCAGTGCGGCTCGGTCAGGCACATGGTGCCGGTCCAGGTGCCGGCGGTCATCCGCGCCAGGTAGAGGTCCTTCTGCGCCTGGCTGCCGTGGGCGTGGATCGCCGACATGGCGCCGCGGGTCAGGCCCGGGTACATGCCCCAGGAGACGTTGCTGGAGCCGATCATCTCGCTGAGCAGCAGACCCAGCGAGTGCGGCAGGCCCTGGCCGCCGTACGCGGGATCGCTGGCGACACCGTTCCAGCCACCCTCGACGTACTGTGCATAGGCTTCCTTGAAACCCTTGGGCGTGGTCACCACGCCGTTGTCGAAGTGGCAGCCCTCTTCGTCGCCGGAGCGGTTCAGCGGCGCCAGAACCTGTTCGCAGAATTTCGACCCTTCATCGAGGATCGCCGCCACCATGTCCGGGGTCGCGTCGCTGGCGCCGAGCGCCTGGTAGCGCCCATGGAAGTCGAATACCTCATCGATCAGGAAGCGCATGTCGCGCAGCGGAGCCTTGTATTCCGGCATCTCTGTTCTCCTCGGCAGGGGCGCCCCACAGGCGCGAATCCCTCGAAGCTACTGCGCCGGGCGGGCGCCTACAATCACGCTGCGGACGCTGAATGCAACGCCATAACCCCGAGGTCGGAAGGCCAGGATGCAGCGGATCGCAGGCATGAAAAAGCCCGCCGAAGGGCGGGCTCTTTCTCACCTGGGGAACGGGCCGCCAGCGGCCCGTGCCATCAGTAACCGAGGGCGAAATCTTCCTCGGCCATCTCCATCAGGTTGTTGGCGCCGGACAGCATGGCGGCGACGTGGGCGCGGGTACGCGGCAGGATGCGCTGGAAGTAGAAGCGCGCGGTCTGCAGCTTGGCCTTGTAGAAGGCTTCCTCGCCGGTGCCGGCGGCCAGCTTCTCGGCGGCCAGGCGCGCCATGTCGGCCCAGAAGTAGGCCAGGCAGGCGTAGCCGGAGTACATCAGGTAGTCCACCGAAGCGGCGCCGACTTCCTCGCGATCCTTCATGGCGGCCATGCCGACCTTCATGGTCAGGTCGCCCCACTCCTTGTTCAGCTGTGCCAGCGGAGCGACGAATTCCTTGACGGCTTCGTTGGCTTCGTTGGCCTGGCAGAACTTGTGCACGATCTTGGTGAAGCCCTTCAGCGCCTCGCCCTGGGTCATCAGCACCTTGCGGCCCAGCAGGTCGAGGGCCTGAACGCCGGTGGTGCCTTCGTACAGCATCGAGATGCGGCTGTCGCGGACGTTCTGCTCCATGCCGTGCTCGGCGATGAAACCGTGGCCGCCGAAGATCTGCACGCCGTGGTTGGCGGATTCGAAGCCGACTTCGGTCATGAACGCCTTGGCGATCGGCGTGAGGAAGGCCAGCATCGAGTCGGCAGCTTTCTTCTGCTCTTCGTCCTGGCTGCGCTGGACGATGTCGACCTGCTTGGCGGCGAAGTACAGCATCGCGCGATTGCCTTCGGCGAAGGCCTTCATGGTCAGCAGCATGCGGCGCACGTCAGGATGCACGATGATCGGGTCGGCGGGCTTCTCGGGCGCCTTCGGACCGGTCAGCGAGCGCATCTGCAGACGCTCGCGAGCATAGGCGATGCCGCCCTGGAAACCGACTTCGGCGTGGGCCAGGCCTTGCAGCGCGGTACCCAGGCGAGCGGTGTTCATGAAGGTGAACATGCAGTTCAGGCCCTTGTTCGGCGGGCCGATCAGGAAGCCAGTGGCGGCGTCGAAGTTCATCACGCAGGTGGCGTTGCCGTGGATACCCATCTTGTGCTCGATGGAGCCGCAGGAAACCGCGTTGCGCTCGCCGGCGTTGCCTTCGGCGTTGGGCAGGAACTTCGGCACGATGAACAGCGAGATGCCCTTGGTGCCCTGCGGGGCGTCGGGCAGGCGGGCCAGGACGATATGGACGATGTTGTCGGCCATGTCGTGCTCGCCGGCGGAGATGAAGATCTTGGTGCCGGTGACCTTGTAGCTGCCGTCGGCCTGCGGCTCGGCCTTGGTGCGCAGCATGCCCAGGTCGGTGCCGCAGTGCGGCTCGGTCAGGCACATGGTGCCGGTCCACTCGCCGGAGACCAGCTTGGTCAGGTAGGTCGCCTGCTGCTCGGCGGTGCCGTGGGCATGCAGGGTGTTCATGGCGCCGTGGGACAGGCCCGGGTACATGCCCCAGGACCAGTTGGCCTGGCCGACCATCTCGCTGATGGCCAGCCCGAGGGATTCCGGCAGACCCTGGCCGCCGTGCTCGACGTCATGGGCCAGGCTCGGCCAGCCGCCTTCGACGAACTGCTGGTAGGCCTCCTTGAAGCCAGTCGGGGTCTTCACGCCGTCGGCGCTCCAGGTGCAGCCTTCCAGGTCGCCAACGCGGTTCAGCGGAGCGATCACCTGTTCGCAGAACTTCGCACCTTCCTCGAGGATGGCGTTGACCATGTCGGGAGTCGCGTCTTCGGCGCCCGGCAGGCTCTGGTAGTGCGCTTCGTAGCCCAGCAGCTCGTCGCGAACGAAACGGATATCACGCAAGGGGGCCTTGTAATCAGGCATAGCAGTCAACCTCTACGAAGGGTTCTGGTTAATCGGCGACCGGACGGATGTCCAGAGTCTGCGGTCGCAGTGCGGGATCGCTCCCGGTCGCCTTGCCGGACGCACTCATGCGTCCCGACTCTCAAACAGGCGTTTGAAACATACGTTTACGCCAATCCCTTGTCAAGCATCCGAACCGACCGCTCGGTCATGCCCGAAATCACTGGCTGCAACGACCATCCAAAGCGCTTTCGTCTCTCTCAGTAAAGCCCATGGCGAAGCGCCCGGCAGGCTTCAGGGGCCGCCGGGTGACAGTCGGAAAAGAAAGAGTCGGGGGCGACCGCTGCCGGCCGCCAGGGAGTCAGGCGTGGGTGTCGATCAGGGTGCCGAGGGTCTCGTCGGCTACCTCGATGACCCGGGCGCCGCTCTGCGCCTCGAGCTTGCCGCGGGTCAGCTCGACCATCTGCTCGGCCTGGGGCGAACGGGCCTCCACGGTGTTGCGGGCGATCTCGCTGCCGGCCTGGGCGACGCGGGCGCTACCCGACTGCACCGCATTGAGGCCACTGACGAAAGCGTTGCCGGAAATTTCCACCCTCTACTCCTGGGGACGCGCACGCGCCGCTACGATAGCAAGTGGCTTCTATTCAAGCAGACTTGGCCGGCGCTGGGTACCGCCCGTTGGTTATGGACGGCCCGCTGTTTATAGCCCGATGCCCAGGGGCCGCAGGTCGAGGTGCGCGGCCACGGCCGCGGGAGTGGCTTCCTCCAGGCGCGGTACCCGGCCCAGGCAGGGCGCCGGCAGGCGCTCGGCGAGGGTCGCCAGGTTCTCCTCCAGGCGCGAGGTAGCCGGGTCGACCACGTTGGCCACCCAGCCGGCCAGCGCCAGGCCGTCGCCTAGGATCGCCTCGGCGCTGAGCAGCGCATGGTTGATACAGCCCAGGCGCACGCCGACCACCAGCACCACCGGCAGCGCCAGCAGGCGCGCCAGGTCGGAGAGGTTCTCGCGACCCTGCAACGGCACGCGCCAACCGCCGGCGCCCTCCACCAGGGTGAGATCGGCCTGTAGCGCCAGCACCTCGCGCACCGCCTCGTGCAAGCGTGCGGCGCTCAGTTCGACGCCGGCCTCGCGCGCCGCCAGGTGCGGGGCGATGGCCGGCGCGAAGGCCAGCGGGTTGACCTGCTCGTAGGCCAGCGCCAGCGAACACTGGCCGAGCAACGCCAGCGCGTCGCCATTGCGCAGGCCTTGCGCCGTGGGCTCGCAGCCGGAGGCCACCGGCTTCGCCGCGGCGGTGCTCAGGCCGGCACGCCGGGCCGCGTGGAGCAGGCCGGCGGCGATGGTGGTCTTGCCGATCTCGGTGTCGGTACCGGTGACGAAGAACGCCGGCATGGTTCAGGAATCCTTGCGCAGCACGCCGAAGACGACGCGGTAGGTAGCGGGCAGCCCCTCGGGCTGGCGGAAACGCTCGTAGGCGGCGACCAGCGCGCGGATGCGCTGGCGCCCGGTCAGGCCGTCGGGCCGCCCGGGGTTGAGGTTGTGCGCGCCCAGCGCCTTGAGTTCGTGGGTCAGGCTGCGCAGGTCGGGGAAATGCAGGACCCGGTCCTCGTGGCGCAGGGTCAGCGGCAGCAGACCGCTGCCGGCCGCGTGTTGCAGGTAGTCGGCGAAGGCGCGGAAGCGATTGACGTGGACGAAGCCGTCCACCACCCGCCAACTGTCGCGCAACTCGCCCAGGGTACCGACGCACAGGCTGCTGAACGCCAGCACGCCGCCCGGCCGCAGGACCCGCCGCGCCTCGGCCAGGACCGCCGGGAGGTCGGCGCACCACTGGATGGCCAGGCTGGAGAACAGCAGGTCGCAACTGCCGTCGCGCAACGGCAGCCTCTCGGCGTCGCCGCCGATGAAATGGCTGGCGCCGCCGCGCGCGCGGGCATGCCGCAGCATGCCTTCGGCGATGTCCACAGCCAGGCCCTCGGCCGCGCCAAAGCGGCGTTCCAGGGCCCGGCTGAAATGACCGGTGCCGCAGCCGAGATCGACCCAGCGGCGCGGCGAGAAGCCTTCCGGCAATGCCGACAGCAGGCTCTCGCCGACGCCGCGCTGGAGTTCGGCCACCGCGTCGTAGCTGGCCGCCGCGCGGGAAAACGACGCGGCGACCCGGCGCTTGTCGGGCAGCGCGGCAACGCCATGGGGCGCCAGCAGCGGCGCGGAATCGTCAGGCATCGTCACCCTCGCGAAGGAATCTCAGGATTGCGCTGGCCACCTCGTCCGGGCATTCCAGCGGCAGGCCGTGGCTGGCCGCCAGGGTCGAGACCTCGACGTCCGGCAGCCACTCGAGCAGGGCCTCGGCGGCGGCCACCGGCACCAGCGCATCGGCTTCGGCGAACAGATGCAATTGCGGCCCGCGGAAGTTTTCCAGGGCGGCCCGGGTATCCAGTTGGCCGAGCAACTGCAGGCCGGCGACCAGCGCCTCGCGCTCCAGCTGCGGCAGCGCCACCTGCAGTTGCCGCGCCAGGGTCCGAGGGTCGCGCGCACCCTGGCTGACCAGTAGGGTGAAACGCTTGCGGGTCAGGTGCGGTTCGAGCAGGAAAGCCTCGAAGAAGTCCTCGAAGGTTTCCGCCGGCATCGCGTTCGGCCAGTCCTCGCGCACACGGAAGCACGGATTGCTGGCCAGGGTCAGCAGGCCCCGGCAATCGTCGCCGCGGCGCGCCGCCAGTTCGCCGGCGAGCATGCCACCCAGCGACCAGCCGGCCAGCCAGCTATCGCGCGGCAGGTTGTCGTCGAGTTCGTCGAGCCAGTCGGCGGCATCGTCCAGCGACGGCAGCGGCTCGATCAACACGTTCAGGTGCGGCTCGCGCTCGTGCAGCGCGTCGCGCAGCGGTTCCAGCGGTGCGCTGCCCAGGCCCCAGCCCGGCAACAGGATCAGGTGGTCACGCATCGTCTCCCTCCTCGGCTTCGATCTCTGCCAGAAGGCTAGACGACAGCTGTCGCCAGCTTTCGCCGAGGGCTTCGAGCAAGCGGTCGACCTGCGCTTCGCTGTGCGCGGCGGACAGCGTGACGCGCAGCCGCGCGCTGTTGGCCGGCACGGTTGGCGGGCGGATCGCGCCGACCATGATGCCGCGGGCTCGAAGCATGCCGGCCAGGGCCACGGCCTGGCGGCTGCCGCCGACCAGGATCGGCTGGATCGGCGTGAAGCTGTCCATCAGGGTCAGGCCAAGCGCCTCGGCGCCATGGCGGAAACGGGCGATCAGCGCCGCCAGGTGTTGCCGCCGCCAGCTTTCGCGGCGCAGCAGCTCCAGGCTCTTCAGGGTGGCGCAGGCCACCGCTGGCGGCTGGCTGGTGGTGTAGATGTAGGGCCGGGCGTACTGGATCAGGGTCTCGATCAGTTCCTCGCTGCCCGCTACGAAGGCGCCGGCGGTACCGAAACCCTTGCCGAGGGTGCCGATCAGCACCGGCACCTGCTCCTGGCCGAGGCCGAAGTGTTCGACGATCCCGCCGCCGCTGGCGCCCAGCGGGCCGAAGCCATGCGCGTCGTCGACCATCAGCCAGGCGCCGCGGGCCTGCGCGACGGCGGCCAGGGCCGGCAGGTCGGCGAGATTGCCGTCCATGCTGAAGACCCCATCGGTGACCACCAGGGTATTGCCCTCGGCCTTGTCCAGGCGCGCGGCGAGGCTTGCCGGGTCGTTGTGCAGGTAGCGCGAGAAACGCGCGCCGGAGAGCAATCCGGCATCCAGCAGCGAAGCGTGGTTGAGGCGGTCCTCCAGCACCGTGTCGCCCTTGCCGACCAGCGCGGTCACCGCGCCAAGGTTGGCCATGTAGCCGGTGGAGAACAGCAGCGCGCGCGGCCGCCCGGTGAATTCGGCGAGGGCCAGCTCCAGTTCGTGGTGCGGACCGCTGTGGCCGACCACCAGGTGCGAGGCGCCGCCGCCCACGCCCCAGCGCTCGGCGCCGGCGCGTAACGCGGCGATCACTTCGGGATGATTGGCCAGGCCGAGGTAGTCGTTGGAACAGAAGGCCAGCAGCGGCTGGCCGTCGACCACGACGTCCGGGCCCTGGGCCGACTCCAGCAGCGGCCGCTGGCGGTAGAGGTCTTCCGCGCGCCGGCTGGCGAGGCGGGAAGCGAGATCGAAGGACATGGCAGGTCGCTCGTGTTGCTGGACGGACGCAGGCGCACCCGTCCACGCAGGGCCGACATCAGCGGCTGCAACGAAGGGACGGCGGCGCCCTCCCTTCCAGTATGGTCAGGCGGAAGCGGCGTTATAGAACAGCTTCGATTCGCGTTGTTCCACCAACGCCTGCTCGATGGCGGCCTGGTGCACTTCGTCGGCGTGCTCTTCGCGCTCTTCCGGCTTGATGCCGAGACGGGCGAACAACTGCATGTCCTTTTCGGCCTGCGGGTTCTTCGTGGTCAGCAGCTTTTCGCCGTAAAAGATCGAGTTGGCCCCGGCCATGAAGGCCAGCGCCTGCATCTGCTCGTTCATCTGCTCGCGGCCGGCGGACAGGCGCACGTGGGACTTCGGCATCATGATCCGGGCCACCGCCAGGGTGCGGATGAAGTCGAAGGGATCGACGTCCTTCTCTTCCGCCAGGGGCGTGCCCTTGACCTTCACCAGCATGTTGATCGGCACCGACTCCGGGTGCTCCGGCAGGTTCGCCAACTGGATCAGCAGGCCGGCGCGGTCGTCCACCGACTCGCCCATGCCGAGGATGCCGCCGGAGCAGATCTTCATCCCCGCCTCGCGCACGTAGGCCAGGGTCTGCAGGCGCTCGCTGTAGGTGCGGGTGGTGATGATGTTGCCGTAGAACTCCGGCGAGGTATCCAGGTTGTGGTTGTAGTAGTCGAGGCCGGCGTCCGCCAGCGCCTGGGTCTGTTCCTGGGTCAGGCGGCCGAGGGTCATGCAGGTCTCCAGGCCGAGCTTCTTCACGCCCTTGACCATCTCCAGGACGTAGGGCATGTCCTTGGCCGACGGGTGCTTCCAGGCAGCGCCCATGCAGAAGCGGGTCGAACCGATGGCCTTGGCCTCGGCCGCCGCCTCGAGGACCTTCTGCACCTCCATCAGCTTCTCCTTGTCCAGGCCGGTGTTGTAGTGGCCGGACTGCGGGCAGTACTTGCAGTCCTCGGGACAGGCGCCGGTCTTGATCGACAGCAGCGTCGAGACCTGTACGCGGTTCGGGTCGAAGTACGCGCGATGCACCGTCTGCGCCTGGAACAGCAGGTCGTTGAACGGCTGCTCGAACAGGGCACGGACTTCGGCGAGGGACCAGTCGTGACGGGTGGCGACGGAAGCGGTTGCACTCATGGGGAAGATTCCTTCGACGCTTGCATGGCGCCTTTTGTCGGGGAGCCCCGGCACGCCGGGGTCAGGCTTAAGGGGCATCATAAGTGGCTCTAGGACGCTGTCAACCCAGACCAGGACACAGGTATACATCTGATCAATATTTGATCATTTCATCGGCGATCGTCGCCCCTGAGCATTTCACCCAAGACACTCGACTTCGGCCTACTTCAAGCGCTTCAAGCCGCCACCAACCAGACCATCAAGGAGAAGCCTTTCCAGATCACTGCAAGCAAGAACTGCATAGCGCCTATGGCCTGGGAGCCCTTCTGAGTCCCGTGAACTCTTCCAGCACCGTAGGCGACACGTTGGTGCCGGGAGACAACAAGTCCGTAGGCATCACCGTGCTCAGGCAAGAAGACCGTCGCATCGTCCCCTTCAACAAAGAATTCCAATTGGTGGAACACAGCAAAGACCAGGTCGTGGTGAAGAACTTCCTGGCCCAACTGAAATGGATGACCAACGCACCTACGTTGGGTCGATTCAATGCCACCGCTGCGATAGATATCTACTACAAGTGAGCGGGAGGCCGCTTCGCAGACGGAAGCGGCCGGTATCGACGACTCAGCGCAGGAAGAAGTGCTGGAGTCGTTGCACTTGCCAGTTGTAACGGCGACGCGCCTCGAGACCTTCCTCCAGGCTGACGGCGACGAAACGCGCCTTCTGGTTCGGTTGCATCTGCGCCAGCCGGTTCAGGTCGGGGCTGATCACCGTGCCCAGCGTGGCATATCCCCCACCGGACACCGCATCACGATGCAGGACGATGGGTTCGAGCCCGCCCGGTACCTGGATCGAGCCGATGGGATAGCAGGCGTCGACGATGTTGGACGGGTCCGAGCCTGCGCCGAATGGCTGTTCGCGCGGCTCGAACCGGAGCGCCGTGCCGCCCTTGAAGCGGTAGCCGGTGCGGTCCGCCTCCGAGCCGACGGTCCAGGTCTCGGCGAAGAAACGCTCGACCGCGTCGGGGGTCAGGCGATGGACGTAGAGCCCGGGAACCACCCGCAAGCTCACCTCGCCACCGACCTCCACCTGCAACGAGCGCGGCAGCGCCAAGCCCTCCACGGCAGAGGGCGAGGCAGGCCCCAGGGGCAGCAGGTCGCCCTCCGCCAGTCGCCGTCCCTGCAAGCCACCGATCGCCCCCAGACCGTAGGTCGAACGGCTGCCCAGCACCTCGGGTACCGCGATGCCGCCGTCGATGGCGAGATAGCCACGGGCGCCGGCACGGATGAAGTCGAACCCCAGTACCTGGCCGGCGCGAACCCGGAAGGAAGTATCCAGCGGCATCTCCGCGCCCTCCAGGCGAGGCGTCATGCGCGCCCCGCACACGGCCACCAGGGCGTCGCGCTGGAACTCCAGCTGCGGACCCAGCAGCGCGCACTCCAGCACGGCGGCGGTCGGTGCGTTGCCCACCAGCAGGTTGGCCGCGCGCAGGGCGTACTGGTCGAGCGCGCCGGACGGCGGGATACCCAGGTGATAGTGGCCTTCGCGGCCGGCGTCCTGCACCGAGGTGGCAAGGCCGGGCTTGAGCACCTTAATCGACATACAGCACCTCCTGCAGACGTTGCGTGCAGCCTCGCGGATCGGCGAGGAACGCGTCGAGATCGAAACTCACCGGACGGATGCGCAGGTCGAATGTGCCCGCTTCGACTTCGGCCGCCATGCGCTCGTATTCGGTCCGCTCGATGGGGCGGAACTGGACGATGTCGCCAGCGCGGAAGAACACCATCGATTCCTCGAGATAGGGCAGGCCCTGGCGGGGATCGAAGATCGGCGCCGGAGTCACGCCGAACATCTGGTAGCCGCCGGCACCGCGCACCGAATAGATGCAGCCGAAGCAACCGCCGTGGCCGAGGGTCAGCTTCGGCGTGTCGATGCGCGGACGCAGGTACTTGGGCACCTGCAACTGCCGTTCGCGCTCGACCATCTGGTACATGAACGGCAGGCCGGCAACGAAACCGACCATCGAGACGAACCACGGCGTGCCGCTGTGCGCCTGGATGAACGCCTGCACGTCGGCGTAGCCGTTGATCCGCGCGGCGTACTCGAGGTCGGTGGAGTCCGGGTCCTGGTGACGGTCGCGGAAGCGCATCAGGGTCTCGTGGGTCCAGGGATCGTTGTACAACACCGGCACTTCGACGATACGCGTCTCGATGCTGCGCGCGGCGACCGCCTCGGCTTCCAGGCCGCGCACGGTCTCCAGCAGCGCCTCCGGGGCCAGCCGGTCGGGGTCGAAGCGGACCTGGAACGAGGCGTTGGCCAGGCACACGTCGAGCACCCCGGGCAATTGCAGGGCCTCGATCGCGCGGGTGATCGCCATGCCGCGAAAGAAGGCTTCCAGCGACATGGCTTCGGCGACCTCGGCGAACAGGTGCTCGTCGCCGCCGAAGCTGTAGCGGATGTTGGCGTGCATCTCAAACCTCCTGCGCGGCGGCGGTCCGCTCGGCGAGCCAGGTTTCCAGGGTAGCGGTATCGAACTGCGCGGCCTGTACCCGCGCATCGGCGAGCAGCCAGCGGTGCAGCGGCAGGGTAGTGGCCATGCCGGCCAGCACGGTGCGCTCCAGCGCCTGGCGCGCGCGGGCGAACGCTTCGTCGCGGTCGCGACCATGGACGATCAGCTTGGCCAGCAACGAATCGTAGTACGGCGGCACCCGGTAGCCGGGATACAGGTGGCTGTCCACTCGCACGCCCTCGCCCTGCGGCCATTCCAGGCGCTCCACGGTGCCGGGGCTGGGGAAGAAATTGCGCGCCGGGTCTTCGGCGTTGATCCGCATCTCCAGCGCCGCGCCGTTCAGGCGAATGTCCTCCTGGCGCCAGGGCAGCGCCTCGCCGGCGGCGATGCGCAGCATGGCCTGGACCAGGTCGATGCCGGTGACCATCTCGCTGACCGGATGCTCGACCTGGATACGGGTGTTCATCTCGATGAAGAAGAACTCGCCGCTGTGCGCGTCGAACAGGTATTCCAGGGTGCCCGCGCCACGATAGCCGAGACTCTGCGCCAGGCGCACCGCGCTCTCGCAGAGGGCCTGGCGCTGCGCGCCGTCCAGCGCCGCCGAAGGTGCCTCCTCGAAGACCTTCTGGCGCCGCCGCTGCAGCGAGCATTCGCGTTCGAACAGATGCACCGCGCGCTCGCCATCGCCGAGGATCTGCACTTCGATGTGCCGCGCCTGGCGGATGAAGCGCTCCAGGTACACCGCCGGCGAACCGAAGGCGGCCTGCGCCTCGCGCTGGGCGATGGGGAATTCCCGACGCAGTTCGTCGGCGTCGTGGGCGATACGGATGCCACGCCCGCCGCCGCCAGCGGAGGCCTTGACCAGCAGCGGATAGCCGACCTCTTCGGCGCAGGCCAGCGCCGCGTCGAGGTCGTCCAGCTCGCCGGGCGAGCCCGGCACCACCGGCACCCCGGCGGCCATCGCGGTACGCCGCGCCTCGGCCTTGTCGCCCATGCGGCGGATGGTCTGCGCATCCGGACCGACGAAGACCAGTCCGGCCGCCTGCACCGCTTCGGCGAAGGCAGGGTTCTCGGAGAGGAAACCGTAGCCGGGATGGATCGAGTCGGCACCGGTTTCCCGCGCCGCCATGAGAATCGCCTCAATATCCAGGTAGCTCCGCTCGGCCCGCGCAGGGCCGATCAGACGTACCTCATCGGCCAGCCGCGCGGCCAGCGAATCGCGATCCGCCTCGCTGCACACCGCTACCGTGGGAATGCCCAGTGCCTGCGCGGCGCGGATGATGCGCACGGCGATCTCGCCGCGATTGGCCACCAGCAGCTTGTTCAGTCGCTTGTGCATGGCGTCCTCCTCAGGTAGCGCTGGCGATCACCGCCAGCACCTGTCCCGGCTCGATGGCCTCGCCATCTTCCACGTGGAACGCCTGGAGTATGCCGGCCTGCCCGGCCTGCACTTCGGAAAACTGCTTCATCACCTCGATCAGCCCGATCACGCTGCCGGCCTCGACCGCCTGCCCGACCTCCGCGTAGGGTGGCGCGTCGGGGCTGGCCTTGCGATAGAAGGTGCCGGGCAAGGGGGACTGCACGTTATGTTCGGCCATGACGAATCCTCATTATTCGAACGTTGTAGGAAATGGCAGAAAAGCTTGTCGCGAGGCTCGCCGAGGCGAGCGGCGCTCAACGCGGCGCCTTGATGCGGATGCCGGCGCCTTCCAGGCGCGCGCGGGTGCTGGCGACCAGCTCCAGGGCGCCGGGGGTGTCGCTGTGGATGCACACCGAGTCGAAGGCGATGTCGAGGTCCTCGCCCTCGACGGTGCGCACCTTGCCCTCGCGGCAGGCGCGCAGGACCTTGTCGGCGACCTGTTGCGGATCGAGGGCGGCGACCCGCCGGGTGAAGACGATGGAGCCGCTACGGTCGTAGTCGCGGTCGGCGTAGAACTCGCGCACCAGCGGCTGGCCCAGTTCCCGACCGATGCGCCAGGTGGCCGAACCGGGCATGCAATAGAGCAGCAGTTCCGGTTCCAGGCGTTGCAGGGTCTCGACGAACAGGCGCGCGGCGGCCTCGTCGCGCGCCAGGTGCATGTAGAGCGCGCCGTGGGGCTTGACGTGTTGCAGCGACAGGCCCTGCAGCCGGGCGAATTCGCGCAGGGCGCCAAGCTGGTAGAGCATGTCGTTGACCAGCTCGATGGCCGGCGCGGCGATGTGCCGGCGACCGAAGCCGACCAGGTCGCGGAAGCCCGGATGGGCGCCGATGGCCACGCCATGCTCGGCGGCCATCTCCACGGTGCGGCGCATGCTGCTCGGGTCGCCGGCATGGAAACCGGTGGCGATGTTGGCGCTGCTGATCAGCGGCATGATCGCGGCATCCACGCCATCGCCGATGGTCCATGGGCCGAAGCCTTCGCCCATGTCGGAATTGAAGTCGACTTCAGTCATTGCCCGCTGGCCTCATCTGCCTTGTTGTTGGATGGAGCCACGGTAAAAGCCGGGAAAGGTATTGGGTAGATTTATTATTCGATAGACTGGTTTCTGAAAAACAGATACCTCTTCCGGATGCTGCCCATGGCCCTGACCCTCCGCCAGGTTCGCTACTTCATCGCCACCGCCGAGTTCGGCCAGATCTCCCAGGCCGCCATCCACCTGAACATCTCGCAGTCGGCGGTGACCAGCGCGATCCAGGAACTGGAGGGCATGCTCGGCGTCGCCCTGTTCACCCGCACGGCCCAGGGCATGAACCTGACCGACAGCGGCCGGCACTTCCTCAACCACGCCTATTCGATCCAGCGCAGCGTCGACGACGCGCTCAACAGCCCGCAACCGGACACCCGGGTCGACGGCACCCTGAAGGTCGCCGCCAGCTATACCGTGATGGGCTATTTCCTCCCCCACCACCTGCAACGCCTGGCGCAGTGGTACCCGGAACTGGAGCTGCAACTGTTCGAGGACGAGCGCGCCAGCATCGAGCGCGGCCTCCTCGACGGTCGCTACGACATCGCCGTGCTGCTCACCGGCAATCTCACCGAGCCCGGGATCGCCGCCGAAACCCTGTTCAACTCCGAGCGCCGGTTGTGGCTGCCCAGCCGCCATCCGCTGGGTGAGAAGGCCGACCTGGGCCTGGCCGACGTGGCCGGCGAGCCCTACATCATGCTCACCGTCGACGAGGCCGGGCAGAGCGCGCTGCGCTACTGGCAACAGAGCGGCCACCGGCCGCAGGTGATCCTCCATACCAGTTCGGTGGAAGCGGTGCGCAGCATGGTCGCCAACGGCTCCGGCGTGGCCATCCTCTCCGATCTGGTGTACCGGCCCTGGTCGCTGGAAGGCAAACGCATCGAGACGCTATCGCTGGTCGACCCGGTGCCGTCGATGAGCGTCGGCCTGGCCTGGCGCCGCGACACCGAAGCGAGCGCCGGGATGCGCGCGTTCCGCGAATACTTCCGCCAGTCGTTCCTCGCTCCGCAGCAAAGCAGCAGCCGGCGCTGAACCCGGCGGCTAATCTCTGATCCAACGCTGGGAACACTCAGGACAGGACACTCATGGGTACAGAAGGCTTTTTCGACGGACTGGGCGAGATGCTGGGCAGGGCGATCCGCTTCGTGGTGGACCTGCTCTCCGGCCTGCTGGGCGGCATCTGGGGCGCCATGGACGACTTCCTCCACGGCCTGGCCAGGGCCATCGGCATGGACGCATCGCTGTTCAGCTTCGTCTTCCTGGTGCTCGGCCTGTTGCTGCTCTACAGCGGCATACGCGCCTTCATGCGCCGCTCGATAGTCGGCGGGGTGATCTGGACGGTGCTCGGCCTGATCGTCATGAGCTGGCTCATCCACTGATCCACGCGTCGGCCGTTTCCGCAAGGAGCGAAGGAAGGTTTCGGTTATCCACAGGCGAGTTCCGAACCCGCTGGCAACGGCTGGTCGGCGGCGCGCGCCTGCGGTTGCATGGTGCGACATCCGCCAGGAAGTCCCGCCATGTCGTTCCCGCTTCGTCCTCTCACGCGCTGGCTTTTGCCGCCGCCGGCCTGCCTGCTCTGCGCCGCCCGCAGCGACCAGCCGCCCCGCCCGCTGTGCCGCGCCTGTGCCGCCGACCTGCCCTGGTCGCGCCAGCAGTGCCGGCGCTGCGCCCTGCCCCTGCCGCTGGACGGCCAGGTGTGCGGCGAGTGCCTGCGCCGCCCGCCGGCCTATGAACAGGCGATCGCGCCCTGGCGCTACGCCTTTCCGCTCGACAGCCTGATCAACCGCTTCAAGCACCAGGCGGCCTGGCCGCTGGGGCGGCTGCTCGGCGAGTTGCTGGCGGAACACCTGCGGCAACGCTACGCCGAAGGCCTGCCGCGCCCGGCACGCCTGCTGCCGGTCCCGCTGGCGCCACGGCGCGAACGTCGGCGCGGCTTCAACCAGGCGCAACAGCTCGCCGAGCGACTGGCCGGCGAGCTGGACCTGCGCAGCGATCCGCACAGCCTGCGGCGAGTGCTGGATACGCCGGCCCAGCAGGGGCTGGACGCGACGGTGCGGCGGCGCAACCTGCGCCACGCCTTCGCCCTGGCGCCCGCCAGCGATGTTCGCGGGCTGCACCTGGCACTGGTGGACGACGTGCTCACCACCGGGGCCACCGCCGAGTGCCTTTCCCGTCTGTTGCGCCGGGCGGGCGCCGCGCGGGTCGACGTCTACTGCCTGGCGCGCACGCCGAAGCCCGGCTGAGCTGGGCTAAACTGCCGCGCAACCGATACGGGAGAGGATCCATGCGCGCACTGCTGGTCGTGGCCTGCCTGTTGCTCGGCGGTTGCAGCCACTTCGCCGAAGACGACTGGCTGGGCGAAGACAAGGCCCTGCATTTCGCCAGTTCCGCGGCCCTTACCGCGGCGGGCATGCAGATGGCCCACGACCGCGGCCTGCACGGTGCTCGCCAGGCACGCTTCGGCCTGAGCTTCTCGCTCGCCTTCGGCGTCGGCAAGGAACTCTACGACAGCCGTTCCGCCGGCAGCGGCTGGAGCTGGAAGGACCTCGCCTGGGACCTGGCCGGCGCCGCCGCCGGCTACGGTCTCTACCAGGCCGCCGAGTGACGCCCTTGCGTTTTGCCCATGGCTGTTGGAGCCTTCGCCGTATACGTCCGCTCATAGCGAAGCTTCCATGTCCGCACTCTCCACTCTCGCCCAGCACGTCACCCGTCGCCCGCAACGCATCGCCCTGCTCGCGCAGATCGCCGAACTGGGCTCCATCACCCGTGCGGCGAAGGCCGTGGGCATCAGCTACAAGGGCGCCTGGGACGCCATCGACGAACTGAACAACCTGGCCGAGCGTCCGCTGGTCGAGCGTAGCGTCGGCGGCAAGGGCGGCGGCGGCGCCCGGCTGACTGCCGAGGGCGAACGCCTGCTGGCTCTCTACCGGCGCCTGGAAGCCTTGCAAGCGCAGGTGTTGCAGGCCGCGGAAGACGCCGAGGACCTCAACCTGATCGGCCGCCTGATGCTCCGCACCAGCGCACGCAACCAATTGCACGGGCGGGTCCTGTCGATCCATGGCGAAGGCTTCCACGACCGCATCGCCATCGAGCTGCCAGGCCAGCAACGCATCGAGGCGCTGATCACCCGCGCCAGCACCGAGCAACTCGAACTCGGTCGCGGCCGCCCGGTACTGGCGCTGATCAAGGCCGGCTGGCTGGACGTCGGGCTGGAACCGCGCGAGGACCAGCCGAACCAGTTGCACGGCACCCTGGAGGAAATCCTCGCGGCCAAGGCCGGTCCCAGCGAGGTGCGCATCGCCCTGGGCAGCGGTCTTACCCTCTGCGCGCTGCTGTCCGGCGAACGCCTGGCCAGCCTGGGGCTGAAGAAGGGCCAGAAGGTGATCGCCTCCTTCGATCCAGCCCAGGTCCTGCTCGGCACGCCGCTGTGAACCTGCCGGCCCGCGCCGGCTTGCGTACACTAGGGGTCTTTCGAGCCTTGGATGCCCCGTCATGTCCCATCCCTTCGACCAACTGACCCCCGACCTCGTCCTGGATGCCGTGGAAAGCCTCGGCTATCTCAGCGACGCACGGGTGCTGGCGCTCAACAGCTACGAAAACCGCGTGTACCAGGTCGGCATCGAGGACGGCGAGCCGCTGATCGCCAAGTTCTACCGACCGGACCGCTGGAGCGACGCGGCGATCCGCGAGGAGCACGCCTTCTCCGCCGAGCTGGCGGAATGCGAGGTGCCGGTGGTGGCGCCGCTGTCGCGCGACGGCGAAAGCCTGTTCGCATTCGCCGGCTTCCGCTTCGCCCTGTTCCCCCGGCGCGGCGGGCGCGCGCCCGAGCCGGGCAATCTCGACCAGCTCTACCGCCTCGGCCAGTTGCTCGGCCGCCTGCACGCGGTCGGCGCCACGCGGCCGTTCGAGCACCGCGAGGCGCTCGCTGTGGATAACTTCGGCCACGCCTCGCTGGCCACCCTGCTGGAAGGCAATTTCATCCCCAGGAGCCTGCTGCCGGCCTACGAGTCGGTCGCCCGCGACCTGCTGAAACGCCTCGACGCCCTGTTCGCCGAGGTGCCCTACCAGCCGATCCGCCTGCACGGCGACTGCCATCCGGGCAACCTGCTGTGCCGCGACGAGGTCTACCACATGGTCGATCTCGACGACTGCCGCATGGGCCCGGCCCTCCAGGACCTGTGGATGATGCTCGCCGGCGAGCGCCACGAACGCCTGGCGCAGATTGCCGAACTGGTCGACGGCTACAATGAGTTCCACGACTTCGACCCGCGCCAGCTACCGCTGCTCGAAGGCCTGCGCAGCCTCCGCCTGATGCACTACAGCGCCTGGCTCGCGCGGCGCTGGGACGACCCGGCGTTCCCACCGAGCTTCCCCTGGTTCGGCAGTGAACGTTACTGGGGCGAGCAGGTGCTGGTGCTGCGCGAACAACTGGCGGCGCTGGACGAGGAACCGCTGCGGCTGTTCTGAGCCTCCTGCGGACAGGGCGAATGGCGCGCGGCGCTATCCGTCCCGCCGCGGGGCAGGCGAGGGAACGGCAAGTGTGCCGGTGCTTTTCCGCGGGAACTGTGCGCAGACAAGCCCGCCACCCCCCTACTAGAATTCACAGGTCATCCGCTCGTGCATGCCGTGCACGGCCATTCTTACCTGCCTGACGTTTCAAGGATTCTCCATGGCGACCGCCAACCTCCGTCGGGGCTATGTCCTCGGCCTGACGGCTTATGTGATCTGGGGATTGTTCCCGCTCTACTTCAAACTGCTCGAACGCATTCCCGCGGTGGAAATCATCGTCCAGCGCGCGGTCTGGTCGGCCCTGTTCGGCGCCGTCCTGCTGCTGTTCTGGAAACACCCGGGCTGGTGGCGCGAACTGCGCCAGAATCCGCAGCGCTTCGTCGTGCTGGCCGCCAGCGGACTGCTGATCGCCAGCAACTGGATGACCTATGTCTGGGCGGTGAACAACGGCCACATGCTGGAAGCCAGCCTGGGCTACTACATCAATCCGCTGATCAACGTGATGCTCGGCATGTTGCTGCTCAAGGAACGCCTGCGTCCTCTGCAATGGCTGGCGGTGGCCCTGGCTTCGCTGGGCGTGGCGCAGCAGGTCTGGCAACTCGGCAGCCTGCCCTGGGTGTCGCTGGTGCTGGCCCTGACCTTCGGCTTCTACGGCCTGATCCGCAAAAAGGCGCCGGTCGCCGCGCTGCCCGGACTGGTGGTGGAAACCTGGCTGCTGCTGCCACTGGCGCTGGTCTGGTTGCTGTTGTTCGCCGACGGGCCGACCAGCGAAACGGCTTTCTGGAGCACCCCGGAAGCCCTGTGGGTGGTCGCCGCGGGCCCGGTGACGCTGGTTCCGCTGGTCTGCTTCAACGCTGCGGCAAGGCACCTGCCCTACGCCACTCTGGGCTTCCTGCAATACCTGGCACCGACGCTGGTCCTGCTACAGGCGATCCTGCTGTTCGGCGAGCACCTGGACTCCAGCCGCCTGACCGCCTTCGCTTTCATCTGGCTCGCCCTGGCCGTCTACAGCTTCGACGCCTGGCGCAGCCTGCGCCGCCTTCCCCAGCCGGGCTGACGTTATCCCCAGGCTTGCGGAACTCCGCAAGCCTGGCGAAAAAACACGCACTCCTTCCTATCCCCCGCCAATACTGACGCTCAGCGATCCACCCCAGGCTTTTCCACAGGTTCATGCACGTACTTTGTGCATAGACCTGCCTTCTCCTCCCCGCAGGCGCGTGGATAACTCGTCGGAAGAAGCCCTGCAAAGCGCCTGATCAGTCTTTGAGCACACCGCTGTATGCCAGTATTACCAAGGGTTACAACGATATACACAAGGCTTATCCACAAATCTGCCCAAGGCTTTTGTGAGCAACTGTGGATGAACCGGAAAAGCCATCGATCAAAAAACGTACTGACACCTGGAGTACCGATGGATAAAGGCCTGCATGGATTCTTCCCCGGCTTACCCACAGACTGCTCCACGTTATTTGTGCACAGGGGCAACGATAGCGGCGAAGGTTAATCCACAAGCAAAAGCGCAAGAGAGGCTGCTCAGAAAACGATCAAACCCTTGTATTGCCCATGGATGAAGGCCTGCAAGGTTATCCACACAGAATACCCACAGGCTGGTCCACCTGGTTTGGGAATAACCGCAACGCAGCTGGTCAAAAAACGCGCTACGACCTCCAAGCCTAGCGGCGCCTGGGCTTCAGGGTTTCACCCAAGGCTTTTCCACAGGCCCGTCCCCGGCTTTCCTGAACAACTTCAGGACGCGTCCAGCACCAATTCCACCATCAGGTCGTCGGCCAGGTCTTCCAGTCGCTCGCGCAGGGTGTCCAGCGACAGGGTCAGCGGCACCGCCAGCAGCGCATCGGCATGGAACAGCGGTTCGCTGCTCATCGGCGCCGGGCGCACTTCGGTGGACAGGCTTTCCAGGTTCACCCCATGCTCGGCCAGCAGCCGGGTGATGTCACGCACGATACCGGGGCGGTCGTTGCCCACCAGGTCGAGGTGGATAGGCTTCCAGTTGCATACCGGCTCGATCCCGCTTTCCGCCAGGAGCACGCGGATACCGTGGCTGGACAGGCCCTGTAGCCCTTCCACCAGTTCGTCGTAGCCTTCCGCCGGCACGGCCACCCGCAGTATCCCGGCGAACTGCCCGGCCATCCGCGACATGCGGCTTTCCAGCCAGTTGCCGCCGTGGGAGGCGATGCATTGGGCGATGCGCTCGACCAGGCCGGGATGGTCGGTGGCGATCACGGTCAGGACCAGGTGATCCATGAGCTTGCCTCCTGCTGGGACGAATGGGAGTTCAGAGCTGCAGCCAGTAAGTGTAGAACTGTTCGTCACGGACATAGCCGAGGCGCTCGTAGAGCGACTGCCCGGCGTGGTTGGTCTTCGCCGTCTCCAGTTGCAGGCCGCAGGCGCCCATGCTTTCGGCGAAACCCCGGGCCTGGTTCATCAGGGCCTCGCCGACGCCCTGGCGGCGCGCCTCCGGACGGACGTAGAGATCGCTGAGCAGCCACGAAGGTCGTAGCGCCAGGGAGGCGAACAGCGGATAGAGTTGGACGAAGCCCAGCGCCCGCGCCTCGGCATCCCTGGCCAGGAACAGGGTCGAATCGCCCTGGCGCAGGCGCTCGGCGAGGAATGCGCGGACCTGCTCTTCCGGCGCCGGCACTTCGTAGAAGTCGAGGTAGGCGGAAAACAGCGGAACCAGGTCGGCGAGATCGGCGAGGGATGCGGCATGGACGGGCATGGCGAGGCTCCTGGGGCGATTCCGGGAGTATAGGCAAGGCGCTCGCAGCGCAGTGAAACATCCTGCGACGCCGCGCCGCAGTTGGGCTCGCGATAAATCGTGTACTGTTTTTAGATTTATCTGGAACAAAGTACAGTTTTTTTGCGAACATTGAGCCTGGCCAACGTGACCGTGAAGCGTCATCCAGTCGTAACGCGACGCGTAACCACTGATTTTTCCCGCGGCATCATGTAGTATGCCGCGGCTCGGACTACAAGGCCGTGCGGCCCGGGTCCAGAGCTGGTCTAGAGCAGAGTGAGGCAAACAATGACTGAACGCGTTCAAGTCGGTGGCCTGCAGGTCGCCAAAGTCCTGTTCGACTTCGTGAACAACGAAGCCATCCCCGGAACCGGCGTCTCTGCCGACACGTTCTGGACCGGTGCGGAGGCCGTGATCAACGACCTGGCGCCGAAGAATAAAGCCCTGCTCGCCAAGCGCGACGAACTCCAGGCCAAGATCGACGGCTGGCACCAGGCTCGCGCCGGCCAGGCCCACGACGCCGCTGCCTACAAGGCCTTCCTCGAGGAAATCGGCTACCTGCTGCCCGAGGCGGAAGACTTCCAGGCCGGCACCCAGAACGTCGACGACGAGATCGCCCGCATGGCCGGCCCGCAGCTGGTGGTGCCGGTGATGAATGCGCGCTTCGCCCTGAACGCCTCCAACGCCCGCTGGGGCTCGCTGTACGACGCACTCTACGGCACCGACGTGATCAGCGAAGAAGGCGGCGCCGAGAAAGGCAAGGGCTACAACAAGGTTCGCGGCGACAAGGTCATCGCCTTCGCTCGCGCCTTCCTCGACGAGGCCGCGCCGCTGGAGTCCGGCTCCCATGTCGACGCCACTTCCTACAGCGTGAAGAACGGCGCGCTGGTCGTCGCGCTGAAGAACGGCAGCGAAACCGGCCTGAAGAACGCTGGCCAGTTCCTTGCCTTCCAGGGCGACGCCGCCAAGCCGCAAGCGGTACTGCTCAAGCACAACGGCCTGCACTTCGAAATCCAGATCGACCCGAGCAGCCCGGTCGGCCAGACCGATGCCGCAGGCGTGAAGGACGTGCTGATGGAAGCCGCCCTCACCACCATCATGGACTGCGAGGACTCGGTCGCCGCGGTCGACGCCGACGACAAGGTAGTGATCTACCGCAACTGGCTGGGCCTGATGAAAGGCGACCTGGCCGAGGAAGTCAGCAAGGGCGGCAGCACCTTCACCCGCACCATGAACCCGGACCGCGTCTACACCAGGGCCGACGGTTCCGAACTGACCCTGCACGGCCGCTCGCTGCTGTTCGTGCGCAACGTCGGCCACTTGATGACCAACGATGCGATCCTCGACAAGGACGGCAACGAAGTGCCGGAAGGCATCCAGGACGGTCTGTTCACCAGCCTGATCGCCATTCATGACCTGAACGGCAACACCAGCCGCAAGAACAGCCGCACCGGCAGCGTGTATATCGTCAAGCCGAAGATGCACGGTCCGGAAGAAGCCGCCTTCACCAACGAGCTGTTCGGCCGCGTCGAGGACGTCCTCGGCCTGCCGCGCAACACCCTGAAGGTCGGCATCATGGACGAGGAGCGCCGCACCACCGTGAACCTGAAGGCCTGCATCAAGGCGGCCAAGGATCGCGTGGTGTTCATCAACACCGGCTTCCTCGACCGCACCGGCGACGAGATCCACACCTCCATGGAAGCCGGCGCCGTGGTGCGCAAGGGCGCCATGAAGTCGGAGAAGTGGATCGGCGCCTACGAGAACAACAACGTCGACGTCGGCCTGGCCACCGGCCTGCAAGGCAAGGCGCAGATCGGCAAGGGCATGTGGGCCATGCCCGACCTGATGGCCGCCATGCTCGAGCAGAAGATCGGCCATCCGCTGGCCGGCGCCAACACCGCCTGGGTCCCGTCGCCGACCGCCGCGACCCTGCACGCCCTGCATTACCACAAGGTCGACGTGTTCGCCCGCCAGGCCGAGCTGGCCAAGCGCACCCCGGCCTCGGTGGACGACATCCTGACCATTCCGCTGGCGCCGAACACCAACTGGACCGCGGAAGAGATCAAGAACGAGGTGGACAACAACGCCCAGGGCATCCTCGGCTATGTCGTCCGCTGGATCGACCAGGGCGTCGGCTGCTCCAAGGTGCCGGACATCAACGACGTCGGTCTGATGGAAGACCGCGCCACCCTGCGCATCTCCAGCCAGCTGCTGGCCAACTGGCTGCGTCACGGCGTGATCAGCCAGGAGCAGGTGGTCGAGAGCCTCAAGCGCATGGCCGTGGTGGTCGACCGGCAGAACGCCAGCGACCCGTCCTACCGGCCGATGGCGCCGAACTTCGACGACAACGTCGCGTTCCAGGCCGCCCTGGAGCTGGTGGTGGAAGGCACCCGGCAGCCGAACGGCTATACCGAGCCGGTCCTGCATCGCCGCCGCCGTGAGTTCAAGGCGAAGAACGGGCTGTAGGCCGTTCGCCGCAGCGCAACGAAAAGCCGCCCCGAGGGGCGGCTTTCTCATTTCTTCGGGTAGCCATGCACACGCTCCCAACAGTCGTCGCGCAGCTCCTCGGCGTGGCTACGGATGCTGTCCCAACCGTTCTGCCGCAGCGCCTCCCGGGCCTCTCGACGTACCGCCTGCCATCCGGGGTGGGCATAGATGTCGAAGTCGAAGCAGCCCAGCGCTTCCTCGGGCAGCTCGTTGCACAGCGCCCAGACACGCCTCAAGGCATCGCGAAAATTCCCGGCCTGGTGACCCGGACAGCCTTCGAGCCACTCGTGCAACGGCACGATCTTCTCCGACCAGGTAGAGCAGCCCGGGCAACTGCCGATGGTCTCTCTCTGCATGGCACCGTCAAGAGCCAGGAAATCGAGCGCCAGGAACGCCTCTGCGCTGAGCAGGACCCATCGATGCTCATCCTGCCCGTACCACGTCCAGATGAAACTGCCCGGCTCGTTCATGTCGGCTCCTGCGCCGAGGGAAAAGGAGCGACGATAGCCTAATCAGGCTGCGCCGAGAAAGCTCAGCACCGCGCCTTCGAACGCCTGCGGGAACTCGACGTTCGACAGATGCACCGCCGGCAGCGTAACCAGCCTGGCCCCGGCAATCGACGTGGCGATCAGCTCGCCGTGGCTGGCGGCGGTGACCGTGTCGTACGCCCCTGCGATCACCAGGGTCGGCCGCTCGATCCGCGCCAGTTGCGCGCGCAGGTCGGTATCGCGCACCGCCGCGAAGGAGCCGGCCAGGCCGTGCCGGTTGGTGGCCATGAGCATCGCCCGGAAGCGCTCGACGACGGGCTCGGCGCGCTCCAGCAGCGCCGGCGGAAACCAGTTGCCGAGGAAGCCCGCGGCGGTATCGCTCATGTCCTCGGCCTGCAGCACCGCGGCGATGCGCTCGTCCCACTGCGCCGCCGGGCCAAGCCAGGCCGAGGTGTTGGCCAGCACCAGCCGCTCGATCCGCTGCGGCGCATGCAGCGCCAGCCACTGGCCGACGATCCCGCCCAGGGACAGGCCTAGGAAATGCGCGCGCCGTACCTCCAGCGCGTCGAGCAGCTCCAGTACGTCCTCGCCCAGCCGGGCCAGGGTGTAGGGCCCCGGCGGCACGCTGGAGGCGCCATGGCCACGGGCGTCGTAGCGCAGGACGCGGAAGTGCCGGGTCAGTGCCGGGAGTTGTGCATCCCACATGTGCAGGGTGGTACCGATGGAGTTGGAGAGCGCCAGCAGCGGTTTCTCCGCCGCACCGTCCAGGCGATAGGCGAGGCTGGCGCCATCGCTGGTAGCGAGAAAAGACAGGTTGCCCATGGGAGCCTCCGGGGTCAGGGTGATTGCCATGCACGCCAGGCTAGTTGCGACGGCCCCTGGGAAAAACTACAAAGAATGGAACGACTCTGTCAGGGAAGCTGACATGCACGATTTCACCCTCCACGACCTCCAATGCTTCGACGCAGTGGTCGACGCCGGCGGCTTCCAGGCCGCCGCACAGCGCCTGCACCGCTCCCATCCGGCGGTGTTCGCCGCCGTTGCCAGGCTGGAGCGCCAGCTCGGCCTGGTGCTGCTGGAACGAGGCGGCTACCGGGTCGGCCTGACCGCCGCCGGTCGCGCCTTCCACCAGCGTGCCCAGGCCCTGCTCTACGAACTGGAAGGGCTGCGGGGCCACGCCGCGCACCTGGCCCAGGGCGAGGAAAGCGAGCTGCGCGTGGTACTGGGCGACCTCTGCCCGCCGCGCCCGGCCCTGGCGCTGCTCGCAGGGTTCTTCGGCAGCCAGCCGCAGACCCGCCTGCAATTGCTGTTCGAAACCGTCAGCGGCCCGCTGGAGCGCCTGCTGGACGGCGAGGCCGACCTGATCCTGCATCGCGTGGACAAGTCCGACCCACGCCTGGAATGGCTCGACCTGTGCAGGGTCGGGCTGGTCCCGGTCATCGCACCGGGCCTGCTCGGCGATCCTCCGCCGCGACCGGTGCGCCCGGAACAACTGCGCCCCTTCGCCCAGTGCGTGATGCGCGACAGCGCCCGCCATTCGCCGCCGACGGACTATTTCATGCTCGCCGGCGCGCGACAGTGCAGCGTGCCGGACCAGCGAACGAAGAAAGAGATGATCCTCCAGGGCCTCGGCTGGGGGCACCTGCCGGACTTCCTGGTCGACGAGGAACTGGCCGACGGCCGCCTGCTCGCCCTGGCCGGGCCGCATCTGCCAGGACGCAGCGAAGAGGTGGTGGCGGCGCGCCGGCGCGATCGCGCGCAGGGCCCGGTAGCGGAACGCCTGTGGGCGTTCCTGCGGGACAACGCTACGACGTTGCGGGGGAAAAGCGGCGACAGGGCGGAGGGCGCCAGGCGTCCTCGGTGAGAAACTGGCGGATATCGCCAGGCGCTATTCGTCCTACCCCCACACACTCCCCCGGCATCAACGCCGGCTTGCCGCCAGCTACTCCGCCATCTTGCGCAACGCCTCGCCATCCAGCCGGTAGCGCACCCACTCGTCCTGCGGCAGCGCGCCGATGGAGCGGTAGAAGTCGATGGCCGGCTGGTTCCAGTCCAGCACGCTCCACTCCAGGCGTCCGCAGTCGTTGGCCACGGCCTCGCGGGCCAGCTCGCGGAGCAGCCGGCGACCGGCGCCGACGCCACGGTACTCAGGGGTGACGTAGAGGTCTTCGAGGTAGATGCCGTTGCGCCCCAGCCAGGTCGAGTAGCTGTAGAAATACACCGCATAGCCGATCGGCCGGCCTTCGCTCAGGCACATCAGCGCGCGGGTCGGCGAGCCTTCGGCGAACAGGCTGCGGCGGATGCCTTCGACATCGGTGACCACCTCGTGGCGGGCGCGCTCGTAGTCGGCCAGTTCGATGATGAAGGCAAGGATCTGTTCGGCGTCGGCCGGTACGGCGGGACGGATTTCGAGAGTCATGGGCAACCTTCCGGTGGGGGATCCGGCCATCCTAGTGCGCCTGCTAAGATGCATGAAGTGCATTCTTCTCATCGGCAACTGAATAACATGCATCCCCTGCTGCGCCGTCTCGATCTCAACCTCCTGCTTGTCTTCGACGCCCTGTATCGCCACCGCAACGTCGGCACCGCAGCCAGCGAACTGGCGATCAGCGCCTCGGCCTTCAGCCATGCGCTGGGGCGTCTGCGCCAGGGGCTGGACGACGAACTGTTCCTGCGCCAGGGCAATCGCATGCAGCCGACCCAGCGTGCCGAGCACCTGGCCGCTGCGGTGGCCGCCGCCCTGCGCGCCCTCGGCGAGGGGCTGGAAGAGTGGCGGCCGTTCGTACCGGGACAGAGCCAGCGTACCTTCGTCTTCGCCGCCACCGACTACACCGCCTTCGCCCTGCTTCCGCCGCTGATGAACCGCCTGCAGCACAGCGCGCCCGGAGTGCGCCTGCGCCTGGTCAACGCGGAACGCAAGTTGTCGGTGGAGGCCCTGGCCAGCGGGCGGATCGATTTCGCCCTCGGCTACGACGAGGAACACGAGCGCCTGCCCGAAGGCATCCAGGCCCATGACTGGTTCGCCGACCGCTACGTGGTGGTAGCGCGGCGCGACCACCCGCGCCTCGCCGGGGCGCCGACGCTGGAGGGCTACCTGGCCGAACGGCATGCGGTGGTGACGCCGTGGAACGAGGACAGTGGGGTGATCGACCGGCTGCTGGCCCGCTCCGGCCTGCGTCGCGAAGTGGCGGTGCAACTGCCGACGGTGCTGGCGGCGCTGTTCCTGGCAGGCTCCACCGATTTCCTGCTCACCGCTCCCCGACATGCCGCACAGGCACTGGCGGAAGCCGCCGGCCTCGCCCTGTATCCCGCGCCGTTCGACATTCCGCCCTACGTGCTGCGGCTCTACAGCCACGTCCAGCATGTCGGGCGTGATGCCCATGCGTGGATGATCGGGCAGTTGAAGGGCCTGGATATTTTCCGGACGGGCTGAGCTTCGCGCCGCGCACCGTCGACGGGCGCGGCGGTAACACTGGGCACAATTATTGTGCACAATTTTCCCAATACGCTCTCCTGGCGCCACGCTTTTTTCCCCTTTCCCTCGTCCGTCCGCATAAGCCCATGAATCGGTTCGAAATTCTTACCTGATCGAGGCGACAGCTTTTTCCCAAGCGGTTTCAGGGGCTTGCCGGTGAAAGGCCGGTTTCCGCAGAACACGGAAAAATCGGTGGAGGATCGGTTGGCACATAACTGGCTTAAATCTTCGAAATTCTTGTATACAAAAATAATAGACGAACCCGACCTCGCGCCGAGTTCTTCCGACTGCCGGAGGAGACCGCCATGTCCAGCACCCCGAAGCCGCCCGCCTCGCCCCGCGAGTTTTCTCCCTCGCTGCTCGACCTCGGCACCCTGGAAAGCCTCGACAGCCTGCCGCGCGCCGGTCAGCGGAGCGCGGAGTTCTCCGCCTCACTGCTCGACCTGGGCACTCCGGCCAGTCTCGACTGCCTGCCACGCGCCGGGCTGCGCGCAGCGGAGTTCTCGGCGGCGCGCCTGGACCTGGGCACTCCCGCCAGTCTCGATTGCCTGCCCCGCGCCAGCCATCACGCCGGCACCGAACTGCCGCCGCTGAGCCCGCGCCTGTACAGCGCCGATCTCGCCCCGACCAAGGCCGAAGGGCGCCGCTGGGGACGCTACAGCCTGTTCGCGCTGTGGACCAACGATGTGCACAACATCGCCAACTACTCCTTCGCCATCGGCCTCTTCGCCCTCGGCATGAGCGGTGCGCAGATCCTCGCCGCGCTGGCCCTGGGCGCGCTGATGGTTTACGGGCTGATGAACCTGTCCGGCTACATGGGCCAGAAGACCGGGCTGCCCTACCCGGTGATGTGCCGCATCGCCTTCGGCATCCACGGCGCGCAACTCCCCGCGCTGATCCGCGCGGTGATCGCCATCGCCTGGTTCGGCATCCAGACCTATCTCGCCTCCATCGTCCTGCGCGTGCTGCTGACGGCGATCTGGCCGGGGCTCGCAGCCTACGACCAGGACGCCATCCTCGGGCTGTCGAGCCTGGGCTGGGCGACCTTCGTCGCCATCTGGTGCGTGCAACTGCTGATCTTCGCCTACGGCATGGAGATGGTGCGTCGCTACGAATCCTTCGCCGGACCGGTGATCCTGCTCACCGTCGCCGCCCTCGCCGCCTGGATGTACCTGCGCGCCGGCGCCTCCATCGCCTGGTCAAGCGGCGAACCCATGAGCGGTTCGCAGATGTGGTTGAAGATCTTCGGCGGCGCGGCGTTCTGGGTGACCCTGTACGGCACCATGATCCTGAACTTCTGCGACTTCGCCCGCGGCTGCCCGGACCGGCGCACCATCAGCGTCGGCAACTTCTGGGGGCTGCCGGTGAACATCCTGCTGTTCGGCCTGTTCGCGGTGGTCCTCGCCGGCGCCCAGTTCAGGATCGACGGCCAGCTCATCCAGAGCCCCACCGACATCGTCGCCGCGATCCCCGACACCCTCTTCCTGGTGCTGGCCAGCCTGGCGCTGCTGATCGTCACCGTGGCGGTGAACATCATGGCCAACTTCGTCGCCCCGGCCTACGTACTCACCAACCTGGCGCCGAACCTGCTGAACTTCCGCCGCGCCGGGCTGATCAGCGCGACCATCGCAGTGCTGATCCTGCCCTGGCACCTGTACAACAGCCCCGGGGTGATCCTCTACTTCCTCGGCGGCCTCGGCGCGCTGCTCGGCCCGCTGTACGGGATCATCATGGTCGACTACTACCTGGTGCGGAAAGGCCGGGTGAACCTGCCGGAGCTGTACACCGAAAGCCGCGCCGGCGCCTATCACTACGCGCGAGGGGTGAACCCGCGGGCCATCGCCGCGTTCGTCCCGGCGGCGATCATCTCCACCCTGCTGGCATTGTTGCCGGCATTCGCCGAGCTATCGCCGTTCTCCTGGTTCTTCGGCGCCGGCCTGGCCGGCCTGATCCACTATGCCCTGGCCAAGCGCCGCACGGCCTACCGCGAAGTTTCCGGCGAAGCGATCGCGGTGGACAGCGTGCAGCACTGAAGGATACCTGGCCGGCCTGGGCGCGACACCCGCCTAGGCCGGCAGTAGCGCCTGCAATTCTTCCTCGATCGCATCCAGCGCCTGGAACGACCGCTCGACGCGGGCCACCGCGACCGCCCCCTCCAGCGCCGCGAGGATCAGCCAGGCGCGCGAGGCGGCGAGCTTTTCCGCCAGTCCGTCGGCGCGCAACGCACGCTCGATGCTGGCGTGCCAGGCGCGGAGCGCCCGGCGGCATTCAGCGTGCACCGGGGCCAGCTCGGCGTCGATGCTCAGGCTGGTGGAAAGCACCGGACAGGCCTCTTCGAAACGCGAATGCTCCAGCCAGCCACGCAGGGTCGCGGTGAACTGGCGGAGGACGTTGCGCGCATGGGGGGCCTGGGTCCCGGCGCGGTCGAGGAAGGATGCCACCTCGTCGGCGACGAAGCCGATCGCGGCGCTGGCGATCTGCGGCTTGCCCTCGGGGAAATAGTGATAGAGCGAGCCTTTCGGCGCCTCGGCGCGAGCGATGATGTCGCTCAGCCCGGTGCCGAAATACCCGCGGCTGGCCAGCAGCGAGGCGGTGGCATGGACGATCCGTTCGGCGGCATTGGACTTCTTCGGCAAACCTGACTCCCCAACTCACGGCAGACGACCGGGCAAGCATGCCCGAGCCTCAGGGCAGATGAAACACGCCGCTGGCGCTGGCCACCAGGCGCTCGCCGCTGTGCAGCCGGGCCGAGGCGAAGGCCATGCGCTGGCCGAGCTTGTCGACCCGGGTATGCACCTCCAGCCAGTCGCCGACCCGCGCGACCCCGCAGAAGTCCAGGCGCAGGCCGACGGTGACCATCGGCTGCGGCGGTTCGCGGGAGAACGCCATGGCGTAGCCGAGGCCAACGTCGGCCAGGGTCGAGAGCAGGCCGCCGTGGGCGGTGCCACCGTGGTTGCAGTGCTTTTCGTCGATGCGCAGCGCCACCACCAACTGGCGCTGGGCGTCGTGCCGGCAGAAGAAAGGACCGAGCAGGTCGAGCAACGGACTGCTGCGGAACAGCGGCTGGAACCCTTCGGGGACGTTCATCACGGTGCGGCCTCCGTTTTATATAGACTGGTCTATATAAAATATGCCCGGACGCTGGATCCACCAGCGCCGCGAAGGTCTTATCCAGGCGCTGAATGGCGCTTCATCAGGACGGCGCCCTGGGCGCCGCCCGCACTCCCTCTCAGCGGCTCATCGGACCGCGCACCGGCCGCTCGCGGGCGTGGCTGGTCGCGCTGAGCGGCGCACCGGCCTCGCGCAGCGCCTGGCGCTGTTCGGCGACCGGGGTCTGCGCGGTGGCCTTCTCGAAACGCGCCAGATGCTGGAAGGCCGGCAGGGCGAAAGCGTCAGCCAACAGGCGCGCCAGGCGCGGCCAGCGCTCGCCGTCGACCTGGTAGCGCGCCAACTGGGCATTGCGGAACAGGCAGGCGACGGCGACATCGGCGATGGATAGCTCGCCGCACAGCCAGCCGCTTGGCGGGACCCGCCCTTCCAGGTAGTTGCAGATCGATGGCAGGTCTTCGTCGTAGGTGCGTTGCAGGATCGCCTGGTCGGGTTCGCGGTGCCAGATGCCACGGTTGATCACCAACTGGTGGAACAACTGCCAGATGATCACCTGGCCCAGCCGCGAATCGGCGTATTCCTCCAGCCAGCGAGCCTGGGCGCGCTGGCCGATGTCGGCGGGATACAGGCTCGGCTGCGGGTAGCGCTCCTCCAGGTACTGGCAGATCACGCTGGAATCGTTGAGGACGAAGTCGCCGTCCACCAGCACCGGAATCTGGCGCAACGGACTGAGGCGCTCGAAGGCCTCGTCGCCGAAGAACGGCACGATGGGGTCGATGCGGTAGGCGATGCCTTTCAGCTCCAGCAGCACCAGCACCTTGCGCACATAGGGGGACAGATAGGAACCGATGATCAGCAAAGGTTCGGCCACGGCGAGACTCCTGTTCTTGTTATGGGAACGCCGATCCTCCGGCAAACCGGCGGGGCGACTCAAGTGGCTTCCCGACGGACGCCAATTGCAGGGATAGTCGCACTTTGCGATCATTTGCGAATAATTCTCGTTTTTCCATTCAATCCCGTTTCGGGATGGGGAGCGGCCGTGTCGGCGGGTGACGTCAGCAACAGCGAATTCGTGGGTAGCCTGTACCGGGACCACCGCGGCTGGCTGCTTGCCTGGCTGAACCGCAACCTCGGCTGCCGCCAGCGCGCCGAAGACCTCAGCCAGGACACCTTCGTTCGCCTCCTCGGCCGCCCGGAGCTGCCCGGCCTGCGCGAACCGCGCGCGTTCCTGGCGAAGGTGGCGCGCGGCCTGATGATCGACCACTTCCGCCGCGCCGCCCTTGAGCAGGCCTATCTCGCCGAACTGGCGCTGGTTCCGGAAGCGGAGCAGCCTTCGGCCGAAGAGCAGTACCTGATTCTCGAGGACCTCCGCGAGATCGATCGCCTGCTTGGCACGCTGTCGCTGAAGGCGCGCAGCGCGTTTCTCTATAGCCGCCTGGACGGCATGCCCCACGCGGAGATCGCCGAGCGTCTCGGAGTCTCGGTGCCGCGCGTGCGCCAATACCTGGCCCAGGGCCTGCGCCAGTGCTACATCGCCCTCTACGGAGAGCCCCGGTGAGCGCCGACGATCGTCATTCGCCGGTACGCGCGCGGGTGCTCGACGAAGCCATCGCCTGGCAATTGCTGCTCGACTCCGGCGAAGCCCATCCCGACGATCACCGCGCCTTCCACCGCTGGTACGCGGCGCATCCCGAACACGAACGCGCCTGGGAACAGCTCGGCGGCCTCGACCGGCACCTGGCGAGAGCCGCCAACGGGCCGGCACGCAACGCCCTGCTGTCCGGCAACGCACGCTTCAAGCGCCGCCTGCGCCGGCTCGGCGGCAGCGCCCTGGGGCTAGTGCTGGCGCTGGGCGTCGGGCTCGGCGTGGCCAACCGCTACGTCCCGGTCCGCTACCTGCTGGCCGATGCCTACAGCGCCACCGGCGAGCAGCGCGAGCTGACCCTCCCGGATGCCACCCATGTGCGCCTGAACAGCCGCAGCGCCATCGACGTCCGCTTCGACGGCGAACGCCGCCAGGTCGTGCTACTGGCCGGCGAGATCCTGGTGGAAACCGCCCATGGCGACCCGCGCCCCTTCGTGGTCAGCAGCGCCGATGGCGACATGCGCGCCCTCGGCACGCGCTTCCTGGTGCGCCGCGAGGAACCCGGCACGCGCCTCACCGTGTTGCAGTCGGCGGTGGCCGCGCGCGCGGAAACGCTCAGCGAAGAGCGTGTGATCAAGGAAGGCCAGCAGGTGCTGATCCTGCCGCAAGGCCTGCGGGCCAGCGAAGCGGCCCCGGCCCTGGCCGGCGCCTGGGCACAAGGCATGCTGGTGGTGGAGAACGCCCGGCTGGCCGACCTGGTGGCGGAACTGGGGCGCTATTCGCCGGCGCTGCTGCGGGTCGACCCGAGCATCGCCGACCTGCGCGTCACCGGCAGTTTCCCGCTGAAGGACACCCGCCTCGCCCTTCAGGCTTTGGAGCCGAGCCTGCCGGTGCGCAGCGTGAGGCACAACGCCTGGTGGTTCGAAGTGGTGCCACGCTGAACCGAACGGGCCGGCGAAAAATTTTTCCCGCCGGCCCTATCACTTTTTCCGACTCGTCCGGCAAGGAGGCATTGAGACTCGTTTCCATCCAGGAGCCCCGCACATGCCCCGCCCGACGTTCCGTCCCGGCCTGCTCGCCCTCGCCATCGCCCTCGCCGTTCCCGCACCGTTCCTCCACGCCGCCCCGGCCGAACAGGCCAGCGTGCGCGACTACCGCATCGCCGCCGGGCCGCTGGCAGGCACCCTGAACCGCATCGCGGCCCAGGCCGGCCTGGTCCTCACCCTGGACCCGGCGCTCGCCGAAGGACGCAGCGCCCACGCCGTACAAGGTCGCTTCGACGCGCCCGGCGCATTGCGCGAAGCGCTCAAGGGCAGCGGCCTGGAGCTGGTGGAAAATGCCGGCGGCACCTACAGCCTGCGCAAGGTGCCGGAAGACACCCTGTCGTTGCAGGCGATGACGGTCAGCGGCGCCGAGGAAGACCCACTGGGGCCGACCAGCGGCTACGTGGCCAAGCGCAGCATGACCGGGACCAAGACCGATACGCCGATCCTCGAGACCCCGCGCTCGATCTCGGTGGCGACCCGCCAGCAGATGACCGACCGCGCCGTGCACAACCTCGACGACGCGGTGCGCTACATGCCCGGCGTCGTCGCCAGCAGCTTCGGCAGCGACACCCGCTCCGACTGGTTGAAGGTGCGCGGCTTCAAGCCGACCCAGTTCCTCGACGGCCTGCCGATGGCGGTCGGCGTCTACAACAACCCGAAGCTGGAAACCTGGAACCTGGAGCGTGTCGCCCTGTTGCGCGGCCCGGCCTCCTCGGTCTACGGCCAGACCCCGCCCGGCGGCATGCTCGACATGGTCAGCCTGCGTCCGCAGAACGTCACCAGTCACGAGGTGAAGGCCGAGGTCGGCAACTACAACCACAAGCAGGTCAGCTTCGACAGCACCGGCCCGCTCGACGACGAGGGACGCTTTCTCTATCGCATCTCCGGCGTGGTGCGCGACAGCAACACCCAGGTCGACCATATCGACGACAAGCGCTACAACATCGCCCCGAGCCTGACCTGGAACATCGACGACGACACCAGGCTGACCTTCCTCGGCCAGTTCAACCGCGACGATACCGGCATCACCAGCCAGTTCCTGCCGCTGCGCGGAACCAAGTACGACGCGCCGTTCGGCAAGGTTTCCCACCACAAGAACCTCGGCGACCCGGACTGGGAATACTACGACCGCACCTACTACTGGCTGGGCTACGCCTTCGAGCGGCGGATCAACGATGTCTGGCAGTTCCGCCAGAACCTGCGTTACCTGCGCAACGACCTGTCGTTCCAGGCGGTTACAGCGGGCACAGCTCATGCCGACGGCACACTGGAACGCAGCACCACCTCGGTGGATGAAGACGTCAGTCAGTTCGTAGTAGATAACAACTTCCAGGCCGACTTCGAAACAGGCGCCCTGCGCCACACCCTGCTGCTAGGCCTGGATCACAACCGCACCGACAATCAATACACATCAATCTTTGGCAGCGCGCCGCCGAGCAACGTCAACAACCCGATCTACGGCCAGCCGATCGTCAAACCGGATCGTTCGACGGCCTTCTACGACTACAAGCAGAAGACCTACCAGACCGGCCTCTACGTCCAGGACCAGATCGCCCTCGACAACTGGCGCCTGACCCTCGGCGGTCGCGAGGACTGGGTGCACACCGGGGCCACCTTCTACAACAAGGGCGACGCCACCAATACCAGCCGCGACAAGAAGTTCAGCGGCAACGCGGCGCTCAGCTACATCTTCGACAATGGCGTGGCGCCCTACATCTCCTATGCGGAGTCGTTCCAGCCCACCACTGGCGCCGATATGAACAGCACCAGTTCGCTGAAGCCGACCGAAGGCAAGCAATGGGAAATCGGTGTGAAGTACCAGCCGGTGGGCTCCGACTCGCTGTTCACCGCCGCGGTCTATGACCTGCGCCAGGAGAACGTCAGCGTGTCGCAGAACATAGGCGGCACGCCGGTCACTTCGCAGACGGGCGAAGTGAAGGTCTCCGGGATAGAGCTGGAAGCCACCAGCAACGTCACCGACAACCTGAAGTTGATCGGCGCCTATAGCTACGCCGACACCGAAGTGAAAAAAGGCCAGTACGCAGGCAACCGCCTGCAACAGGCGCCGCGCAACCAGGCCTCGCTATGGGCCGACTACACCTGGCACGAGGGTGCGCTGAACGGTTTCAGCGTGGGTGCCGGCGCCCGCTACGTAGGCTCGACCTACGGCGACCAGGCCAACACCTACGACGGCTACGCCGGCTCGTACACCCTGTACGACGCCGCCGTGCGCTACGACCTGGGCCAATTGAACGGCAGCCTGAAAGGCGTCAGCGTGGCGGTCAATGCCAACAATCTGTTCAACAAGGACTACCTGGCGTCCTGCGACGGCTACTACTGCTACTACGGCGACCAGCGCAGCGTGGTGGGCAGCGTCAGCTACAAGTGGTGAGCGACGCGTCACAGGTGCGCAACGGCGGATAACCGCTTCGCGGTTATCCGCCCTACCGCAGAACGTACCTTCCGGGCACCGGATGCCCTCCTCCCGCCTGTGGGAGAGGGCCGGGATATCGGTAGCCGGCGCATCGGGGAGGACCTGCATTCCGGGCGCCGGAGATCGTCGTTCACCCCGCGATCCGACCCCACAGCGCGCTGGCGTCGTCGTGGATCTTGAAACGCGGGAAAGCCAGGGCCTGGTCGTCGCCCTGTTCGATCTCGCGCAACTCGTCGAGCATGGCGCTCACTCCGACGTCCTCGAGGCGCCGCAGCAACTGTTCGTCGGTATAGCGGCGGAAAGGCTCGACCAGCCGGTCGAAGCCGTCGGTCATCAGCACGAAGGAACGCAACGCGGCGAGCGGCAAGGTCTCGCGCTGCACCTGGCCGAGCCAGCGGTCGCTGATGTCCAGCGCCCAGTAGCCCTCGGGCTTGTTCATCAGCAGGCGGTTCTGCCGCACGCGCGGGCGGCTGGCCTTGAACAGTTCGGCGTGATCCCACTGCGGATGTTCCTCGCGCATCCGGCAGAAATGCGCCAGGGATTGCCGGTCCAGTTCGTACAGGGCCGAATCGCCGAAGCTGCGTACCTGGCCGTCGGCGCCTTCGACGAGAATCCGGCTGTCGCCGATGTTGAGCAGTTCGATTTCTCCGCCGCGAATCCGCAGCAGGCTCAGGCAGGCCGCCGGCATGTCTTCGAGGTCGTGCCAGTCGCGGCCGCTCTGGGCGCGGAAGTCGCCCTGGATATCGTTGAGCAGGCGCCGCAGCAGGGTCTCGCTGGATTGCTCGGGCTCGACTTCCAGCAGCAACCGCAGGTGCCGGTCCACCGCCTGGGCCAGCCAGCGCGCGTCGCTTTCCACGCCCAGCACGCTGCGACCGATGCTGGTGGCACCGTCGATCACCCAGGCGGCCTGCGCCGTGCAGCCCAGCGCATCGTCGTTCACCGCGCCCCCCGCGCGGCATTCCGCCCCGAGTATTTCCACTGTGGCCATTCGCAGTTCCTCCTATGCTCAATGCGCTGCCAGAATAGCAAGACAGAGCCTTTCCACGTTCCGCTCGTCGTTCCGGGAGAACCGTATGCGTCACCTGCCCTACCCGCTGCTGGGCCTGCTCCTGGCCCTGTCGTCGACCGGCGCCGCCCTGGCCGGCGAACAGTACTACCCGCTGGACAAGGGCTCCGCGCCCTACGCGGTCGCGCCCAGTGCACAGGGTGCGGTCTGGTACGGCGCGGACGGCGGGCATTCGCTGGGGCGCCTCGACCCGACCAGTGGCGAGAGCGTGCAGGTGCCGCTCGGCGAAGGCGCGCGGCCGCGAGCCATCGTCAGCGACGAGAGCGGCAACGCCTGGGTGCTCGACAGTGGCCTCAACGCCATCCTTCGCATCGGCGGCGAGCGCCTGGGCAGCGAACGTTTCCCGCTACCGGCCAAGGCCGCGCCGGCCGGGCTCGAGTCCGCGGTATTCGACGACGACGGGCGCCTCTGGTTCACCGGCAGCCGCGGCTTCCACGGTCGCCTCGACCCAGCCAGGCGCCTGGTGGAGGTCTGGCCCTCGCCCCAGGGCAAGGCGGCGAACGGCATCTGCGTCACCCCGGACGGCGAGGTCTGGTACGCGCAGGACGACGCGCTGGTGCATGTCGATCCGCTCGACGGCAGCGCCGAGCGGTTGCCCGCGCCTGAAGGCACGAAGGCCTTGCGCGGGATCGGCGCCGACTCCATCGGCAGGCTCTGGGCCAGCGACAGCGGTGGCGCCCGGCTGTACCGCTACGATCCCAGCGATGCCTCGTGGCAGAGCTGGCCGCTGCCGGACAGCCAGGCCCGCCCGGACAGCCTGCGGGTCGACGCCATGGACCGTGTCTGGCTGCACGACGCCGCCAGCGGGGCGCTCTTGCGTTTCGACAGTGAGCAGGCGACATTCCGCGTCCTGCCCAGCGACCGGCCGGCGCCCGGCAACGCCCTGCTCGGCGGTCGCCCCGGAGAAACCTGGAGCGCCGAGCCTGCCGCCGATCGTCTGCGCGTCGTCCGCGACTGATCCTTCCAAGGAGCCCGCATGAGCGCTACCCATACGCTGTTCTACGCAGCCGCCTCGCCCTTCGTGCGCAAGGTCCTGGTCCTGCTCCACGAAACCGGCCAACGCGAGCGCGTGGCGCTCGAGGAAGTCACGCCGACGCCGGTCGCGCCCATCCGGCAGCTCAACGCCAGCAACCCGGCCGGCAAGATTCCCGCCCTGCGCCTGCCGGACGGCCAGGTGCTGCACGACAGCCGGGTGATCTGCGACTACTTCGACCAGCAGCACGTCGGCGAACCGCTGATCCCCCGCGAAGGCAGCGCCCGCTGGCGACGCCTGACCATCGCCTCGCTGGCGGACGCCGTCCTCGACGCCGCGGTGCTGACCCGCTACGAGACCTTCGTCCGCCCCGAGGAGAAGCGCTGGGACGCCTGGCTCGAGGCACAGCGGGAAAAGATCGCGCGGTCCCTGGCATGGCTGGAGAGCGACTGCATCGCCGAACTGCAGGCGCGCTTCGACATCGCCGCCATCGGCGTCGCCTGCGCCCTGGGCTATCTCGACCTGCGCCAGCCGGAGTGGGACTGGCGCGGCCGCTACCCGCGACTCGCCGCCTGGTTCGCCGAAGTCAGTCAGCGCCCGTCGATGCAGGCCACCCGCGCCTGACCCCGAGGCCCGCCGACGCCTGCTGCCGCCGCAGACGTTCGGCGCGTTGCAGCCAGGCCGCCGAGGGGCCGGGGAACAGCAGGCCGATCCGCGCCGCCAGGCGCTCGCCGTCGCGACGGTCGTCGCGCAGGCCGACATAGCCGTTCATTTCCAGCACACCAGGCGGAACAGCAGCAGGCCCAGCAACAGCGCGCTCTGTCCGAGCCCCATGCAAAGCTCCAGGAAGGAGCGCACGTGCGGATTGCCGGCGGCGCCCTCGATGCCGCTGAGGCCTTCCCAGAATCCGTCCGGCATCAGCACCAGCATGGCGTGGGCCAGGGGCTTGCCGCTGGCGATCCAGTACTCGATCAGGCCGAACTTGCCGAAGAACAGCAGAAAGATCAGGATCACGCCGCTGACCAGCAGGCCGAGGGCGGCACAGAGGGTGAACTCGAAGAACAGGCGCATGCTTTTCCTCCTTGGAAATCGGCGGCGGCCGGCGCCGCCGCCCTCGTCGTCAGGCCCTGTCGGGCACCGCCGGGAGGTCCTTGCGGCCGACCCCGTACCAGTCCAGGCGGCGGGTCAGCACCATCACCGCGGCAAGCACCGCGAACAGCAGCAGCGAGCCCATCAGCAAGGCGTAGTCCTCCGCGCTCAGCAAGCCGTAGAGCAGGCCGTACAGCCCTGCCAGGCCGGCGCTGAAGCCCAGTCCTCGGGCCACGCTGCGCAGGACGAAGCACAGGTAGAAGCCGATCAGGCCGACGCAGGCTCCGGCGGAGACCAGGTAGGCCAGCTCGAAGCCGACATGCTCGGCCAGCGACAGCAGCAGCAGGTAGAAGAACGCCAGCGCCAGGCCGACCAGCGCGTACTGGATCGGGTGTACCGCCAGGCGCTTGAGCACCTCGAAGAGGAAGAAGCCGGCGAAGGTCAGGGTGATGAACAGCAGCGCGTACTTGATCGCGCGGTCGGCCTTCAGGTACTGGTCCACCGGATCGACCAGGCCGACGCCGAAGGCGCGCGCCTGGAAACCGTCGCAGCGCTGCTCCTCCACGCAACTGCGCAGCGCCTCTTCCATGTTGGTGGCGAAGAAGCTGGTCTGCCAGCGCGCGGTGAAGCCCTGGGCGGTGATCTCCCGCTCGCTGGGCAGGAACTCGCCGCCGAAGCTCGGGTGCGGCCAGTCGGCCTTCAGGATGACCTGGCTGTCGCGGCCCACCGGCACGATGTCCAGCCGCTCGCTGCCGAGCAACGACAGGTCGAAGGCGTACTCCAGGCGCTGCGCCTGGCGCCCGTCGACGCCTTGCAGCGGTGCGTGCACACCGCTGCCGAGCAGGCCGACCCGGCTACCCGGCTCGAAGTCGACGCTGGCACCGTTGAGGGACAGGCGCAGGGCATTCTCGATGCCGCGGATGTCGCTGATGCCCATCGCCAGGAACGGCGTTTCGAACTGGTAGTCCTCCAAGTCTTCTTCGATGCCATAGTGCGCAGGCACCTGGAAGTAGCCGGCAACCTTGTTGTCGACGTGGTACAGGCGCGCCTGGTAGATGCCACGGTAGCGCAGCTCGGTGCGCATCTGCCCGTCGAGGGCGAAGCGGTCGGGCAGGAAGTACAGCTCGCCGCGCTGCTCGCGCTCCTGCAACACGCGCTTCTCGGTCTTCTCCTCGGTGACCCACTCGCGCACCGTCCTGCGGTACGGCACCACCAGCAGCGGGCCGGTGAGGCGCTGGCTGTAGCTGGAGCTGCGGGCGATATCCTGCAGCACGCCGTCACGAACCTCCTGGCGATCGCGGATCAGGCCGTCGATCATCAACAGGGGAATCAGCAATAGCAGGATGAGTAGGGCGATGGCGCCGAGCTTGTAGGCCAGCGTGCGGTTCATGGGGGACTCTCCGTCGGGGTGATGGCGGAAAGTCTGCGGCGCCGCGATGGCGGGCTTCGGGTCGCCGTGTGGAGAGTCGATGGAGTTTCCGTGGAGACGCCTCAGCCGCGCGGCAGCCAGAGCAGCGCCTCGACGCCGTCGTCGCGATTGCCGACCTGCAACCGGCCGCCATGCAGTTGCGCCACCTCGGCGACGAAGTTCAGTCCCAGCCCGGTGCTCTTGCGCCCGCTGGCCGGGCGCGGCAGCGAGTAGAAGCGTTCGGTGAGGCGCGCCAGGGCGTAGTCGGGAATCGCCGGCCCCTGGTTGAACAGGCGCAGGGCGATACCCTCGCCGTCGGCCTCGGCGAGCAGGCGAAGGATGCCGCCGGGCGGGGTAAAGTCGAGGGCGTTGTCGAGCAGGTTGGCCAGCGCCTGGCGCAGCAGGAACTGCTCGCCGCGAACCTCGCAGGGACCTTCCAGGCGATTCTCCACCCGCAATCGCTGGCGCTGGATACGCGCCGCCTGGCCTTCCAGCAGGGACGCGGCGATCTCCCGCAGGTCGACCTTGCCGACCTCCTCCAGGCCTTGCCGCTGCTCCACCTGGGCCAGGCTCAGCAGGCGCTCGATCAGTTGTTGCAGGCGCTCGCTCTCGCCGGCGATGTTGCCGACGAAGCGCGCCCGCTGTTCGGCCGGCATCTCGCCGTCGAGCAACTCGGCGGCGCCACGGATCGCCGCCAGCGGGCTCTTCAATTCGTGGGTCAGGGTATGCACGTAGCGCTCGACGTAGTCCTTGCCCTCCAATTGCGTGCGCATGCGCTCCACCGCGTCGGCCAGTTGCGCCATCTCGCCGCCGCGATAGCGCGGCAGCTCGGCGCGGCGCCCCTCGCTGACCGCCTGGGCGTACTGGGTGAGGCGCCGCAGCGCGCCGCTGAGCCACCAGGAGAGCAGGCCGCCGACCAGCAGCCCGAGGGCGATCAGCCCGGCACCGAGCCAGGCCAGGCGCCGCTGCGAGCGGTCGATGTAAGGTTGCAGGCTGCTGTTCGGCTTGGCCACCGAAACCACCCCGATGATCTTCCCGGCATCCTTGATCGGCGCCGCCACGTACATCACCGAGGAATCCGGGTCGTCCGGGTCTTCGCGGCTGGAGCGCGCGCCGTACTGGCCACGGAGGGTTAGGTAGACGTCGTTCCAGCGCGAATAGTCCTGGCCGACGGCCACCCCGGCGGAGTCCAGCAGCACCTTGCCGCTGGCGTCGGTGACGTAGATGCGGTGGTTCACCGCCTCCTTGCGCAAGCCCCAGATATCCGCCTGCGGCACCCGCTTGCCGTAGTCCTCGAGCATCTCCGGCAGGTCGCTCTGTGCCAGGGTGCCGTTCTTCACGTCCTGGCGGAGGATCTCGGCGAGCAGGTTGGCGGTGTCCACCAGGGTTTCCTCGGTGGACTGGCGCACGCCGGGGCGCACTTCGTCCATCACCGTGCTCAGCACGAAGTAGCCGGTGAGACCGACGAACAGGAAGTAGACCAGGAAGATCCGAACGCCGAGCGGCATCAGGCGTGGTCCGGGCTGTAGCTGTAGCCCAGGCCGCGATGGGTCTGGATCGCTTCGCCGCGTTCGTTCACCTGGCGCAGCTTGGCGCGCAGACTCTTGATGTGGCTGTCGATGTTGCGCTCGTAGCCGGCCTCGCTGGCGACGCCGAGGGCGTCGAGCAACTGCTCGCGGCTGAATACCCGCTCGGGCTGCCCGAGCAGCGTCTGCAACAGGCGGAACTCGTGGCGGGTGAGGTTGAGCGGGGTGTCGCGGTAGTGGATCCGCACGCGCTCCTCGTCGACCTGGAACGGCCCGCTCGGCGCGGCCTCTTCCAGCGCCGCCGGGCGCGGCGCCATGCGCTTGAGGATGGCCTTGACCCGCGCCGCCACCTCGCGCGGGCTGAACGGCTTGACCACGTAGTCGTCGGCGCCGATCTCCAGGCCGACCACGCGGTCGATCTCGGCATCGCGCGCGGTGAGGAAGATCACCGGCACCTCGGAGAACCGCCGCAGGCGCTTGCAGGCCTCGAAACCGCTGATGTCCGGCAGACCGACGTCGAGGATCAGCAGGTCCGCCGGCTGGCGCTCCTGCAACACCAGCGCCTCGCCGGCGAGGGTCACCCAGGTGGTGGCGAAGCCTTCGGCCTGCAGGGCGTAGAGCAGGGTGTCGGCAATCGCGGCTTCATCTTCGACGATCAGGATATGCGGCATGGCGTGACGGCGGCTGACGGGAATGCCGGAACGGTGCCGCAAGCCGGCGCGCGCGTCAATCGCGCCGCCGGTGGCGTAGGACGCTTACTTGCAGGTGGGCTTGTCGGCGACGAAGCGCTCGGAGGGATCGACCGCGACGTGGAATTTGCGCAAGCCCTTGGTGCCCATCAGGAACGGATAGTTGAAGGCGCTGCGGTCGGTGAGGTTGACCTCGATGGTCTTCATCGCTCCGCCCAGGCAGACCTGCAGGTCGATCACCGGGCGTTCGCTCAGGCGGTCCTCATCCTCGTCCTCGCCGTTGCGGTTGTCGGCGCGGTTCTTGATCTTGCCGATGCGCGCCAGCTTGTGCTCGAACACCGAGCCGTCGGCCTCCTTGGTGGCCAGGCGGAAGCGCACCCACTCCTCGCCGTCGCGCTGGAACAGCTCGATGTCCTTGGCCGACAGCGAGGAGGTGTAGGCGCCGGTGTCCATCTTCGCCTGCAGGGTGCGGTCCAGCTCCGGCAGGGAGACCCATTCGTAGCGGCCGTAGAGGTTGGGCTCGGCGGCGAGGACCGGCAGGGCGAACAGCGAGAGCAAGGCAAGGGCACGCTTCACGCGGGCATCTCCTGAAGTGATACGAGGTCCACATAGGACTAGCACGGCGCGGTTTCGTTCGCCACGCCGGCGGCTTGGGCGGCGCGGCGCGGATGCGTATGATGGGCCGCGTCGACCCACACCCAGGACAGGGAAACCAACCATGCGGGAACTGTTGACCGGCCTGACCAGCAGCCTTCTGCTGCTTCTCAACACGCTGATCCTGATCGGCCCGATGATGCTGATCGCACTGCTCAAGCTGGTGCTCCCCGGCCAGCGCCTGAAGGACCTCTGCTCCAGGGGCGTGATGTGGATCGCCGAGACCTGGGCGGAGATCGACAAGTGGATCTTCGCCACCTGCACGCCGACGGTCTGGGACGTGCGCGGCGCCGGCGACCTGCGCCAGGACACCTCGTACCTGGTGGTGAGCAACCACCAGTCCTGGGTCGACATCCCCGCGTTGATCCAGGTGTTCAACCGGCGCACCCCGTACTTCAAGTTCTTCCTCAAGAAGGAGCTGATCTGGGTGCCCTTCCTCGGCCTGGCCTGGTGGGCGCTGGAGTATCCGTTCATGAAGCGCTATTCCAAGGCCTTCCTGGAGAAGCACCCGGAACTCAAGGGCAAGGACCTGGAGATCACCAAGGCCGCCTGCGAGAAATTCAAGCGCATCCCGGTGACCGTGGTGAACTACCTGGAAGGCACGCGCTTCAGCGAGCAGAAGAAGGCCCGCCAACAGTCGCCCTATCGCCACCTGCTCAAGCCCAAGGCCGGCGGGGTGGCCTTCGTCCTCGCCGCGCTGGGCGAGCAGCTGGACGCCCTGCTCGACGTCACCGTGGTCTACCCGAGCGACAAGGTGCCGGGATTCTGGGACCTGCTCTGCGGACGGGTGCCGAAGGTGATCGTCGACATCCAGACCCGGCCGATCGATCCCGCCCTGTGGCAGGGCGACTACGAGAACGACCCGGTGTTCCGCCAGTACGTGCAGGAATGGGTCTCGCGCATGTGGGAAGAAAAGGACGAACGCATCGCCCGCTTGCGGCAACTGCGCTGAAGTACCGGCCGAAGCACACCCGCCTCGTAGGGCGGGTAACGAATATCCGGGCGCCGCACCCACTTCGTAGGGCGAATAACCGCAGCGCGGTTATCCGCCGATCCGCTGGCGGCAGATCAGAGCAGCGACGAGCCGCCCGCCTTGCTCACTCCCCAGAGATTGCTCAGGCTGCCCAGCAGCTCGCTGTTGGCGCCCTGCTTGCCGAAGTAGTCGACCAGCACCTGGGCGAACTTCTCGGTCATCCCGCTATCCATGCCCAGGGTGCCGAAGGCCTTGTTCACGTCGCCCATGCTGTCCGCATTGCCGAGCAGCGAACCGAGGCCCTTGCTGTCGCCGCCGCTCTTGCCGAGCACGTTGCCGAGCCCGCCGAGACCGGCCAGGGCGTTGTTGCCGGCCAGCTTGTCGAGGCCGGGGATGGTCTTCACCAGTTGCGAATAATCGTTGCCGGCCAACTGGTTCTTGGCCAGGCCGAGCAGGGCGCCGGTACCGCCGACCGCCTGCTCCTGGCTGACCCCGAGCTGGCCGGTGAGTGCGCCGAGCAGACCGCTGGTCTGCGGGGTAGTGGCTACCTGGGCGGAGTCGCCCTGGGACGCCCCGGCGACCGCCTTGGCGGCATCCCCGAGATTGAAGGCGAACGCGGAGGCGGCGCTGAGCAGCAGGGCCGCGGCCAGGGTAGCGTGGGTGGTGACGCGCATCGGCAATTCCTCATGAGATATCGAACGCCCCGGCCGCATTCGCAGGCCGGGGTGAGATTTCGACCGGCCGGCCGGTGCCTTGTTCCCCAACCTTGGTCGGGTCACTTGGTCTTCGGCTTGTCGGCCTTGCCCTTGGCGGCGGCGCCTTTCTTCGCCGCCGGCTTCCTCGCCGCCGTCGCGCGGCCCTTGGGTGTCTCGCCGGCACCGGACTTCTTGCGTGCCGCCGGCTTCGGCGCGGCGCCCTTGCGGTAGCCGACGCCGTCCTTGGCGTCGTAGAAGAAGGTGACCGTCTCGCCCTCCTTCACCTCGCCCTTGAGCATCGCCGTGGCCAGGCGCGTCTCCAGTTGCTGGCGGATCTGCCGCTTCAGTTCGCGGGCGCCGAACTCCGGCTGGTAGGCCTCTTCGGCGAGGTGGCCGACCAGGCTGTCGTCGATGTGCAGGTAGATGTCCTGGGCGTGCGCGGCGCGCTTCACCCGCTCCAGTTGCAGGCGGACGATGTCCTCGATCTGCGCCTTGCTCAACGACTCGAAGACGATCACCTCGTCGAGGCGGTTGAGGAATTCCGGGCGGAAATGCCCGCGCAGGGTAGTCATCAGTTCGCGCTTGAGCTTCTCCGGCGGCTGGGCGAACTCGCCGGCCTGGGCGTTCTTCATGATCAGCTCGGAGCCGAGGTTGCTGGTGGCGATGATGATGGTGTTGGTGAAGTCCACCACGCGCCCCTTGCCGTCGGTCAGGCGGCCGTCGTCGAACACCTGCAGGAGGATGTTGTTGACGTCGGCGTGGGCCTTCTCGATCTCGTCGAGCAGGATCACGCTGTACGGCCGCCGGCGCACCCGCTCGGTGAGCTGGCCGCCCTCGTCGTAGCCGACGTAGCCCGGCGGCGCACCGATCAGCCGGGACACCGCGTGGCGCTCCATGTATTCGCTCATGTCGATGCGGATCATCGCGTCTTCGTCGCCGAACACCACCTCGGCCAGGGCCTTGGCCAGCTCGGTCTTGCCCACCCCGGTCGGGCCGAGGAACAGGAAGGTGGCGATCGGCCGGCTGCCCTGGCGCAGCCCGGCGCGGGCCAGGCGCACGGCGTCGCTGACCGCGGTGATCGCTTCCTGCTGGCCGATCACCCGCTGGTGCAGGCGCTCTTCCATCTGCAGGAGCTTCTCGCGCTCCTCGGCGGTCAGTTCGGTGACCGGGATGCCGGTGAGCTTGGAGATGATCTCGGCGATGTCCTCGACCCGCACCTCCTCGGTCTTCGACCCCTGGGTCTGCTGCCAGCGCTCGGTGATCTGCTCGAGGTGTTCCTTGCGTTCCTGGATGCGTTTCTCGAAGACCTTCGCCTCGTCGTACCACTTGCGGCTGGCGGCGTAGTCCTGCTCGCGCTTGAGCTGCGCCAGCTCGGCCTCCAGTTCCTGGATCTCGGCCGGCCGCGAGGTGCTGGCGATGCGCACGCGGGCGGCGGCCTGGTCGATCAGGTCGATGGCCTTGTCCGGCAGGAAGCGGTTGCCGATATAGCGGTCGGACAGCTCGGCGGCGGCGACGAAGGCCTCGTCGCGGATGGTCACCTTGTGGTGGCCTTCGAGCTTGTCGCGCAGGCCACGGAGGATGGAGATGGTCTGCTCCACCGTCGGCTCGGGGACGAACACCGGCTGGAAGCGCCGCTCCAGCGCGGCGTCCTTCTCGATGTACTTCTGGTACTCGTTGAGGGTGGTGGCGCCGATCAGGTTCATCTCGCCGCGCGCCATCGCCGGCTTCAGCACGTTGGCCACGTCCAGCCCGCCTTCGCCGCCGCCCTGGCCGGCACCGACGATGGTGTGCACCTCGTCGATGAACAGGATGATCTCGCTCTGCGCCGCCTGCAGTTCGTCCATCACCTGCTTGAGGCGTTCCTCGAACTCGCCGCGGTACTTGGCGCCGGCGACCATGGCGTTGATGTTCAGTTCGACCAGACGCTTGTCGCGCAGCACCTCCGGCACCTCGCCCTGGACCATGCGCTGGGCCAGGCCTTCGACGATGGCGGTCTTGCCGACTCCGGGCTCGCCGATCAGCACCGGGTTGTTCTTCTTGCGCCGGGCGAGCACCTCGATGGTGGTCTCGACTTCCTTCGAGCGGCCGATCACCGGATCGAGCTTGCCTTCGCGGGCCAGCCGGGTCAGGTCGCGGCTGAACTTGTCCAGTTGCGGAGTGTTGCTCGGGCCGTCCACGCGGCCGTCCTCGGCGCCCTTGCCGACCACCTTGACCGCTTTCTGCCGTAGCGCCTGCTCGGTCAGGCCGTACTTCTTCAGGAGCGTCCCGGCGAAGCTGTCCGGCACCGCCGCCAGGCCGAGCAACAGGTGCTCGGGGCCGACATAGCTGTGGCCGAGTTCGCGGGACAGGGCGAAGGCGTGCTGCAAGGCGCTCTTCACCCGCGGCGAGATGGTCATGTCCTCGCTCGCCTCGCCCTTGCTGGCGCCGCGCACAGCGTTGGCCTCGATGTACTGCTTGAGGTCGGCCGGCGACAGGCCGAACTGCTTGAGCACCGCCTGCACCACATCGGCGTCGGCCAGGGCGTAGAGCAGGTGCTCGGTGTCCACTTCGCGCTTGCCGAATTCGGCGGCGACCTGCGCGGCGCGTTGCAGGTACTCGGTGGTCTGCTTGCTGAAGTACTCGGCGATGTCCACCGCCTCCGGCTCGCGGGCGCGCACCGGGGTGACCGGGCTCTGCTCGCCGAAGCCGGAGAAGATCTCGTCGAACGGGCTGCCGCCGCCGAACAGCGACTCCAGCGGCGAGCGCATGCGCTGCTGGCGCATCAACTGGCGGTAGTGCAGTTCGCAGAGGGCGAGTTCGCGGCGCTGGCCGTTCTGTACCAGGCTGACGCGGGCGACGGCGGGACGTTCGTGGCAGATAGCGCAAAGTTCCTGGGCCATGGGAGGGCTCCTGTTTCCACGGAAGGTGGGCTTCGGCGACGGCGGCGGCGACCGGGGTCGCCGAGCGGTGCGTGGAGAACATCGCGACAAGGCGGTGAAGCACGCGCCGTCGAGCATGCAACGCGGGACATGTCCGTGCGATGACGAAGCGCCGGCGTCGCATCCGCAGCCACTGACGGGGTGACTCTTGAGTACTAGCACAGCAGCCGGCGAGCGCCAGCGCTTCGGCTTGACCCAGGACAATGAAAGGCGACCGCTCTGGCTCGCGACTTCCGCCGCAATGCCCGCTGTTCGCCCCGATCCGGTCGCCGGCCGTCCCATCGCGGCGAGAACTTCTCTATGCTTGGGCCCTGTCCGCCCGAGGGAGCCCGTCCATGAGCGAGCCGTTCCAGCTCACCCCCCGCATCGCCCGCCAACTGCCCTGGCTGGTCGCCGTCGCCTTCTTCATGCAAGCCCTCGACGGCACCATCCTCAACACCGCGCTGCCGAGCATGGCCAGTTCGCTGAACGAAAACCCGCTGCGCATGCAGGCGGTGGTGATCGCCTACCTGCTCACGGTGGCCCTGCTGATACCGGCCTCGGGGTGGATCGCCGACCGTTTCGGCACGCGCCGGGTGTTCCTCGGCGCGGTACTGCTGTTCAGCCTCGGCTCGTTGCTTTGCGCGCTGTCGCCGAGCCTCGAACTGCTGGTCGGCGCGCGCATCGTACAGGGCGTCGGCGGCGCGCTGATGATGCCGGTGGGACGGCTGGTGATCCTGCGCGTCTACCCGCGCCAGGACTTGGTGCGAGTGCTCAGCTTCGTCACCATTCCCGGCCTGCTCGGCCCGCTGGCGGGACCGACGCTGGGCGGCTGGCTGGTGGAGTACGCCTCCTGGCACTGGATATTCCTGATCAACCTGCCGGTCGGCCTGCTCGGCTGCCTGGTGGCGATGAAGCTGATGCCGGACCTGCGCAGCCCGGTGCCGAGCCGTTTCGACAGCATCGGCTTCCTGCTCTTCGGCGGCTCCATGGTGCTGATCTCCATCGCCCTGGAAGGACTCGGCGAGCTGCACCTGTCGCACCTGCGCGTGGTCCTGCTGCTGATCGGCGGACTGGTCCTGCTCACCGCCTACTGGCTGCGCGCGCTACGCATCGACAAGCCGCTGTTCCCGCCGAGCCTGTTCAAGGCGCGGACCTTCGCCGTCGGCATCCTCGGCAACCTGTTCGCCCGCCTGGGCAGCGGCGCCCTGCCCTTCCTCACCCCGCTGTTGCTGCAGGTGGGACTGGGCTACCCGCCCTCCACCGCGGGCATGACCATGATCCCGCTGGCGCTGTTCGCGATGGTCGCCAAGCCGATGGCCAAGCCACTGCTGGACTTCTTCGGCTATCGCAAGCTGCTGGTCGGCAACACCCTGATCCTCGGCTGCCTGATCGCCGGCTTCGGCCTAGTCGACCAGGACACCCCCTACGTCTGGCTGCTGCTGCACCTGAGCCTGCTCGGCGCGGTGAACTCCCTGCAATTCACGGCGATGAACACCCTCACCCTGATCGACCTGCAGGACAGCAACGCCAGCAGCGGCAACAGCCTGATGTCGGTGGTCGTGCAATTGTCGATCAGCCTTGGCGTGGCTTGCGCGGCGGCGTTGCTGGGCGGTTTCCAGACCGACCTGGATACGGGGCAGGACACCGTACTCGGCGCCTTCCACGCCACCTATGTCAGCGTCGGCCTGATGTCGATGCTGGCCGCAGCGATCTTCTTCCAGCTCGGCAGCGAGGACGGCCGCACCAGCCCGCGCCGGGTCGATCCGGAAAAGGACCCGGACCTCTAGCCGGGCTCGCGAGGACGAGGCGCGCCCGCGCAACCTGTGGATGACGGCGCTGATCGTGCTGCCCCGGCTGGCGCTGGCCGCCGGACTGCCGCGCGGGTTCTTCTACTGAGCGGCGAGCGCGCTGCAGGTAGGTTTGCGGGTAAAGGTTCGGGACACGTCGACCGCGCCGAGGTGTTCGAGCGTGCGGCGGCCGAGCAGCACCGGATAGTTCATGTTGCCGCGGTCGCGCAGGGAGAACTGCTCGCGCAGCAGCTTGGCGCCCAGGCAGATGTCCATCGCCACCACCGGACGGCTGTCGCTGCCACCGGCGCCGCGCACCTTGATCAGCCGCAGCACCTTGCGCTCGAAGGTCACGCTGACCGGCGCCTTGCTGTCGGCGGTGGGCAGCACGACATCGAAGCGCACCCAGCGCTCGCCGTCCTTCTTGTAGCGATGGATATTCCTCGCGTCCAGCGACGAGGTCAGCGCGCCGGTATCCAGCTTGGCCTTGGCCTGCATGCGCTCGGGCATCAGCCAGGACTGCTCGATCCAGCCCCAGTGCTCGGTGGCGGCATGGCAGGACGCGGAAGAGAACGACAGCGACAACAGCGCGGCGAAGGCCAGACGACGGGATTGCACAGGCTTCATCGAAACGACTCCGAACGGGACCGGGCCACTCTGGGCGGGAACTCGTCAAGACAGGGTGAACGGCAGGCGAAGACAGTGTGACGGTTTTCTCCGGGCAATAAAAAACCCGGATGCTTCCATCCGGGTTCTTCGGGCTGGGGCCCAGGGATCTTAGTTGATCACCTGAACGCGCTCGGCCTGCATGCCTTTCTGGCCTTGTACGACTTCGAAGCTGACCTTCTGGCCTTCGGCCAGGGTCTTGAAGCCGTTACCTTCGATGGCACGGAAGTGAACGAAAACGTCCGGGCCGCTTTCCGGGGTAATGAAGCCGTAGCCTTTGGTTTCGTTGAACCACTTAACGGTGCCGTTCTGACGGGACATTGCAAGTTCTCCTTGGAACTATGGGTATTGATTTAGCCACGAAATCGTAGCCGGTAACTGAGTTGCAAGGAGTTACAAGGAGTCGAGCAGGACGGGCTGGAATTTCCGACCGCATCAGGTCACGATCGACGGCGACCCATGCAAACACAGTGTCAGCACTCTACGACAAAAAACTGAGGAAAGCGAACCTGTATAAAAATACAGAAACGCGCTTTTTTCGTTTTTCGGACGAACGGTACTGGCCAAAGATACATTGCCTGTCGCTGCTGCTCCGGCGGCGATCACACGCGGCAAGCCGCCGCAGGCTGCTAGACTAGCCGCTCGTATCGCCTGCCGAGCCCTGCCCCGTGACCTCCACCGCTTTCTCCTCGCTGCCGCTTTCCGCGGACCTCCTGGCCAATCTCGACTCCCTCGGTTACCGGGAGATGACGCCGATCCAGGCGCAGAGCCTGCCGCTGATCCTCCAGGGCCACGACCTGATCGCCCAGGCCAAGACCGGCAGCGGCAAGACCGCGGCTTTCGGCCTCGCCCTGCTCAGCCCGCTGAACCCGCGCTACTTCGGCTGCCAGGCGCTGGTGCTGTGCCCGACCCGCGAACTGGCCGACCAGGTCGCCAAGGAGATCCGCCGGCTGGCCCGCGCCGCCGACAACATCAAGGTCCTGACCCTCTGCGGCGGCGTCCCCTACGGCCCGCAGGTGGCTTCGCTGGAGCACGGCGCGCACGTGGTGGTCGGCACCCCGGGGCGCATCCAGGAGCACCTGCGCAAGGGCACCCTGGTCCTCGACGGGCTCAATACCCTGGTCCTCGACGAAGCCGACCGGATGCTCGACATGGGCTTCTACGACAGCATCGCCGAGATCATCGGCCAGCTCCCCGAGCGCCGGCAGACCCTGCTGTTCTCCGCCACCTACCCGGACGGCATCGAGAAGCTGGCGAAGACCTTCATGCGCGATCCGCGACAGGTGAAGGTCGAGTCGCTGCACGCCGACAGCCAGATCGAGCAGCGCTTCTTCGAGATCGATCCGAAGCAGCGCATGGACGCCGTGGTACGCCTGCTCCAGCATTTCCGGCCGCAGTCCTGCGTGGCCTTCTGCCAGACCCGCCAGCAGTGCCAGGAGCTGGCCGACGCACTGAAGGCGCAGCGGATTTCCGCCCTGGCCCTGCACGGCGACCTGGAGCAGCGCGAGCGCGACCAGGTCCTGACGGTGTTCGCCAACCGCAGTTGCAACGTACTGGTGGCCACCGACGTGGCCGCCCGCGGGCTGGACATCGCCGCCCTGGAAACGGTGATCAACGTCGAGCTGGCGCGCGACCCGGAGGTCCACATCCATCGCATCGGACGCAGCGGTCGCGCCGGCGAGAAAGGCCTGGCCCTGTCGCTGGTGGCGCCGGCCGAGGCCAGCCGTGCGCAGGCCATCGAGGACCTGCAGAAGCAGCCGCTGGCCTGGTACGCCCTCGGCCAGTTGAAGGCCAGCCCGGAGCCATTGCTGCCGCCGATGAGCACCCTGTGCATCGCCGGCGGACGCAAGGACAAGGTGCGCCCCGGCGACCTGCTCGGTGCCCTCACCGGCGACGCCGGGCTGCCCGGCAGCGCGGTGGGCAAGATCGCCATCTTCGACTTCCAGGCCTTCGTCGCCATCGAGCGCGGCCTCGCCCACCAGGCCCTCAAGCGCCTGAGCGAAGGCAAGATCAAGGGGCGCTCGTTCAAGGTCCGCCTGCTGTAGCGCGCCGCCGCTTCGCTCGCCGGGCTCGCTCCGGCGCGCGATATCGCCGCCGGGTAACTTCCGGCGCGGCGACGACGTCTTAGCGTTCGCAGGCACGAAGCCTGCATCCGCCAGATGCCCGGCTCGACCGAGTTGCCCACGGCAGCGTTTCCTGCGACTGCGGCGGGCAGCGGACTTCCAGTCGCGCGAAATCGGCCGATTGAATTAGCCGGACAGGCCACATAGGCTGAACCACGGACCATCGGATAGCACTCCGCCCCCATGCCGCCCTCTTCGCTGACACACACGCTCCGCCGCCTCTGGGCCCTCGACAAGTTCGCCTACAGCCTGCGGGTGTTCATCGCCTTGGCCGGCGCCCTGCTGCTGTGCTGGTGGCAGGACCGCATCGAGCTGCTGATCCCGCTGTTCCTCGGGATCATCGCCAGCGCCCTGGCGGAGACCGACGACAACTGGCTCGGCCGCCTGCAAGCGCTGCTGGTGACCCTGCTGTGCTTCAGCGTCGCCGCCTTCGCCGTCGAGTTGCTGTTCCCCTATCCCTGGCTGTTCGTTTCCGGGATGGCGCTGTCGGCGTTCGGCATGATCCTCCTCGGCGCCCTCGGCGAGCGCTATGCGGCGATCGCCTCGGCGACCCTGATCCTCTCGATCTACACCATGATCGGCGTGGACCAGCGCGGCGGTGAGGTCGCCGATGTCTGGCACGAACCGCTGCTGCTGGTGGCCGGGGCGGCCTGGTACGGGCTGCTCTCGGTGCTGTGGAACGCGCTGTTCTCCAACCAGCCGGTGCAGCAGAGTCTTTCCCGCCTGTATTTCGAGCTGGGCGAATACCTGAGGATCAAGTCGAGCCTGTTCGAACCGTTGCGCCAGCTCGACGTGGAGGGCCAGCGCCTCGCCCTGGCACGGCAGAACGGCAAGGTGGTGGTGGCGCTGAACCAGGCCAAGGAGACCATTCTCAACCGCCTCGGCCATGGCCGGCCGGGCCCCAAGGTGAGCCGCTACCTGAAGCTCTATTTCATCGCCCAGGACGTCCACGAGCGCGCCAGTTCCTCGCACTACCCGTACAACCGGCTGGCCGAGGCGTTCTTCCACAGCGACGTGCTGTTCCGCTGCCAGCGCCTGCTCAACCAGCAGGGCAAGGCCTGCCAGGCCCTGGCGCGGGCTATCCGCCTGCGCCAGCCGTTCGACTACGCCGACCGCGAGCTGGCCCTGGAAGACCTCCAGGCCTCGCTCGAACACCTGCGCCAGCAGAGCAACCCGGCCTGGAAGGGCCTGCTTCGCTCGCTCGGCGCCCTGGCCGCCAACCTCACCACGCTGGACCGCAAGCTGGCCGGGGCGAGCAACCCGGACGCCATCGCCGACGAACAGGACAGCGCCCTGCTCGACCGCTCGCCGCGCAGCCTGAAGGATGCCTTCGAGCGCCTGCGCCAGCAGCTCACCCCGACCTCGCTGCTGTTCCGCCACGGCCTGCGCATGGCCCTGGCGCTGACCGCCGGCTACGGCGTGCTGCACTGGATCCATCCGACCCAGGGCTACTGGATACTGCTCACCACGGTGTTCGTCTGCCAGCCCAACTATGGCGCGACCCGCCTGCGCCTGGTGCAGCGGATCCTCGGTACGGTGGTCGGCCTGGTGGTCGGCTGGGCGCTGATCGACCTGTTCCCCAGCCCGCTGGTGCAGTCGCTGTTCGCGGTCGCCGCCGGGGTCGCCTTCTTCGCCACCCGCAGCAGTCGCTATACCCTGGCGACGGCGGCGATCACCCTGCTGGTGCTGTTCTGCTTCAACCAGGTCGGCGATGGCTACGGGCTGATCCTGCCCCGCCTGTTCGATACCTTGCTGGGCAGCCTGATCGCCGGCCTCGCGGTGTTCCTGGTGCTGCCCGATTGGCAGGGCCGCCGGCTCAACCGCATGCTCGCCAACACCCTCGCCTGCAACAGCCGTTACCTGCGGCAGATCATGCAGCAGTACGCCACCGGCAAGCGCGACGACCTCGACTACCGCACCGCCCGGCGCAACGCGCACAACGCCGACGCAGCGCTGTCGACCACCCTGTCGAACATGCTCCTGGAGCCCGGCCACTTCAGGAAGGACGCCGAGATCGGCTTCCGCTTCCTGGTCCTCTCGCACACCCTGCTCAGCTATCTATCCGGTCTCGGCGCGCACCGCGAAAGCCTGCCCGAGGACGCCAGCGACGGCCTCCTGGAGCGCGCCGCCGAGCGGCTCTCCGCCAGCCTCGAGGAAATCGCCGCGAGCCTGGAACAGAAACGCCCGGTCGCCATCTACAGCGAAGAGGAGGAAGCGCTGGCCAAGGAACTGGAGCAGATGCCCGAGGACATGGACGACAGCCATCGCCTGGTACAGACCCAACTGGCGCACATCTGCCGCCAGCTCGCCCCGCTGCGCACCCTGGCCGCGCACTTGCTGAAGAAGGAACTGGCCGGCGCGCAGCCGCTGCCAGGCCAGCCTTAGCGCGCGCCGTAGCGCTCCAGCAGGCGCTGGTAGCTGCCGTCGTCGCGCATTCCGCGGATGGCCAGGTCGAAGCCTTCGACGATCTCGTCATGCCGGGGATTCCTCAGGCTCACCAGCAGGTGCAGGCCGTTCTCGCCAAGCGGGGTGGGCAGTACCTCCAGCTTGTCGCGCAAATCGGCCAGTTCGCCCTTGAAGGCGACCCCCAGCGCCAGCTCGTCCTCCACCGCCAGGTCGACCCGCCCCGCCTCGAGCATCCGCGCGGCGTTGGCGAAGCTGGTCACGTTGACCTTCTGCAGACGGCTGTCACGGTCGAATTCGGGCGCGTAGGCATAGTCGCGCACGACCGCGATGCGGTAGGGACGCAGGTCGCTCAGGCGGGAAAACTCGATACCCCGCCCCTTGCGTTGCAGCAGGCGAATGCGGTTGCTCAGGTAGGCGCGGGAAAACTGCCCGTAGAGGCTGCGGGCGGGCTCGTACCAGGCGCTCAGGGCGATGTCGTAGTCACCGCTGCGCACGCCGTGCAGGGCACGCGACCAGGGTACCTGCTGGAAGCTCGAGTCGAAGCCGGCGCGCTTGAGCGCGGTGGTCACCAGTTCCACCGCCAGGCCGTTGCCAGGCAGGCGCGAATCGACGAAAGGCGGCCAGGAGTCGCCGACCAGGCGCAGGTTGGCGGCAGGCAGCGCGCAAGGGAGGAGCAATGTCAGCAGCAGGAGTGCGCATCGCAGCATGAAGGAGCGTCCCGGGAGTGGATCGCCACAGCATAGCCATCCCGACCCCGGGCACGCATGTCCCCGTGTCGCGGCTCGATGATATTTCCATCACAAACCGCGCGCTTTCACCTCTCCTCGTCCTCTCCGGCGGCCTTTTCGTTTCGCGGCGCGGCACCTGCGTACTTGCCGCCGAAGAGTTCGATCGGCATCGGGAAGACGATGGTCGAACTCTTGTCGCCGGCGATCGCGCCGAGGGTCTGCATGTAGCGCAACTGCATGGCGCCACTCTGCCGGCCGAGCATCTGCGCCGCCTGCATGAGTTTCTCCGAGGCTTGCAGCTCGCCCTCGGCATGGATCACCTTGGCCCTGCGCTCACGCTCCGCCTCGGCCTGCCGGGCGATGGCGCGGACCATCGATTCGTTGAGATCGACGTGCTTGATTTCCACATTCGCCACCTTGATGCCCCAGGCGTCGGTCTGCGCATCGAGCACCTGCTGGATATCCAGGTTCAGGCGCTCGCGCTCGGCGAGCATCTCGTCCAATTCGTGCTTGCCCAGCACCGCGCGCAGGGTGGTCTGCGCCAATTGGCTGGTGGCGGCCAGGTAGTTCTCCACCTGGATGATCGCCTTCTGCGGATCGAGCACGCGGAAGTACACCACCGCGTTGACCTTCACCGAAACGTTGTCGCGGGAAATCACATCCTGCGGCGGCACGTCGAGGACGATGGTGCGCAGGTCGATGCGCACCATCTGCTGGATCGCCGGGATCACCAGCACCAGCCCCGGCCCCTTGACCTTCCAGAACCGCCCGAGCTGGAACACCACGCCACGCTCGTACTCGCGGAGGATGCGCAGCGCGCTGAACAGCAGCAGCGCGAGGAACACCAGCAACATCGCCAAACCATAGGAAATACCCATCATCCACCTCCTTCATCGGCCAGCGCGACTTCCAGGAGCAGGCCCTTGCGCGCCAGCACCCAGACCGGCTGGCCCACCGCCAGCGGCCGCGCGGCGAGCACCCGCCAGCGCTCGCCCTGGAGCAGCACCCAGCCTGCGCAGGGTTGTTCGGAATCCACCGCCGCCACCGTCGCCAGGCTGCCGACCAATCCGGCGGTGCCACTTACCACCGCTTGCCGGCGAGTACGCAGGGCCATGCCCAGCAGACCGACGATCAGCGCGGCGCTGAGCAACGCCAGGGCCACCACCAGGCCGGGCGGAATGCCGTAGCCGGGCACCTCGGTATCGATCAGGATCAGCGCGCCGACCACGAACGAGACGATTCCGCCGATGCCGAGCACGCCGAAGCTGGCGACGAACGCCTCGCCCACCATGAACGCCAGGCCCAGCGCGATCAGCGCCAGCCCGGCGTAGTTGAGCGGCAGCATCTGCAGGGCGTACAGGCCGAGCAGCAGGCAGATGCCGCCGAGCACGCCGGGCAGCGCCATGCCGGGATTGGCCAGTTCGAAGATCAGCCCGTAGATGCCGATCATCATCAGGATCAGCGCCACGCTGGGATCGGTGAGCACCGCCAGCAACCGCGCGCGCCAGTCCGGTGCCTGGCGCTCGACCGTGGCGCCGGCGGTAGCCAGGGTCAGCGCGCGCTCGCCGACGCGCAGGCTGCGGCCGTCGAGCTGGCGCAGCAGGTCGGGCAGGTCGCGGGCCTGCAGGTCGATCACCCTCTGCGCCGCCGCCTCGTGCGCCGCCAGGCTGACCGCCTCGCGCACCGCGCGCTCGGCCCACTCGACGTTGCGCCCGCGCAGTTGCGCGAGGCCACGGATATAGGCGGCGGCGTCGTTGACCTGCTTGCGCGCCATGGGTTCGGCGTCCCGCGCCGGGGGCTTCTCTGCGGGCTTGTCCGGCGTCCCCAGGCGCACCGGGGTGGCAGCGCCGAGGTTGGTGCCCGGCGCCATCGCCGCGATATGGCAGGCATACAGGATGTAGGTGCCGGCGCTCGCCGCCCGCGCCCCGCTGGGCGCGACGAAACCGGCGACCGGCACCTGGCTGGCGAGGATCGCCTTGACGATGCGCCGCATCGATGCGTCCAGGCCGCCGGGCGTGTCCAGTTCCAGCACCACCAGTTGCGCGCCGTCCTCGGCGGCACGCTCGATGCCGCGCACCAGGTAATCGGCGCTGGCCGGGCCGATCGCACCATCCACCGAGAGCACCCGAACCGGTCCGGAGGCCGCGAGACAGGCCGGGCCGGCGAAGCACAGCAACAGCGCCAGCGCGAGCCGGCACGGCATCCGCATATCGACCTCCCCGACCGCCCGGCCGGGCCACCCCGGGACGAAGGCGCTCGTCCCGCGCACCGGGCCGGCAAGCGACCGGCCCCGCCGCGCACTTCTCAGTCTAGTCCAGTGGCTCTCGCCTTCCCCGCGCGTGTCCGGATCGGCAAATCCCTCAACATGCCAACTTTTTAGCGACGAAATGATGGCACTCGCCACAGGAATTCATTAATCTTCGCGGCCGCAGCGGGCAGGCCGCCTGGCGCCCGACCCCATCCGGCTTCCGGCGGCCTCCCGCGGCCCTTGTCCTTTCTTCGCCAGACGAAGCCGGTATGCGCAAGACATAACTTGTCACAATCGCCTGCCCATCATGTGCCGGTCATCCCCAGCGCGGACCCGCACCATGACCTCCGATGTCCTTCCCGCCGACGCCGTCGCCAGTGCCGCCGGCAACGCGCACAAGCCCCATCTCGAGCAGCGTCCCGGCCGCCTCACCGCCCTCGTATTCTTCGCCGTGCTCGCCACCGGACTGCTGTTCAGCGCCTACAGCCTGATGCAGGACGTCGATGACGTCGGTTCCACGATCACCACCTGGACGCCCTTCCTGCTGCTCGGCGTGGCCCTGCTGATCGCCCTCGGCTTCGAGTTCGTCAACGGCTTCCACGACACCGCCAACGCGGTGGCCACGGTGATCTACACCCACTCGCTGCCGCCGCACTTCGCGGTGGTCTGGTCGGGTTGCTTCAACTTTCTCGGCGTATTGCTCTCCAGCGGCGCGGTGGCCTTCGGCATCATCGCCCTGCTGCCGGTGGAACTGATCCTGCAGGTCGGTTCCTCGGCCGGCTTCGCCATGGTCTTCGCCCTGCTGATCGCCGCCATCCTGTGGAACCTCGGGACCTGGTGGCTGGGCCTGCCGGCGTCGTCCTCGCACACCCTGATCGGCTCGATCATCGGCGTCGGCGTGGCCAACGCGCTGATGCACGGGCGCGATGGCACCAGCGGGGTGGACTGGGGCCAGGCGACCAAGGTCGGCTACTCCCTGCTGCTCTCGCCGCTGATCGGCTTCGCCTGCGCCGCCCTGTTGCTCCTGGCGCTGCGCCTGCTGGTGAAGAACCGCGCGCTGTACAAGGCGCCGAAGGGCAAGGCGCCGCCGCCCTGGTGGATCCGCGGCCTGCTGATCCTGACCTGTACCGGAGTGTCCTTCGCCCACGGCTCCAACGACGGACAAAAAGGCATGGGCCTGATCATGCTGATCCTGGTCGGCACCCTGCCGATGGCCTACGCCCTGAACCGCACCATGCCGGCGGACCAGGCGGTGCAGTTCGCCGCCGTCGCCGAGGTCACCCAGCAAGCGCTGGTGAAGAGCGCGCCGCAACCGGCGCCGGCCGATCCGCGCCAGGTACTCTCCGACTACGTGCGCAGCAAGCAGGCATCGCCTGAGCTGATCCCGGCGCTGGCCGCCCTGACCGGCTCGATCGGCCAGGAAGTGAAAGGCTATGGCGCGTTCTCGCGGGTACCGGCGGAAGCCATGGGCAACGTGCGCAACGACATGTACCTGACCTCCGAGGCGATCCGCCTGATGGACAAGGACGGCGTCGGCCGCTTCGACGCCGACACCCGCGGCAAATTGCAGGCGTTCAAGCAGAAGATCGACGACGCCACCAAGTTCATCCCGCTATGGGTGAAGATCGCCGTGGCCATCGCCCTCGGCCTGGGCACCATGGTCGGCTGGAAACGCATCGTGGTGACGGTCGGCGAGAAGATCGGCAAGACCCACCTGACCTACGCCCAGGGCGCCTCGGCGGAAACCGTGGCGATGCTGACCATTGGCGCGGCGGACCTGTATGGCTTGCCGGTCTCCACCACCCATGTGCTGTCTTCCGGGGTGGCCGGGACCATGGCGGCGAACGGTTCGGGGCTACAGTGGAAGACCATCCGCAACCTGCTGATGGCCTGGGTGCTGACGCTGCCGGCGGCGATCCTGCTCTCGGCCTCGCTCTACTGGCTGCTCACCCGGCTGTTCTGAAACACGGCGGCCGGCACGAGTGCCGGCCGCTCGTCGCGCCGCTCAGGGCAGGACTTCGTCTTCCTTGAACTGGTCCTTGATGTAGGTGATCTCGGTCTTGCCGTGGGGCGCCGGCAGGCCGTCCGGGCCGAGGTTGACGAAGACCATCTTGTCGATGGTGAGGATGCTCTTGCGGGTGATCTTGTTGCGCACGTGGCAGGTCATGGTCAGCGAGGTACGACCGAAGTCGGTGGCGGTGATGCCCAGCTCGATGATGTCGCCCTGGCGCGCCGAGCTGACGAAGTTGATCTCGGAAATGTACTTGGTGACCACGCGCTGGTTGCCCAGCTGGATGATCGCGTAGATCGCCGCTTCTTCGTCGATCCAGCGCAGCAGGCTGCCGCCGAACAGGGTGCCGTTGGGGTTGAGATCTTCTGGCTTGACCCACTTGCGGGTGTGGAAATTCATGTGAACTCCTGGTGTGGTGCTCCGCGGCCGCCATCCTGGCCGTCGTGGAGGATGCCCGGCGGTATCGCCGCCGCGGCTCCGCGGGACCCGGCGGATCGGCCCGGTCCCGGGGCGGCGCGTCCTGCCTGCGCCGCCCGATGTTCCTGCGCGTTCAGCCCAGCCCGTTGGCCTCGCGGTACTGCCTGGCCTCTTCCACCAGCCAGTCGCGGAAGGCATTGAGCATCGCCGATTCGACCCTGCGCTCGGGAATGATCAGGTAATACGCATTCTCGCTCAAATAGGCATGTTGCATGGGCACGATAAGCCTTCCGTCGGCCAGCTCGTCCTGGATCAGGAAGGGCGGTATCAGGGCCACGCCCATGCCGTGCATGGCCGCCTGGGCAAGCATGGAGAACAGCTCGTAGCGCGGCCCGCTCATGTCGTGGGCGACGTTCAGTCCCTGGGAGTGAAACCACTGGCGCCAAGCGTAGGGCCGGGTGCTCTGCTGCATCAGCGGCAGCCCGGCGACCTGCTCGGCGCTCAGCGTTCGACGCCCGCCCAGCAGCTCCGGGCTGCACACCGGCACCGGATTCTCGCGCATCAGGAAATGCGAGACGGTACCCGACCAGTCGGCGTCGCCGAAGTACAGCGCGGCGTCGAACTCGGTGTCGGCGAAGAGGAACGGGCGGGTGCGGTTGGTCAGGTTGACCGTGACCTCCGGGTGCAGCCGCTGGAAGCGCTTGAGCCGCGGCAACAGCCATTGGGTGCCGAAGGTCGGCACCACCGCCAGTTCGATCGCGCCGCCGCCCTGGTGCCCCATCACCGCCAGGGTGTCGCGCTCCACCGCGTCGAGGCGTACCGCCACCCGCCGGCTATAGGACAGCCCGGCCTCGGTGAGCTTGACCCCGCGCCGCGAGCGACGGAACAGCTCGACACCGAGGAACTCCTCGAGCGTGGCGATCTGCCGGCAGATCGCGCTCTGGGTCAGGGACAACTCCTCCGCCGCCTTGGTGAAGCTCTCGTGGCGCGCGGCGGATTCGAAGCTGACCAGCGCGGCGGTGGAAGGGATCTTGCGTCGCATGGAGGACTCCGGAGTGCCGGTTTCGCATCTATGACGCCCAGGTCACGATTCCTCGCGCCTCTTCAAGGGCATGAAATACGACACTCATTTTCTCGGAGTGAGAAAATAGCACAAGTGCGTGCGAATTCCTCGTTTGCCGCCCCATTCGCTAGGCTCTTAGGATGCTTCCATTCCGGCTGGCCCACGCCAGCCTCCGCTACCGCTTGACGAGGATGTACGCATGGCCACCAAAGCTAGCTTCAACTGGGAAGATCCCCTGCTGCTGGACCAGCAGCTCACCGAAGAAGAGCGCATGGTTCGCGACAGCGCCCAGCAGTTCGCCCAGGACAAGCTGGCCCCGCGCGTGCTCGAAGCCTTCCGCCACGAACAGACCGACCCGAAGATCTTCCGCGAGATGGGCGAGACCGGCCTGCTCGGCGCGACCATTCCCGAAGCCTACGGCGGCAGCGGCCTCAACTACGTCTGCTATGGCCTGATCGCTCGCGAAGTCGAGCGCGTCGACTCCGGCTATCGCTCGATGATGAGCGTGCAGTCCTCGCTGGTGATGGTGCCAATCCATGAATTCGGCAACGAAGCCACCCGGCAGAAGTACCTGCCCAAGCTGGCCAGCGGCGAATACATCGGCTGCTTCGGCCTGACCGAGCCGAACCACGGTTCCGACCCGGGCTCGATGGTCACCCGGGCGAAGAAGGTCGACGGCGGCTATCGCCTGAGCGGCAGCAAGATGTGGATCACCAACAGCCCGATCGCCGACGTCTTCGTGGTCTGGGCCAAGGACGACGAAGGGCAGATCCGCGGTTTCGTCCTCGAGAAGGGCTGGGAAGGCCTGAGCGCCCCGGCGATCCATGGCAAGGTCGGCCTGCGCGCCTCGATCACCGGCGAGATCGTGATGGACAACGTGTTCGTTCCGGAAGAGAACGCCTTCCCCGAGGTGCGCGGCCTGCGCGGTCCGTTCACCTGCCTGAACTCGGCGCGCTACGGCATCTCCTGGGGCGCCCTGGGCGCCGCCGAATTCTGCTGGCACACCGCCCGCCAGTACGTGCTCGACCGCCAGCAGTTCGGCCGCCCGCTGGCCGCCAACCAACTGATCCAGAAGAAGCTGGCCGACATGCAGACCGAGATCACCCTGGCCCTGCAAGGCTGCCTGCGCCTGGGGCGGATGAAGGACGAAGGCACCGCGGCGGTGGAAATCACCTCGATCATGAAGCGCAACAGCTGCGGCAAGGCCCTCGACATCGCCCGCCTGGCCCGCGACATGCTGGGCGGCAACGGCATCTCCGACGAGTTCGGCATCGCCCGCCACCTGGTCAACCTGGAAGTGGTGAACACCTACGAGGGCACCCACGATGTCCACGCGCTGATCCTCGGCCGCGCGCAGACCGGCATCCAGGCATTCTTCTGAGCCACCGAGCAACACCCCGGCGCGCTTTTTCACGGTAGCGCGCCGGCCGCCGGGGAGACGGGCAAGGAACCCGTCTTCCCGGCCATTTCCGTTTCCAGCCCCCAGCAGCGAGAACCGTCATGCCCGGCGCCCTTTCCCATATCCGCGTACTCGACCTGTCCCGTGTCCTGGCCGGCCCTTGGGCCGGGCAGATTCTCGCCGACCTCGGCGCCGAGGTGATCAAGATCGAGCGCCCCGGCAGCGGCGACGACACCCGCGCCTGGGGCCCGCCGTTCCTCAAGGATGCCGAAGGCAACGACACCAGCGAGGCGGCCTACTACCTGTCGGCCAACCGCAACAAGAAGTCGGTGACGGTGGACTTCACCCAGCCGGAAGGCCAGCGCATCGTTCGCGAATTGGCGGCCAAGGCCGACATCCTGCTGGAGAACTTCAAGGTCGGCGGGCTCAAGGCCTATGGCCTCGACTATGAATCGCTGAAGCAGGTCAACCCGAAGCTGATCTACTGTTCGATCACCGGCTTCGGCCAGTCCGGCCCCTATGCCAAGCGCGCCGGCTATGACTTCATGATCCAGGGCCTGGGCGGCCTGATGAGCCTCACCGGGCGCGCCGACAACGAGGAAGGCGCCGGTCCGGTGAAGGTCGGCGTGGCGCTGACCGATATCCTCACCGGGCTGTACTCCTCCACCGCGGTGCTCGCCGCCCTCGCCCACCGCGACGTCAGCGGCATCGGCCAGCACATCGACATGGCCCTGCTCGACGTGCAGGTCGCCTGCCTGGCCAACCAGACCCTCAACTACCTGACCACCGGCGTGCCGCCGCGGCGCCTGGGCAACGCACACCCGAACATCGTGCCGTACCAGGACTTCCCCACCGCCGACGGCGACATGATCCTCACGGTCGGCAACGACAGCCAGTTCCGCAAGTTCGCCGAGCTGGCAGACCACCCGGAATGGGCCGACGACCCGCGCTTCGCCACCAACAAGGCGCGGGTGGCCAACCGCGAGGTGCTGATCCCGCTGATCCGCCAGGCCACGGTGCTGCACACCACCGCCGAGTGGATTCTTTCCCTGGAGCGCGCCGGCGTGCCCTGCGGGCCGATCAACGACCTGGCGCAAGTGTTCGCCGACCCGCAGGTGCAGGCCCGCGGCCTGCGCGTGGAGCTACCGCACCCGCTGGCCGGGACGGTTCCGCAGGTAGCCAGCCCGATCCGCCTGTCCGAGACGCCGGTGGAATACCGCAACCCGCCGCCCACCCTCGGCCAGCACACCGACGAGGTCCTCGAGACGCTCCTCGGCCTGGACGCGGCCGCGCTGGAAAGGCTGCGCGACGGCAAGGTGATCTGAGCCCCGCGCGCCGCCCCAGCGACGCCTCGGCGGACAACGCCCCACCGTACCCCGCGCAGAACCGCGACGTAGGGCGCATAACCGCAACGCGGTTATCCGCCGGCCCAGCCGTGCATCGGCGGATAACGCCCCTGGCGTTATTCGCCCTCCCGTACCCGTGTAGAAGGCGGTCGATGCCGGCGCCTCGATGGAAGCGCCACTCAGGCCGCCAGGCGGCCGCCGGCGATCGCCTCGGAGGCCTTGAGCATGGCCCGCAACAGCACCGCGCAGCCGGCGGCCAGGTCGTCGGGGCTGGCGTTCTCGATCTCGTTGTGGCTGATGCCGTTCTCGCAGGGCACGAAGATCATCCCCGCCGGACCGAGTTCGGCGAGGAAGATCGCGTCGTGGCCGGCGCCGCTGACGATGTCCATCTGCGGCATGCCCAGCGCCTGCGCCGCCTCGCGCACCGCGCCGACGCATCCCTGGTCGAAGTACAGCGGCGGGAAATCGGCGGTCGGCACCAGCTCGTATTGCAAGCCATGCTTCTCGCAGGTAGCGGCGATCACCTGGCGGACTTCGGCGATCATCGAGTCCAGGCGCTCCGGTTGCAGATGGCGGAAGTCCAGGGTCATCTTCACTTCGCCGGGTATCACGTTGCGCGAACCGGGATAGGCGTGCAGGCAGCCGACCGTGCCGCAAGCATGCGGCTGATGGCCGAGGGCCGCGCGATTGACCGCCTCGACCACCGCCGCGGCACCGACCAGGGCGTCCTTGCGCAGGTGCATCGGCGTTGGCCCGGCGTGTGCCTCGACGCCGCGCAGGGACAGGTCGAACCATTTCTGCCCGAGCGCGCCGAGCACCACGCCGATGGTCTTCTCCTCGTCCTCGAGGATCGGCCCCTGTTCGATGTGCGCCTCGAAATAGGCGCCCACCGGATGTCCGAGACAATCGCGCGCTCCCGCGTAGCCGATGGCGTCCAGCGCCTCGCCTACGCTGACACCGTCGGCATCGCGCTTGGCCAGGGTCTCCTCCAGGGTGAACTTCCCGGCGAATACGCCCGAGCCCATCATGCAGGGCGCGAAGCGCGAGCCTTCCTCGTTGGTCCACACCACCACCTCCAGCGGCGCCTCGGTTTCCACCCCGAGGTCGTTGAGGGTGCGGATCACCTCGAGGCCGGCCATCACCCCGAAGCAGCCGTCGAACTTGCCACCGGTGGGCTGGGTGTCGATGTGGCTACCGGTCATCACCGGGGGCAAGTCCGGGTTACGCCCGGGACGACGGGCGAAGATGTTGCCGACCCGATCGACGCTGACCGTGCAGCCGGCCGCTTCGCACCATTGCACGAAGAGATCGCGGGCCTGGCGGTCGAGATCGCTCAGGGCCAGGCGGCAGACCCCACCCTTGGCGGTGGCGCCGAGGCGGGCGAGATCCATCAGCGATTGCCAGAGGCGCTGGCCATCGATGTGTCGCTGGGTGGATTGCAGGACGTTCCGGGCAGTGCTCATTGTCGTCTCCTCAGGCTTGGAGTAGGTGTCGGCGGCTCGCCGGCCGCCTGTATGCCCATCAGGGCAGCGGTTTGGCCAATGCCGCCGGGCTCCGCGCACGGCGGCCGCAGAGGCCGTAGTAGAGCGCGCCGCCGAGCAGCGAGCCGGTGAACCAGCCGTAGTCGTAGAACCAATGGAATTGGCGGTTGCCGAGGGCCATGACGGTCAGCGCCACCGGCACCGCGAAGGCGGCGAAGCCGGGCCAGTTCCAGGCCGGGTAGACGTCGTCGCGGTAGAGTCCGGCGAGGTCGAGGCGTTGCCTGCGCACCAGGAAGTAGTCCACCACCATGATCCCCGCGATCGGCCCGAGCAGGCTGGAGTAGCCGAGCAGCCAGTTGGAGTAGACGCTTTCCAGGCTGAGGTCGGAAACGATCCAGCCGAGCTTCTTCAGCAACTCGTGGGCCATCAGCGCCAGGCCGATGAAACCGGTGAGCCAGACGGCGCGGGTGCGGCCGATGAGTTTCGGTGCGATGTTCTGGAAGTCGTTGGTCGGCGAGACGATGTTCGCCGCGGTGTTGGTCGAGAGGGTGGCGACGATGATCAACGCCATCGCCACCGCCACCCAGCCGGGGCTGGGGATGTGCCCGATCAGGCTGACCGGGTCGGAAACCGTCTCGCCCACCAACGAAGCCGAGGCGGCGGTCATCACCACGCCGAGGGCGGCGAACAGGAACATGGTCAGCGGCAGGCCGAAGATCTGTCCGAGTATCTGGTCCTTCTGGCTGCGCGCATAGCGGCTGAAGTCGGGGATGTTCAGCGACAGCGTGGCCCAGAAGCCGACCATCGCCGTCAGCCCGGCCATGAAGTAGCCGGTGACGCTGGCGCCTTCCGGCCGCTTCGGCGGCTGCGCCAGCAGTTCACTGACCGATATGTGCGGCAGCGCCCACACCAGCAGGCCGAGGCCGACCAGCACCAGCAGCGGTGCCGAGAGTGTCTCCAGCCATTTGATCGACTCCGCGCCGCGCAGCACCACCCACAGGTTCAGCCCCCAGAACAGGAGGAAACCGATCACCTCGCCGGTGCCGCCGAGGGCCTTCCAGGCGGGAAAGATCGAACCGAGGAAGAGATGGATCGCCAGCCCGCCGAACAGCGTCTGGATGCCGAACCAGCCGCACGCGACCACGGCGCGGATCAGGCATGGCACGTTGGAGCCGATGATGCCGAACGAAGCGCGCAGCAGCACCGGGAAGGGAATGCCGTAGCGGGTGCCGGCGAAGGCATTGAGGGTCAGCGGGATCAGCACCACCAGGTTGGCCAGCAGGATCGCCAGCAGCGCTTCGCCGACGCTGAGGCCGAAGTAGGCGGTGAGGACGCCGCCGAGGGTGTAGGTGGGCACGCAGATGGACATGCCGATCCACAGCGCGGTGATGTGCCACCTGTTCCAGGTACGCTGTTCCACCCGGGTCGGGGCGATGTCGTGGTTGTAGCGGGGACTGTCGAGTACGTCGCTGCCGGCGGACAGCTCGACCAAGCCGTCGCGCTCGGTCACTTCCGATCTGCTCTGTTGCATGGGCCTCTCCAGAATTCTTTTAGTTATTCGCTCATCGGGCTAATGCGATGGCCGGAGTACCGCACCACCAGTACTGCACCTCCGGTCCGGACAATGCCGTGGCGGGCGGCACTCAATAAGCGTGCCGAAAACCCCGCGACGTCACTGGGCAGGCCGGTCTACTGGAGGTAACCGACTGATCTGAAACACTTCATCGACAACGTCGGTGACACGCCGACGGGCAGTCCGGCGTGTCACCGGGGGAAATGCGCGAGCCTGTCGCCCCGGTCAGGAACCAAAGGAGTGCAGGCCAACTTTTTTCATCTCCCCACAACCGTTCGAACACGGCTTTCAAGCGGCTGATTTTGCATGGGAAATCTCGACCTTTTTGAATTCTTGTCAAGCGCGTCAAAATGGTTAGAACCCTCACCATTTTGGTGATATTTATTTTTAATTATTTAAAATCAATAAGTTATAAACTCAAACAACCATTTGAAAATAATCTTGCTCAATCGATGATCAGCATCTAGATTCGAATCCTGTCAGCGCTGACAGGATTACAGAAGCCCTCGGCGCATGGCGAAAAAACAATTTCAAGAACCGGCAACGACCGGTCAGCCTGCGAGGAAAGACGGCATGTCCCTGTTGATCCGTGGCGCCACCGTGGTTACTCACGAAGAGAGTTATCGAGCCGACGTGCTCTGTGCCAACGGCCTCATCCAGGCCATCGGCGAGAACCTCGAAACCCCCTCCGGCTGCGACGTCCTCGACGGCGGTGGCCAGTACCTGATGCCGGGCGGCATCGACCCCCATACCCACATGCAGTTGCCCTTCATGGGCACGGTGGCCAGCGAGGACTTCTTCAGCGGCACCGCGGCCGGGCTGGCCGGAGGGACCACCTCGATCATCGACTTCGTCATCCCCAACCCGCGACAGTCGCTGCTGGAGGCCTTCCACACCTGGCGCGGCTGGGCGCAGAAATCCGCTGCGGACTACGGCTTCCACGTCGCCATCACCTGGTGGAGCGACGAGGTCGCCCGGGAAATGGGCGAGCTGGTGGCACAGCACGGGGTGAACAGCTTCAAGCACTTCATGGCCTACAAGAACGCCATCATGGCCGCCGACGATACCCTGGTGGCCAGCTTCGAGCGCTGCCTGGAGCTGGGCGCGGTGCCGACGGTGCACGCGGAGAACGGCGAACTGGTCTTCCACCTGCAGCAGAAACTCCTCGCCCAAGGCCTCACCGGCCCCGAGGCGCATCCGCTGTCGCGTCCGCCGCAAGTCGAGGGCGAGGCCGCCAGCCGCGCCATCCGCATCGCCGAGACGCTGGGTACGCCGCTGTACCTGGTGCATATTTCCAGCCGCGAGGCGCTGGACGAGATCGCCTATGCCCGCGCCAAGGGCCAGCCGGTCTACGGCGAGGTGCTGGCCGGGCACCTGCTGCTCGACGACAGCGTCTACCGCCACCCGGACTGGGCCACCGCGGCCGGCTACGTGATGAGCCCGCCGTTCCGTCCCGTCGAACACCAGGAAGCGCTGTGGCGCGGCCTGCAGTCCGGCAACCTGCATACCACCGCCACCGACCACTGCTGCTTCTGCGCCGAGCAGAAGGCCATGGGCCGCGACGACTTCAGCAAGATTCCCAATGGCACGGCCGGCATTGAGGACCGCATGGCGTTACTGTGGGACGCCGGGGTCAACAGCGGGCGCCTGTCGATGCACGAGTTCGTCGCGCTGACCTCCACCAACACCGCGAAGATCTTCAACCTGTTCCCGCGCAAGGGCGCGATCCGCGTCGGCGCGGATGCCGACCTGGTGCTCTGGGACCCGCAGGGCAGCCGCACCCTCTCGGCCGCCACCCACCACCAGCGGGTCGATTTCAACATCTTCGAAGGTCGCACCGTGCGCGGCATTCCCAGCCACACCATCAGCCAGGGCAAGCTGCTCTGGGCCGCCGGCGACCTGCGCGCCGAACCCGGCGCCGGACGCTACGTGGAGCGCCCGGCCTACCCGTCGGTGTACGAAGTGCTCGGCCGCCGCGCCGAACGCCAGCGCCCGGTCGCCGTCGAGCGCTGATCCTTCCCGCAATACCGGACCGGCCCGTAGAGGCCGGACGGTGCCGTATTGCCGTTGACTGCCCCGAGAAGAAACCAGAAGAGAGGCTACAACCGTGATCGATTCCCTGAACCACCTCCCCCGTCCGGACGCCGGCGCGGACACGCTCGCCGAGCGCTTCGCCGACCTCGCGCCGCCGCTCAACGCCCGCCAGGCCGCCCTGGAAAGCGCCCGCTGCCTGTACTGCTACGACGCGCCCTGCGTCAACGCCTGCCCGACCGAGATCGACATCCCCGGGTTCATCCGCAGCATCGCCCAGGAGAATGTCCAGGGCGCGGCGCAGAAGATCCTCTCGGCGAACATCCTCGGCGGCAGCTGCGCCCGCGTCTGCCCCACGGAAATCCTCTGCCAGCGGGCCTGCGTACGCAACAACGCCCAGGAATGCGCACCGGTGCTGATCGGCCAGTTGCAACGCTACGCCCTCGACCACGCCGGCTTCGGCGAACATCCGTTCAAGCGCTCGCCGGCCACCGGCAAGCGCATCGCCGTGGTCGGCGCCGGGCCGGCCGGGCTGTCCTGCGCCCACCGCCTGGCCATGCACGGCCACGACGTGGTGCTCTTCGAGGCCCGCGCCAAGGTCGGCGGCCTCAACGAGTACGGCATCGCCCGCTACAAGCTGGTGGACGACTTCGCCCGGCGCGAAGTGGAATTCCTCCTGCAGATCGGCGGTATCGAACTGCGCCACGGCCAGCGTCTCGGCGACAACCTGGCGCTCGGCGCCCTGCACGACGAGTACGACGCGGTGTTCCTCGGCATCGGCCTGGCCGCCAGCAAGCGCCTCGGCCTGGAAGACGAGGACGCCCCCGGCCTGCTCGCCGCCACCGACTACATCCGCGAGCTGCGGCAGAGCGACGACCTGCTCGACCTGCCCGTCGCCGACCGTTGCATCGTCATCGGCGCCGGCAACACCGCCATCGACATGGCGGTGCAGATGAGCCGGCTCGGCGCCCGCGACGTCAACCTGGTCTACCGCCGTGGCTTCGAGGAAATGGGCGCCACCGGCCACGAGCAGGAGATCGCCAAGGCCAGCCAGGTGCGCCTGCTGACCTGGGCCCGACCGGAACGGGTACTGCTTGACGAGCAAGGCCGGGTGCGCGGCATGCGCTTCGCCCGCACGCGCCTGGAGAACGGTCGCCTGGGCGACACCGGCGAGCACTTCGAACTGGCCGCCGACGCCATCTTCAAGGCCATCGGCCAGGCCTTCGAAGGCGCCAGCCTGGGCGATCCGCTGGCAGCGCAACTGCGGCGCGACGGCGAGCGCATCCAGGTCGACGGACAGATGCGCACCAGCATCCCCGGCATCTACGCCGGCGGCGACTGCGTGGCGCTCGGCGAGGACCTCACCGTGCAGGCGGTGCAGCACGGCAAACTGGCGGCGGAAGCGATCCACGCCCAACTCATGCTCAACGTGGAGGCTGCGTGATGGCCGACCTGTCTATCGAATTCGCCGGCATCAAGTCGCCCAACCCCTTCTGGCTGGCCTCCGCGCCGCCCACCGACAAGGCCTACAACGTGGTCCGCGCCTACCAGGCGGGCTGGGGCGGGGTGGTCTGGAAGACCCTCGGCGAAGACCCCGCGGCGGTCAACGTGTCGTCGCGTTATTCCGCGCACTTCGGACCGAACCGCCAGGTGCAGGGGATCAACAACATCGAGCTGATCACCGACCGCTCGCTGGAGATCAACCTGCGCGAGATCGCCCAGGTGAAGAAGGACTGGCCAGACCGCGCGCTGATCGTGTCGCTGATGGTGCCCTGCGTCGAGGAGTCGTGGAAATACATCCTGCCGCTGGTGGAAGCCACCGGCGCCGACGGTATCGAGCTGAACTTCGGTTGCCCCCACGGCATGCCCGAGCGCGGCATGGGCGCGGCGGTGGGCCAGGTACCGGAGTACGTGGAGATGGTCACCCGCTGGTGCAAGACCCACTGCTCGCTGCCGGTGATCGTCAAGCTCACCCCCAACATCACCGACATCCGCCAGTCGGCGCGCGCCGCCCATCGCGGCGGCGCCGACGCGGTGTCGCTGATCAACACCATCAACTCGATCACCAGCGTCGACCTGGAGCGCATGGTCGCCCTGCCCGTGGTCGGCACCCAGAGCACCCACGGCGGCTACTGCGGCTCGGCGGTGAAGCCGATCGCCCTGAACATGGTCGCCGAGATCGCCCGCGACCCGCAGACCCGCGGCCTGCCGATCTGTGGCATCGGCGGTATCGGCAGTTGGCGCGACGCAGCGGAATTCGTCGCGCTCGGCTGCGGCGCGGTGCAGGTATGCACGGCGGCGATGCTGCACGGCTTCCGTATCGTCGAGGACATGCAGGACGGTCTCGCGCGCTGGATGGACAGCCATGGCTACCAGCGGCTGTCCGATTTCAGCGGCGGCGCGGTGGGCAATACCACCGACTGGAAGTACCTGGACATCAACTACCAGGTGATCGCCCGCATCGACCAGGACGCCTGCATCGGTTGCGGCCGCTGCCATATCGCCTGCGAGGACACCTCGCACCAGGCCATCGCCAGCCTGCCCCGGGCCGACGGTACGCACCGCTACGAAGTGATCGACGCCGAGTGCGTGGGCTGCAACCTGTGCCAGATCACCTGTCCGGTGGAGAACTGCATCGAAATGGTGCCGCAGGACACCGGCAAGCCCTATCTCAACTGGACCCAGGATCCGCGCAACCCCTACCGCGAAGCCTCCTGAACGCAGGGCGGCGCCCGCATCCCCGGCGGACGCCGCCCTGCCGCGCGCCGGCACGCTTCCTGCGTGCCGCTGCGGTCCGACGACGCGCAACGGCGTCTGTCGGATCGACCCGCCTTCGACTACCATTCGCCGCGGCCCGGCCGACGCTCCCGGACGGCCGGCGCCCCACGGAGACTCGCGCATGTCCGCAGACAGCAACTACAGCCAGCAACCGGTCCCGCTGGCGGCGCGCAAGAGCGCGCTGGCCCTGAGCGTGGTGATGCTCGGCCTGACCTTCTTTTCCGCCAGCATGTGGACCGGCGGCACCCTCGGCACCGGCCTGAGCTACGACGACTTCTTCCTCGCCGTGCTGCTGGGCAACCTGATGCTCGGCCTGTACACCGCGATCCTCGGCTTCATCGGCGCGCGCACCGGCCTTTCCACCCACCTGCTGGCGCATTACTCGTTCGGCAGCAAGGGCTCCTGGCTGCCCTCGGCGTTGCTCGGCGGCACCCAGGTCGGCTGGTTCGGCGTCGGCGTAGCGATGTTCGCCATCCCGGTGGCCAAGGCCACCGGCCTCGACGTCAACCTGCTGATCCTGGTTTCCGGAGCGCTGATGACCCTCACGGTGTTCTTCGGCATCGCCGGTCTGACCCTGCTGTCGGCCATCGCGGTCCCGGCGATCGTCGTTCTCGGCAGCTACTCGGTATGGCTCGCGGTGCGCGACGCCGGCGGCCTGGCGGCGCTGCAGCAGGTGACGCCGAGCGCGCCGCTGAGCCTCTCGACCGCGATCGCCCTGGTGGTCGGCTCGTTCGTCAGCGCCGGCACCCTCACCGCCGACTTCGTCCGCTTCGGCCGCAGCGCGCGTACCGCCGTGGTGGTGTGCCTGGTGGCGTTCTTCCTCGGCAACTCGCTGATGTTCATCTTCGGCGCGGCCGGCGCGGCGGCGGTGGGCAAGTCGGACATCTCCGACGTGATGATCGCCCAGGGCCTGCTGATCCCGGCGATCCTGGTCCTCGGCCTGAACATCTGGACCACCAACGACAACGCGCTGTATGCCTCCGGCCTCGGCTTCGCCAACATCACCGGCCTCTCCAGCCGCTTCCTGGCGATGCTCAACGGCGCCCTCGGCACCCTCGCCGCGCTCTGGCTGTACAACCACTTCGTCGGCTGGCTGACCTTCCTCTCCGCCGCCATCCCGCCCATCGGCGGGGTGATCATCGCCGACTACCTGAGTCGCCGCCGGCGCTACCGCCAGCACCCCTGCGCGGACATCCAGGCGATCAACTGGGCGGCGATCCTCGCCGTCGCCTGCGGCACCGCCGCCGGCCACTGGCTGCCGGGGATCGTGCCGGTCAACGCGGTGCTCGGCGCCGCCATCGCCTACCTGCTGCTCAATCCCCTGCTGAGCCGCAGCCCGAACAAACCAGAAGAGGTCCTCCATGCTGATTGACAACCTGCGCCTGCGCGGCCGCGAAGGTCTCTGGCAACTGCGCGTCGCCGATGGCCGTATCGCCGCCCTGGTGCCGATGGAACAGGCCGCCGACGACGCCGGCGAGCGCCTGGACGGCGCCGGCGGTCTTGCCGTGCCGCCGTTCATCGAGCCGCACATCCATCTCGACACCACCCAGACCGCCGGCCAGCCGGAGTGGAACCGCTCCGGCACGCTGTTCGAAGGCATCGAGCGCTGGGCCCAGCGCAAGGCCCTGCTCAGCCACGAGGACGTCAAGCAGCGCGCCTGGCAGACCCTGAAATGGCAGATCGCCAACGGCGTGCAGCACGTGCGCAGCCACGTCGACGTCTCCGACCCGACCCTCACCGCGCTCAAGGCCATGCTCGAGGTGCGCGGCGAAGTGGCGCCCTGGGTCGACCTGCAGATCGTCGCCTTCCCTCAGGAGGGCATTCTCTCCTACCCCAACGGCCTGGAACTGCTGGAGGAGTCGCTGCGCCTGGGCGCCGACGTGGTGGGGGCGATCCCGCATTTCGAATTCACCCGCGAGCTGGGCGTCGAGTCGCTGCACAAGGCCATCGACCTGGCCAAGCGCTACGACCTGCCGGTGGACGTGCATTGCGACGAGATCGACGACGAGCAGTCGCGCTTCCTCGAGACCCTGGCCATGCTCGCCCATCGCGACGGCCTCGGCGCACGGGTCACCGCCAGCCACACCACGGCGATGCACTCCTACAACGGCGCCTACACCTCGCGGCTGTTCCGCCTGCTGAAACTGTCGGGAATCAACTTCGTCGCCAACCCGCTGGTGAACATCCACCTGCAGGGTCGCTTCGACGACTACCCGAAGCGCCGCGGCATCACCCGGGTCAAGGAACTGCTCGGTGCCGGGATCAACACCTGCTTCGGCCACGACGACGTGTTCGACCCCTGGTACCCGCTGGGCACCGCGAACATGCTGCAGGTGCTGCACATGGGCCTGCACGTGACGCAGATGATGGGCTACGACGAGATCGACGGCGGCCTCGACCTGATCACCCGCAACAGCGCCCGCACCCTCGGCCTGCGGGAATACGGCATCGAGGTCGGCCATCCGGCCAACCTGCTGGTGCTGCCGGCCCGCGACGGCTTCGACGCGGTGCGCCGGCAGGTCCCGGTGCGCTACTCGATCCGCGGCGGACGGCTGCTCGCCGAGACGGTCCCGGCGCAGACCACGGTGTTCCTCGAACAGGCGGAAGCGGTGGACTTCACCCGCGCCAGCTGAGCCATCGCCGGAGCCTTCTAGCGAAGGCTCCGCTGCTCAGGGCTCCAATCCGATTCCGCGCAGGACCACGCTGGTCACCGTCTGTACCGCCCTTTCGAACTGCATGTCGCTGAGCGGCTGGTGGCCGTTGAGCACCTCGACCTGGTAGCCGAAGTCGGCGTAGTGCTGGGTGGAGGCCCAGATCATGTAGAGCAGGCTGCTCGGCTCGATCGACAGGATGCGCTTTTCCTCGACCCACTGGCGGATCTTCGCCTCCTTCATCTTGGCCCATTCGTAGAGGCTGTCGTCGAGGGTGGCGCCGAGCAGCGGCGCGCCATGCATGATTTCGTTGGCCCAGACCTTGGAGCCATGCGGGCGGGTGCGCGAATGGTTCATCTTCGCGCGGATATAGCTGGTCAATACCACCCTTGGGTCATCGAACATCTCGAAGCAGAGGGCGTCCTGCTTCCAGACCTCGAGCAGGCCGAGGAGGACGTCGCGGTACAGCTCGTCCTTGGTGCTGAAGTAGTAGTGCAGGTTGGAGCGCGGCAGTTCGGCTTCTTCGGCGATGTTGCCCATGGAGGTGCCGGCGTAGCCTTTTTCGGCGAAGACTTTTTCGGCGGCCAGGAGAATCTTCTCGACGTTGCGGCGGCGGATCTCGATCTTGTGTGTGCCCATGTGCGATCCATTACTGCGAATTCAACCAAGGCTACCAGCAAATCCGGGCGTGCGGCGACGCCCAGTCTTGCCAGGTAGCCCCTCTCAGCGACGCTTCGGACGGCGGCCGCGCAGGCGACGCCAGCCGATCCAGCAGCCGCTGGCGCAGACCACCAGGCCGCCGAGGCTGAAACCGAGCATCCACAGGTCCCACAGCGGACGCCGGGTCAGCAGCGGCAGCCAGTCCCAGCTATGCAACAGGGAAAACAGCCAGCGGCTGCCGCGCCGACCGTCGTCGAGCACGCCAACCACCGCGCCGCTGTAGGGATCCAGGTGCACCCAGGTATGCCGGGGATCGTCGAAACGCAGGCGCCAGACCGGCAGGCGCCGCTCCAGGTAGCCCATCATGCTGTGTTCTTCGCGCGGGTAGTAATAGAAGTCGTAGCGTTCCAACCGTTCGGCCTGCATCGGCACGCCCGGCAGCAGCGCGCGAGCCGCCGCCAGCAGGCGATCCGCGGGTAGCTCGCGGAGGATTTCGCCATCCGCCGTCAGCAGCAGGCTGTTGCCGCTGGCGCTGCGCCCGAGCGCATAGGGCTCGCCGTCGAGCGCCCGCCACTCCAGCTCGCGCACCCGCAACCCGGCGGCACGCAAGCGCCGCAGGACAGCGTCCGCCTCCAGTCCGGCGGGCAGCGCCCGGTCCCAGCTACCGCCCTGGTAGGCCGCGAGGTCGAGCGGCGTGCCGCGGCCGAACAGGTTCCACGGATTCATCGACATCAGCCCGCTGAAGATCCAGCTCAGCACCAGCGCGCCGAAGAGCAGGCCGGCGAGGTGGTGCCAGCGCTGGAAACCGCCCGCATAGGGCGAGCGCGAGCCGCTGCGGTAGGGCTTGCGGAAGCGCCAGCGGAGCAGGCCGACGAGGATGCCGAGGACGGTCGCCAGGGTCGCCAGCAGCGACAGGCCGATCACCAGGTTCGCCCACTGCCCGTCGAACCAGCCGCCGCGCAGCGGATAGAGCCAGTGCAGCCAGGCGCCGAGCCAGTTCCAGGCGCGCTCCCGGCGGCTGGCGTCGCGTACCACCTCGCCGGTCTGCGAGGACAGGTAGAGCAGCCGGCCCTCCTCGTCCGCGGTCTGCACCCGCCATAGCGGCCGGTGCGGATCGAGGTTGCGGGTATGGGTCCAGGCGTCTTCCTCGATCCGCCCTTGCAACTGCATCGGTACTTCGCCGCTGAAAGCACGGGCCGAAGCCAGCACCCTGTCCGCGTCCACCGCCAGCGGTCGGCCGTCGCGCGCCGCCAGCGCACGCGTGCGTCCGTCGGCATCGTCCAGCAGGTAGGTCGGCAGGCCTCCTACGCTGGCCAGCCGGATGCTCCGCGGGGTCTTTCCATCGCCGCCGGCGAGGGCCGTCCGCAGCGGTACGCAGGCCTCGCAGCCGTCCAGCTCGGGCAGGTGGGCCAGGCGTTCCAGCGGAGTCAGCTTGGGATAGCCGACATACAGCATGACCATGCCGGAGACGAACCAGAGCACCATCAGCAGGCAGCAGCCGATGCCCAGCCAGCGGTGCCACAGGTACAGGTAGCGTTTCATCGACGACTCCTCAGAAGCGCGTCTGCACGCTCAGCTCGAAGGTGCGCGGGTCGCCGACGTAGTACAGCGGCGTGCTCTGCACGAAGCGCGCGTAGACCTCGTCGGTGAGGTTGCGCACGCGCCCGGTGATCCGCGTGCGCTCGTCCAGCCGGTAGCTGAGGAAAGTCCCGTAGACCGTATAGGACGGCACGTGCCAGGTGTTGGCGTTGTTGGCGTACACCGAGGACACGTAGCGCGCGTCCACCCCGCCCTGCCAGGCCGGGTCGAAGTCGTAGGTCAGCCACAGGTTGCCGACCCGCTCCGGCACGTTCGGCGGCGTCTTGCCCTTGCGCGAGACGGCGACGCCGCCGACGTTCTCGGTGAACTCGTCGTACTGCGCGTCGACCCAGGCGAAATTGCCCTCGGCCAGCAGCTTCGGGGTGATCCGCAGGGAGGCGGCGGCCTCGATGCCCCTGGAGGTCTGCTGGCCCACCGGCACGCTGAGGTTGGGGTTGTTCGGGTCGGCCACCGAGAAGTCCCGGCGGACGATGCGGTAGGCGGCCAGGGTGGCGCTGCCGCGACCGTCGAGGAAATCGAACTTGCTGCCCAGCTCCCACTGGTCGCCGGTGGACAGGTCGTAGTCGCGGACCTGGCCGAAGCTGGCGCTGGTCAGCACCCCGCCCGGCGGGTCGGCGGCGGTACTGTATTGCAGGTAGACGTTGGCGTGCGGGGTGAACTGGTAGACCAGCCCGGCGCGCCCGGTGAGTACGTCCCAGCGCCGTTCGAAGTGTGCAGGATCGCTGGCGGTCACCGTCCGATGGTTGCGCACGTCGAGGTCGAGGTGGTCGTAGCGCAGCCCGGTGACCAGCGACAGCTCGTCGGTCAGGCCCAGGCGGTTCTCGGCGAACAACGCGCTGGTGCGCACCTCGTTGCTGCGGTCCTTCCGGTGGCCGGGACGCATGCCCGGCAGGTCGTAGAAGTGGCCCGGCTCGAAACTGGCCGGATCGACCGTACCGAACGGCCCGGAGGCGGTACTCGGGAAGCGCGTCTGCTTGTTGATGCTGTAGTCGAAACCCAGCGCCCAGTCGCTGGCCAGTCCGAACAGCGGCTGGCTGTGCTGTAGCTCGAAGCGGTTGCCGTTGAGCTGCTGGTCGTGGCGCTGGAGGAATGCGTTGGAGCGCACCACCCCGCTGTTGTCGGCGTTGTAGCGGTAGGTCTCGAGGTTGCGGTAATCGCGCTCGGCGTCGTAGTGGTAGAAGGTGTTGCGCCAGCGCGTGCTGTCGCTGACCCGGTATTCGAGGATCGAGCGCAGCCAGCGCACGCGCTGTTCGTAGCGGCCATCGGCGACGTTGTAGTTCTCGCGGCGACGGCTCTTGTCGATCTTCAGCTCGCCGGCGTAGGGATTGAGCACCGGTGTGCCCCAGTAGGGGCTGTCTTCCTGCTCGTCCTGGTACTCCAGGGCCAGGGTGTGGGAAAGGTCCGGGGTCAGGTCGCTGAGCAGGGAGAAAGCGACGTTCCACGATTCGCGCGAATTGCGGTCGACGTAGCCGTTGCCGCCGCTGCGGCTGACGTCCAGGCGCACGAAGTGCTTCGGCTCGGGGCCGATGCCCAGGGCCTGGTTGAAGCCGAAGGCGACTTCCGAATCGTCGTAGCTGCCATAGCGCACCCGGCCTTCCATGAAATCGCCGTAGCGGTCGGCGAGCTTGCTGATGTAGTCCAGCGAGCCGCCGACGGCACCGGCGCCGTTGAGGAAGGAGGACGGACCGCCGACCAGCTCGACGCGGTCGACGATCCAGTCGTCCAGCGGACGCATGGCGCTGCTGTATTGCACCGGAATGCCGTTGAACAACTGGTTGACCTGGTTCGAGCTGAAGCCGCGGTAGGTGACGAAGCCGCCGAAGCCGGGCGGCGCCGAGGCGTTCACGCCGGGCAGGCTGTTGGCGATGTCCTGGGTGCTGCGCAGGCCGCGCCGCTCGAAGCTGGCACGGTTGGCCACGCTTACCGAGCCGGGAGTCTCGCGCAGGCTCAGGCCCAGGCGCGAGCCGCCGCCGGCGCTGTCGTCGAGATCGAGGGCCGGCGGGGTTTCCCCGGCGGCGCCGGCGCTGACGGTGAGGGCGGGCAGTTCGGTGGGTTCCTCATCGGCCCAGAGCCAGGCCGGAACGCCGGCCAGGGTGAGGTTGAGACCCAGCGCGAGGACGCGGCGGGCCGTGGAATGCTTTTTCATCGAGCGATCCTGAAGCAAGGCATGGTGGGCACGCCCGCCTCGCCCGGATGGACAGCGGCGAGCGCTGCGCGGACGAGGCAGGACGGGCGACGGATGCAAATGCCCGGCGCGGCGGGCGTTCAGGATCAGGCGGGGGAAGCGCGCGGGTTGGCCGGCGGCCAGACGTACCGGGGCGGCACCGGCTCGCGCGTGGCGGGCGGGCGGAAACGCGCCTGGCGTCGCCGTTGCAAGCGCCAGGACCAGATCACCCCGAGCGCGACGAACAGCACCAGGGCGCTGCACATCGGGCAGCTCACCGGCAACTGGGGATTGACCGGTACCGGATCGCCGGCGGACCCGTCGTCGGGATCCAGGGATAGCCATTGGCTGGCACCGGCGACGCAGAACAGCCCGACGCTGGCCTTCTGCCCTTTGTCGCTGCCCACTCCCAGCGCCTGCAGGTGCAGGACGCCGCAAGCCAGCGCGTTGACCAGCACGCAGGCACAGAGGGCGAAGCTCAGCCACTGCAACAGCGGTGAGCGGGAGATGGGAGCGATTCTCATGACCGCGCACTCTAGCATCCTGACACGCAAATTCCCCGCGCTTCTGCGCTGCGGTGCATCGCCGCAGCCCGAGGGCACGACGCACGGCGACGAGCGGCGTATCAGGGGTGACTTGGGAGTTTCATGTGGCGCCGCTATAATCGCCCGCTCAGGCGGCCCTTCGGGTCGCTCCCGCCTTCCGTTCGAGGGGCGCTGCAGCAGGCCTAGGCCTGTCAGGCTCGAACGGAGCGCGCTCTCAGGCCGGCCTCGCCGGTCTGTCAACGCACCAACGGCGCCCATTCGCAGACAACGAATGGAGAGTTACGCATGAGCGCTGTCATGACGCCCGCCGGTTTCACCGACTACAAGGTCGCCGACATCACCCTGGCCGCCTGGGGCCGCCGCGAGCTGATCATCGCCGAATCGGAAATGCCCGCACTGATGGGCCTGCGCCGCAAGTATGCCGGCCAGCAGCCGCTGAAAGGCGCGAAGATCCTCGGTTGCATCCACATGACCATCCAGACCGGCGTGCTGATCGAGACCCTGGTCGCGCTGGGCGCCGAAGTCCGCTGGTCGAGCTGCAACATCTTCTCCACCCAGGACCAGGCCGCCGCCGCCATCGCCGCAGCCGGCATCCCGGTGTTCGCCTGGAAGGGCGAGACCGAGGAAGAGTACGAATGGTGCATCGAGCAGACCATCCTCAAGGACGGCCAGCCGTGGGACGCCAACATGGTGCTGGACGACGGCGGTGACCTGACCGAGATCCTGCACAAGAAATACCCGCAGATGCTCGAGCGCATCCACGGCATCACCGAAGAGACCACCACCGGGGTCCACCGCCTGCTCGACATGCTCAAGAACGGCACCCTGAAAGTCCCGGCGATCAACGTCAACGACTCGGTGACCAAGAGCAAGAACGACAACAAGTACGGCTGCCGCCATAGCCTCAACGACGCCATCAAGCGCGGCACCGACCACCTGCTGTCGGGCAAGCAGGCCCTGGTGATCGGCTACGGCGACGTGGGCAAGGGCTCCTCGCAGTCGCTGCGCCAGGAAGGCATGATCGTCAAGGTCGCGGAAGTCGACCCGATCTGCGCCATGCAGGCCTGCATGGACGGCTTCGAAGTCGTCTCGCCGTACAAGAACGGCATCAACGACGGCACCGAGGCCAGCATCGACGCCGCGCTGCTGGGCAAGATCGACCTGATCGTCACCACCACCGGCAACGTCAACGTCTGCGACGCCAACATGCTCAAGGCGCTGAAGAAACGCGCGGTGGTCTGCAACATCGGCCACTTCGACAACGAGATCGACACCGCCTTCATGCGCAAGAACTGGGCCTGGGAAGAGGTCAAGCCGCAGGTGCACAAGATCCACCGCACCGGCAAGGACGGTTTCGACGCGTACAACGACGACTACCTGATCCTTCTCGCTGAGGGCCGCCTGGTCAACCTGGGCAACGCAACCGGCCATCCGAGCCGGATCATGGACGGTTCCTTCGCCAACCAGGTGCTGGCGCAGATCCACCTGTTCGAGCAGAAGTACGCCGACCTGCCGGCCGCCGAGAAGGCCAAGCGCCTGAGCGTCGAAGTGCTGCCGAAGAAGCTCGACGAGGAAGTGGCCCTGGAGATGGTCAAGGGCTTCGGCGGCGTGGTCACCCAGCTGACCCCGAAACAGGCCGAGTACATCGGCGTGAGCGTGGAAGGCCCGTTCAAGCCGGACACCTATCGCTACTAAGCGGACCACGGGGCAGGCGCCATGCGCCTGCCCCGTTCGCATGAGCGCTCCCACGATGTCCACGCACCTCGCCGATCGCTACAACCAGGCCTGGCTGTTCGCCGCCCGCGCCCACCGCAACCAGACCCTCAGCGGCTCGCCGCTGCCTTATCTGGTGCACCTGGGCATGGTCGCCAACGAGCTGCTGGCCGCCGATCGCGACGGTGCCATCGAACGGCTCGGGGAAACCCTGCAGATCGCGGTCCTGCACGACACCCTGGAAGACACGGCGACCTCACCCGAGGAGCTGCGGCAACAGTTCGGCGAGTTCGTCTGTGCCGGCGTGCAGGCCCTGAGCAAGCGCGTGGGCGACGGCCCCAAGCGTTCCCTCGACGACTATCTCCAGGCGCTTGCCGAGGGCCCGGCGCAGTACGCCCTGGTCAAGCTGTGCGACCGCATCACCAACCTGCAGCCACCGCCGCAGACCTGGAGCCAGGACAAGATCGCGAACTACCACCAGGAGTCGCAGCTGATCCTCGCTCGCCTCGGCCATGCCCACGCCGCGACGGCCCGACGCCTGCGGGAAAAAATCGAGCACTACCGCCAGTACTACTGAAGTACCCGGCGCTAGTCGGAATCAACAAGAAGAGGCGCGGCCGTGGTCGCGTCCAAGGAACCGATCATGAGTCAGAGCGAACGCCGTTTCAGCTTCGAGTTCTTCCCGGCGAAGACCGAGGCCGGCCATGAAAAGCTGTTGGCCACCGCCCGCAACCTGGCGGGCTACAAGCCCGACTTCTTCTCCTGCACCTACGGCGCCGGCGGATCCACCCGCGACCGCACGTTGAGTACCGTGCTGCAACTGGACGGCGAGGTGAAAGTGCCGACCGCGCCCCACCTGTCCTGTGTCGGCGACTCGAAAGCCGAGTTGCGCGAACTGCTCGGCCGCTACCGCGAGGCCGGCATCCGCCGCATCGTCGCCCTGCGCGGCGACCTGCCGTCGGGCATGGGCATGGCCAGCGGCGAACTGCGCTACGCCAACGAACTGGTGGACTTCATCCGCACCGAGACCGGCGACCACTTCCACATCGAGGTCGCCGCCTATCCGGAAGTCCACCCCCAGGCGCGCAGCTTCGAGGATGACCTGGCGAACTTCGTGCGCAAGGTGAAGGCCGGCGCCAGCAGCGCCATCACCCAGTACTTCTTCAACGCCGATGCCTATTTCTACTTCGTCGAGCGGGTCGCCAAGCTCGGCGTGGACATCCCGGTGGTCCCCGGCATCATGCCGATCACCAACTACTCCAAGCTGGCGCGCTTCTCCGACGCCTGCGGCGCCGAACTGCCGCGCTGGATCCGCAAGCAACTGGAAGCCTACGGCGACGACAGCCGCAGCATCCAGGCCTTCGGCGAGCAGGTCATCAGCGAGATGTGCGAACGCCTGCTGGAGGGCGGCGCACCGGGACTGCATTTCTATACTTTGAACCAGGCCGATCCGAGCCTGGCGATCTGGAAGAATCTCCAGCTGCCACGCTGATACCGCCCACGCGGTTCGGCCCGGCAGCGTATACCGGCAGGGAAGCCTCTCACGCGATCCACGACAGACATGGCCAACTCACGCAAGCATCTGATCTACCTGGTCTACGGGCGACAGACCTACCACCAGGAAGCCCTGTTCAGCATCGCCAGCGCCTTCGCCCACCTCCGCGACGGGGCGGCGCATGGCCTGACGGTCAGGGTCTATACCGACGACCCCAGTCCCTACGCCGGCCTGCCGGTGCAGGTCCGCGAAGTGACGGCCGAGGAGCTGGTCGCCTGGTGCCAACCGCACGGCTATCACTTCCGCGCCAAGCACGTGGCCCTGCGCGACGCCCTGGAAGACGCCGACCAGGCATTGCTGATCGACACCGATACCTTCTTCCACAGTTCGCCCCTGCGCCTGTTCGACCGCATCCAGCCCGGCAGCCTGCTGTGCAACGCGATCGGCGCGCGCTATGGCGAACACCGTAACTTCCCGCTCTACCGCGACCTCTCGCCCTACCTGTTCGAGCGCGGCTGGGCCGACGACGAGATGCACCAGCTCAACTCCGGCGTCATCGGCCTGCCTCGGGAAGAGGCGAAAATACTCGACCGTTCGTTGGAATTAATGGATGAACTCTATCCAATTGCCAACGGTGCCTATACTCTTGAGGAATTCGTCCTGGCCGTCGCCGCCCACAAGCGGCTGGAGCTGGTGGGTTGTACCGACCTGATCCACCATTACTGGAGCCGGAAACAGCTGTTCCGCGCGAAGATCCAGGCCTGGTTGTGCAAGCACGGTTCCTCCCTTCTCAGCGCTGCAGCCCTCGACGACACCCTCAAGGTGACCGATCGACTGCCACGCCCACCGCGTGCCAAGCGTCTGCTGTACAAGCTGGGAACCCTGCCGTTGCCGGCTCCGATGCGCCAGTTCAGTATCGAACTGCTCTACGGTTGCCACGAATACAGTAACGAGTTCGACCGGGCCTGCGGCCCCGTCTGGTGGGAGAAAGCCGCGACCAATGCCATCGAACGCTATCCGCAGGAACCGATTGCGGAACAAATCGAGGATTGGCTGAATCACAGCTTGCTGCGCAACCTCCTTGGCTCCCGGGCCAACGAGATCCGCCAGCATTTGCGCCAGCGTGACCTGCTCTGACCGCAGCCCTCCGTTGACGCTGCCCCCGGCCCCCCCACCCAGGGCCGGGAGCGAACCGGCCAGCGCCCCCGACCAGGTGCGCGGCCATGCCCGCGAGGGCACCCGTTCGACACCGGCCACCGAGCGCATACGCAGCGCCGCGGCCAGACCTTCCGCCCTGGCCGACAGGGCCCGAAGGTAGACAGGAGTTCGCAGAACTTGGTGATTTCACAGCAGCCGGCCTCGCCCCGGCCCATATAGGAAAACCCGCATGTCCTTTTCTTCCCTCGGACTCTCCGAGGCGCTTGCCCGCGCTGTGGAGGCTGCGGGCTACAGCCAGCCCACTCCCGTGCAACAGCGGGCGATTCCCGCCGTGTTGCAAGGTCGCGACCTGATGGTTGCGGCACAGACCGGCACCGGCAAGACCGGTGGTTTCGCCCTGCCGGTACTGGAGCGCCTGTTCCCCGCCGGTCATCCCGACCGCGAACACCGCCACGGCCCGCGCCAGGCGCGCGTGCTGGTACTGACCCCGACCCGTGAGCTGGCCGCCCAGGTGCATGACAGCTTCAAGGTCTACGCCCGCGACCTGCCGCTGAACAGCACCTGCATCTTCGGCGGGGTTGGCATGAACCCGCAGATCCAGGCCCTGGCCAAGGGCGTCGACGTACTCGTCGCCTGCCCCGGCCGCCTGCTCGACCTGGCCGGGCAGAACAAGGTCGACCTGTCCCACGTGGAAATCCTCGTCCTCGACGAAGCCGACCGCATGCTCGACATGGGCTTCATCCACGATGTGAAGAAGGTTCTCGCCAAGCTGCCGCCCAAGCGCCAGAACCTGCTGTTCTCGGCTACCTTCTCGAAAGACATCGTCGACCTCGCCAACAAGCTCCTGCACAACCCGGAACGCATCGAGGTAACGCCGCCGAACACCACGGTCGAGCGCATCGAGCAACGCGTGTTCCGCCTGCCGGCGCCGCAGAAGCGCGCCCTGCTGGCGCACCTGGTGACCGTCGGCGCCTGGGAACAGGTGCTGGTCTTCACCCGTACCAAGCACGGCGCCAACCGTCTCGCCGAGTACCTGACCAAGCACGGCCTGCCGGCCGCCGCGATCCATGGCAACAAGAGCCAGAACGCGCGGACCAAGGCGCTGGCCGACTTCAAGGCCAACGACGTGCGCATCCTGGTGGCGACCGACATCGCCGCCCGCGGCCTGGATATCGACCAGTTGCCCCATGTGGTCAACTACGAGTTGCCCAACGTCGAGGAAGACTACGTCCACCGCATCGGCCGTACCGGCCGCGCCGGACGCAGCGGCGAGGCGATCTCGCTGGTGGCGCCGGACGAAGAGAAGCTGCTCAAGGCCATCGAGAAGATGACCAGACAGCGTATTCCCGATGGCGATGCCCAGGGTTTCGACCCCGAGGCCGTGCTGCCCGAGGTGGCCCAGCCGGAGCCCCGCGAAGCGCCGCAGAAGCAGCCGCGCCGCGACAAGGAACGGCGCAGCAGCCGCGAGCGCAAGCCGAAAGACGCCCAGGCGAGCAACCCCGACAGCAATGTCGCTGCGGCCCAGGACGGTACCGAGAAGCCGGCCGGCAAGCGCCGCCGTCGCGGTGGCAAGAACAAGGAAAACCGCGAGGCCGGCCAAGCGCAGCAGCCGCGGCAGAGCCGCGAAGCGCGTCCGGCCAAGCCCAATCGGCCTCCGGAAGTCGACGGTAATCGCGATCCGGAAGAGTTCCTCGACGACGACTTCGACAATTTCGGCAACCGCGCCGACTACGTCAGCCCCTACCAGGGCCAGGAAAACAAGGGACGCGGACGCCGCGGTGGCCAGCAGAAACCCCAGGGCGGTACCGGCCAGCAGGGTCGTGGCCAAGGCCAGGGCCAAGCTCGCGGCAAGAGCCAGGGCGCCGCTCAAGGCGGCGCTCGCGGTCAGGGTGCCGGCCAGGGCAAGGCGAAGAAACCGCGCGCCAGCAAGCCGCGCGGCCAGGGTCGCGAGAATGCCTCGCGGATGAGCGACGCGCCGCTGCGCGAGCCGTCCGAGTACGGCACCGGCAAGCAGCCGAGCCGCCAGCCGGTGGTGATCAACAAGCGCGACCTGGTGCGCATGGATCGCTTCCCCACCGCCGAGCAGCTCGACGAGCTGGAGCCGCGGCGCAAGGGCGAGCGCCCCGCACTGCTGACCCGCAACCGCTAAGGCCGAGCGGGTCCGTGACGCGGACCCGCCGACTTCCGCGAGGATAAAAAAACGCCGACCCTAGGGTCGGCGTTCTTGCATGGCGCGGAAGGCGATCAGGCCTGCGGATCTTCCTTCTTCGCGGTCTGCTGCTGGGTCACGGTCTGCTGGTTCCAGCCGCCGCCGAGGGCCTTGTACAGGTTGACCTCGCTGGTCAGCTGGTTGAGGCGGTCGGTGATCAGTTGCTGCTGCGCGGTGAACAGCGAGCGTTGCGCGTCGAGCAGGGTCAGGTAGTTGTCCACCCCCGTGCGGTAGCGCTTGTCGGCGAGCTGGTAGTACTCGTCGCTGGCCTTGACCAGATCGCGCTGTGCCTGCAACTGCTCGGTGAAGGTACCGCGCGCGGCCAGACCGTCGGCGACTTCCTGGAAGGCGGTCTGGATCGCCTTCTCGTACTGCGCGACGTTGATGTCCTTCTGGATCTTCGCGTAGTCCAGGCTGGCGCGCAGGCTGCCGGCGGTGAAGATCGGCAGGTTGATCGACGGCTGGAACAACCAGGAGCCCGAACCGGCGTCGAACAGGCCGGACAGCTGGCGGCTCATGGTGCCGGCGTTGGCGGTCAGGCTGATGCTCGGGAAGAACGCCGCGCGCGCGGCGCCGATGCTGGCGTTGGCGGCCATGAGCTGGTGCTCGGCCTCGAGGATGTCCGGGCGCCGTTGCAGCAGGTCCGACGGCAGGCCCGCCGGCACTTCGGTCAGCAGGGTCTGGTCCAGGCCCAGGCCTTGCGGCAGGTTCGCCGGGATCCCGGAACCCAGCAGCAGGACCAGTGCATTCTGGTCCTGGGCTACCAGGCGGGTGTACTGCGCCAGGGTCGCGCGGGCGCCTTCCACGGCGGTCTGCGCCTGGCGCAGGTCGAGCGCGGAGGCGACGCCGACGTCGTAGCTGCGCTGGGTCAGGTCGAAACTCTTCTGGTAGGTGCCCAGGGTGTCCTTGGTCAGTTGCAACTGCGCCTGGTCGGCCTTCAGCGTCAGGTAGGCGGTCGCCACGCTGGCCACCAGGGTGGTCTGCGCGCTGCGCTGCGCCTGTTCGGTCGCCAGGTACTGCTCCAGGGCCTGGTCGCGCAGGCTGCGCAGGCGGCCGAAGAGATCGAGTTCCCAGGCGGTAGTGCCCAGGGTCACCCCGTACTGGCTGGAAATCGCCGGACTGCCGGTGGTCGACAGGTCGCCCGGCAAACGCTGGCGGGTGCCGCTACCGTCCACGCCGATCCGCGGGAACAGGTCGGCCCGCTGGATGCGGTACTGCGCCCGGAAGGCCTCGACGTTCAACGCGGCGACCCGCAGGTCGCGGTTGTTTTCCAGCGCCACGCCGATCAGTTGCTGCAACTGCGGGTCGCGGAAGAACTCGCGCCAGCCGATGTCGGCGGCCGGAACGGCCGCCGCGCCGGTGTTCTGCCCGTAGGCCTGCCCTTGCGGGTAGGCCGCGGCTACCGGCGCCTCGGGGCGCTGGTAGTCGGGGATCAGCGAGCAGCCGGACAGAACGACAGCGGCTACCGCCAGGGAAAGGAAGGACCGTTTCATATCATTGCCCCTTTTCGACGGACGCTTGCTGCTTGGACGCCTCGTCCTTGAACAGCGTGCTGACCGCCACGTAGAACAGCGGTACCCAGAAGATCGCCAGGACGGTCGCAGTGACCATGCCGCCGATCACGCCGGTACCGATCGCATGCTGGCTGCCCGAGCCGGCGCCGGTGGAGATCGCCAGCGGAACCACACCAAGGATGAACGCCAGGGAGGTCATCACGATCGGCCGCAGACGCATGCGGCAGGCCTCGATGGCCGCCTCGACGATGCCCTTGCCCTGCTCGTGCAGCTCCTTGGCGAACTCCACGATGAGAATGGCGTTCTTCGCCGACAGGCCGATGGTCGTCAACAGGCCCACCTGGAAGAACACGTCGTTAGACAGGCCGCGCATGGACGTCGCCAGCAGCGCGCCGATCACGCCCAACGGCACCACCAGCATCACCGAGAACGGAATCGACCAGCTTTCGTACAGGGCCGCCAGGCAGAGGAACACCACCAGCAGCGACAGCGCATACAGCGCCGGCGCCTGCGAGCCGGACAAGCGCTCCTCGTAGGACAGGCCGGTCCAGGAGTAGCCAACGCCTTTCGGCAATTGCTTGACGATCTCCTCGACCGCCGCCATGGCGTCACCGGAACTCAGGCCGGGCGCCGGCTCGCCGAGGATCTCCATCGCCGGCACGCCATTGTAGCGCTCCAGCTTCGGCGAACCGTATTCCCACTTGCCGGTGGCGAAGGCGTTGAACGGCACCATCTCGCCCTTGTCGTTGCGCACGTACCACTTGCTCAGGTCGTCCGGGTTCATCCGCGCGTCCGGCCTGCCCTGCAGGTAGACCCGCTTGACCCGGCCACGGTCGATGAAGTCGTTGACGTAGCTGGAACCCCAGGCGATGGACACGGTGCTGTTGATGTCGGCGAGGGACACGCCGAGGGCGCTGGCCTTCTCGTCGTCGATCTCCAGCTTGTACTGCGGTTCGTCGCTCATGCCGTTGGGGCGCACGCGTTGCAGCGCCGGGTTCTGCGCGGCGAGCATGAGGAACTTGTTGCGCGCCTGGAGCAGGACCTCGTGGCCGACGCCCGCCTGGTCCTGGAGGAACAGGTCGAAGCCGGTGGCGTTACCCAGTTCCAGTACCGACGGCGGCGCGAAGGCGAACACCATCGCGTCCTTGAAGCTGAAGAAGTGCATCTGCGCGCGCTTGGCCAGCTCGAACACGCTGTTCTCACCACCGGGACGCTCTTCCCAGGGCTTGAGCATGATGAACGCCATGCCCGAACTCTGGCCGCGGCCGGCGAAGTTGAAGCCGGTCACGGTGAACACCGAGCTGACCGAAGAGCTTTCCTTCTCCAGCAGGTATTCGCGCATCGAGTCCACCACCACCTGGGTACGCTCGGCACTGGAGCCCGGCGGGGTCTGTACCTGGGCGAACAGTACGCCCTGGTCCTCGTCGGGGAGGAACGCGGTGGGAATGCGGGTGAACATCCAGATCATCCCGGCCACGATCACCACGTAGATCAGCAGGTACGGCGCGCGATGCTTGAGGATCGACGCCACGCCCCGCTCGTAGCCGTGGGTGGTGGAAAGGAACATCCGGTTGAACCAGCCGAAGAAGCCGCCCTTGTGCTCGCCATGGTCGCCTTTCTCGATCGGCTTGAGCATGGTCGCGCAGAGCGCCGGGGTGAGGATCAGCGCCACGATCACCGAGAGGGCCATGGCCGACACGATGGTGATGGAGAACTGCCGGTAGATCACCCCGGTGGAGCCGCCGAAGAACGCCATCGGCAGGAATACCGCCGAGAGCACCATGGCGATACCGACCAGCGCGCCCTGGATCTGGCCCATGGACTTGCGCGCCGCCTCCCTTGGCGACAGGCCTTCCTCGGCCATCACCCGCTCGACGTTCTCCACCACCACGATGGCGTCGTCCACCAGCAAGCCGATGGCCAGCACCATGCCGAACATGGTCAGGGTGTTGATCGAGAAGCCGAACGCGGCGAGCACGCCGAAGGTCCCCAGCAGCACCACCGGTACGGCGATGGTCGGGATCAGCGTGGCGCGGAAGTTCTGCAGGAACAGGTACATCACCAGGAACACGAGGAGGATCGCCTCGCCGAGGGTCTTCACTACCTCATGGATCGAGGCCGAGACCACCGGGGTGGTGTCGTACGGGTAGACCACCTTCATGCCCTGCGGCATGAACGGTTCCAGGTTGGCGATGGTCTGGCGGATCGCCTTGGCGGTATCCAGCGCGTTGGCGCCGGTGGCCAGCTTGATCGCGATACCGGACGCCGGGCTGCCGTTGAACTGCGCGTTGATGCTGTAGTCCTGGCCGCCCAGGCCGACATCGGCGACGTCCTTCAGGCGCACCTGGGAACCGTCGGGATTGACCTTGAGCAGGATGTTCTCGAATTGCTCCGCGGTCTGCAGGCGGGTCTTGCCGATGATGGTGGCGTTGAGCTGCTGGCCCTTGACCGCCGGCAAGCCGCCGAGCTGGCCGGAGGAAATCTGCACGTTCTGCGCCTGGATCGCGCTGCTCACGTCGCCCGGGGTCAGCTGGTAGCTGTTCAGCTTGGCCGGGTCGAGCCAGATGCGCATCGAGTACTGCGAGCCGAACACCTGGAAGTCACCGACGCCCTTGGTCCGCGAGAGCGGGTCCTGGATGTTGGAAACGATGTAGTTCGACAGGTCTTCCTTGGTCATGCTGCCGTCGGTGGAAACCACACCGACCACCATGAGGAAGTTCTTCACCGCCTTGGTCACCCGGATCCCCTGGCGCTGCACTTCCTGCGGCAGCAGCGGGGTGGCCAGTTGCAGCTTGTTCTGCACCTGGACCTGGGCGATGTCGGGGTCGGTGCCCTGTTCGAAGGTCACGGTGATGGTCATGCTGCCGTCGGAGTTACTCTCCGAGGAGATGTAGCGCAGATTGTCGATCCCGTTCATCTGCTGCTCGATCACCTGGACCACGGTGTCCTGCACCGTCTCGGCCGAGGCGCCCGGGTAGCTCACCTGCACGGCGATGGCCGGCGGGGCGATGGCCGGGTACTGGTTGACCGGCAGACTGAGGATCGACAGGCCGCCCGCGAGCATGATCACCAAGGCGATCACCCACGCGAAAATGGGCCTATCAATGAAAAACTTCGACATTACGAATCCCCTTGATCAGCCCTTGCTGTCGGTTTTCGCCGGAGCGGCGTCGGCCTTCTGCGCGGACGCGACATTCTTCGCCGGCACGGTCTTCACCTCGACACCCGGCTGCACGAACTGCAGGCCTTCGGTAATGATCTTGTCGCCGGCGTTCAGGCCTTCGGTGACCAGCCACTTGTCGCCGATCACCCGGTCGGCCTTGATCACCCGCAGCTCGACCTTGTTCTGCGCGTTCACCACCAGCGCGGTAGCCTGGCCCTTGAGGTCGCGGGTCACGCCTTGCTGCGGAGCGAGGATGGCCTTCTGCTTGACGCCTTCCTGCAACTGCGCGTGAACGAACATGCCGGGCAGCAGCTCGTTGTTCGGGTTGGGGAACACGGCGCGGATGGTGACCGAGCCGGTGCCTTCGTCGACGGAAACCTCGGAGAATTCGAGGCGGCCTTCCAGCGGGTATTGGCTACCGTCCTCCAGCTTCAGGGAGACCTTCGCAGCGTTGTCGCCGGCGCGCTCCAACTGGCCGCTGGCCAGTTCGCGGCGCAGGCGCAGCAGGGCGGTGGACGGCTGGGTGACGTCGACGTAGATCGGGTCGAGCTGTTGCACGGTGGCCATCGCGTTGGCCTGGCCGTTGGTCACCAGGGCGCCTTCGGTCACCGCGGAACGGCCGATGCGGCCGGAGATCGGCGACAGCACCTTGGTGTAGCGCAGGTTGATCCGCGCCTGTTCCACCGCCGCCTTGGACTGCAGGTAGGCGGCATTGGCGTCGGCGTACTGCTGCTTGCTCACGGCCTGGTCGGCGACCAGCAGCTTGTAGCGCTGGGCCTGCTCCTGGGTCGAGGCCAGGTTGGCCTGGGCGCTCTGGTAGTCGGCCTCGTAGGTGGCGGGGTCGATCTGGTAGAGCTGCTGCCCGGCCTTGACGTCGCTGCCTTCCTTGAACAGGCGCTTGAGGATGATGCCGTTCACCTGGGGACGCACCTCGGCGATGCGGAACGCATTGGTCCGGCCCGGCAGCTCGGTATTCAGGGTCACCGTCTGCGCTTCCAGGGTCACGATTCCGACCTCCGGCGTTTGCGCCGGCGGCGGCGCCTCGCTTTTTCCGCACCCGGAAAGGGCCGAAATCGCGACCAGCAGGGCCGGAACCAGTACACGCATGGCTGGCGTTCGTTGCATAGCGTTGTCCTCATGAGCGAAAGCGGCCGATGCAGCGTGAAGGCGCTGCACCGGCTCGAAGAAGGCAGGCAAAATACTTACATTCATAGGTGTTTGTAAACGTCCGAAAGCCTCGCGTGAAAACACCTGAAACGTTTTAGCTCGATGGCCGGTTATCCACCCGGCGCCATGGCCCATATTCAGAACCTGAAACAAGGTTGATAAGGTCAACTAAAATAAGCAAAATAGTTGACTGGATCAACCACATTTACATTAGGTTTACTCGGCCAAACCAATGAACTACCCCGTGAATCCCGACCTGATGCCCGCGCTGATGGCGGTCTTCCAGCATGTACGGACGCGCATCCAGAGCGAGCTCGATTGCCAGCGACTCGACCTGACCCCGCCCGACGTCCATGTATTGAAGCTTATCGACGAACAACGCGGGCTGAACCTGCAGGACCTGGGACGCCAGATGTGCCGCGACAAGGCACTGATCACCCGGAAGATCCGCGAGCTGGAGGGAAGAAACCTGGTCCGCCGCGAGCGCAACCCCAGCGACCAGCGCAGCTTCCAGCTCTTCCTCACCGACGAGGGGCTGGCCATCCACCAGCATGCGGAAGCCATCATGTCACGCGTGCATGACGAGTTGTTTGCCCCGCTCACCCCGGAGGAACAAGCCACCCTGGTGCATCTCCTCGACCAATGCCTGGCCGCGCAACCGCTTGAGGATATTTAAGAACATTCTTTTCGAAGCACAATGAAAAACGCCGGCGATCGCCGGCGTTTTTCGTTTCAGGTATCCGCTTACTGGCGAATGCCTTCGACGGAGAGCAGCAGCTCGACTTCCTGGGATGCCGGGCCGAGGTCCATCTTGATGCCGAAGTCTTTCAGCTTCAGGGTGGCGCTGCCTTCGAAGCCGGCACGGTAGCCGCCCCACGGGTCGTCGCCCTGGCCGATCAGCTTGGCCTTGATGGTGACCGGCTTGGTCACGCCGTTCAGGGTCAGGTTGCCGGTGATGTCGGCGCTGTCGCCGTTGGCCTTCACTTCGGTGGATTCGAAGGTAGCGGTCGGGTTCTTGCTGACGTTGAGGAAATCACCGCTGCGCAGGTGCTTGTCACGCTCGGCATGGTTGGTGTCCACGCTGTTGGTGTTGATGGTCACCTTGACCTTGTCGGCCGACGGGTTCTTCTCGTCGAAGGTGAAGCTGCCGTCGAAGTCGTTGAAGCGGCCGTACAGCCAGCTATAGCCCAGGTGCTTGATGCGGAACTCGATGAAGGCGTGCTGGCCTTCCTTGTCGATCTTGTAGTCCGCGGCCATTGCCTGGCCGGCGGTGAACAGTGCGGAGCCGAGCGCCAGCGCGGCAAGGGTCTTCTTCAGCATGGACATTCTCCTTAACGTGGTTGTTGATCATTCGACGAGCGACCGAGCATGCGCTTTAGGGTCGGGTCGCGGTCGACGAAGTGATGCTTGAGGGCGGCCAGGGCATGGAGGACGGCGAAGACCACCAGCGCCCAGGCCAGGTAGAGATGGATTTCACCCGCGACGTCCGCCTGGTCGGGCAGCCCGCTGAGGGTCGCCGGCACGGAGAACCAGCCGAATACGCTGATCGGTTCGCCGTCGGCGGTGGAAATCAGGTAGCCCGCGACGATCACCGCCAGCAGCAGCCCGTACAGCGCGAGGTGGCCGAGCTTGCTCGCTACCCGCGTGAGCGGACCGTGGTTGGCCGGCGCCGGCGGCGGCGGGCTGACGAAACGCCAGACGATCCGCACCAGCAGGGCGATGGCCAGCAGGATGCCGATGCTTTTATGCAGCGCCGGCGCGGGGTGGTACCAGGGGTCGTAATAGCTCAGTTCGCGCATCCACAGGCCCAGGCCGAACAGGCCGAAGACCACCAGCGCGCTGCCCCAGTGCAGGAACAGGCTGAATACGCCGTAACGGGATGAGGTATTGCGCCACTGCATGAAAAACTTCCTTGAAAAGCGAAGCCTCAAGACTAGCGGCAAATCCATCGAGTTAAAGCAGAAAATTCTGCTTTGAAACATCGATTCACAAGATAGGTTCGCAGGCTAAGAAAAAACCCTGGATTGCGCTGCGAACCGGGAAGCGCAAGGCGCCGGAGCTTCCGGCGCCGGCGAAGGGAATCAATCGAACAGGCGGGTGAACCAGGCGAACGGGTTCTTCTTCTCGCCGCCGGTCGTCGGTGCGGCTACCTTCTCGGCCTTCGCCACCATCGGCGCGCCCTCGATCACCGGCGTCTTGCCGGCGTACAGGTCGCGCACCTGGCTGGCGGCGCGCTTGCCGCTGCGCAGCGCCCCCTCGATGGTGCCGGGGTACAGCGCATCGGTGTGCTCGCCGGCGAAGGCGACCCGCGACAGCGGCTGTTCCCAGATCCGCCAGAAGCGCGTCACCTGGCCCGGACCGTAGGCCAGGTAGGAACCGCCGGTGCCCGGGTCGGCGCTGTAGCGACGAATTTCGTAGCCGCCGAAGGCACCGCGCATCTTCGGATAGAACTTGTTCATGCGGATCAGCACCTGGTCGACCATCTGCCGGTCGCCGAAAGCCTGCAGCACGCGGGCGTTGTCGCCGGACAGGTTGATCAGCACGTTGGCGCCGCCTTTCAGCGCCGGCTCGACCCAGATCATGCCCAGGCCCTGGTCGCTGAAGATCTCGCCGGAGAGGCGCGACTTGTCGTCCCACACCGGACGCTTGAACTTCAGCAGGATCTGGTCGCGCCAGCCATAGTTGGTGCCCTTCAGCGCGGACATCTGGGTACCGCTCAGGGACGGGGTCATCTGGATCTGGCCGAGCGCCTTCAGCGGCACGGCGAGAACCACGTAGTCGGCCTTGTAGGTCTCGCTGCCGGCCTTGACGGCGACGCCGTCCTTGGCCTGGACGATGCTCGACACCTTGGATTTGGTCTTGATCGTCTTGATCTGCTTGACGAAGGCTTCCGCCAGCACCTGGCTGCCGCCGGGCAGGCGCGCCGCGCGCAGGTCGCGGTCGTCGACGCCACGGTAGGCGCGGCCCTGCTGGGCGAGGTAGAGCAGCGACAGGCGCGACGGTTCGTCGTAGCGCGAACGGATACGCTGGTTGACCAGCAGGCGCGCGGTCGGCGACAGGTTCAGCTTGTCCAGCCAGCGCGCGGCGTTCATCTGGTCGAGGGCGAACAGGGTATTGCTCGAGGCAGGGTTGAGCGGGTCGGAGATCGATGCAGAGAGATCGTCCAGGGTCGACTCGAAGCGCTTGAGGTCGGCGGCGACGTTCGGCTGCTTGAGCGCGAGATCGCTGCTGCTGTAGTACAGGCCGTCGATCAGGTAGCTGGGGGTGCGGACGAAGTCCGGCGCCGGCACCGGCTTCAGCTTGAAGGTGTCCAGGTAGGCATTGAGCGTGGGCTGGACCTTCTGGTTGCCGACCCATTCGCTGGTGGCCAGGCCGGAACGCCCGCCCACCTGCGGCCGCGCTTCGAGCACCGTGACCTGCCAGCCGTCCTTCTGCAATTCGTAGGCCGCGCTCAGGCCTGCCAGGCCCGCGCCGACGACGATCGCCGTAGGCTGTTTATCCTTGCCCAGCGCCACCGCGCTGAACACCCCCAACATGAGAAACGCCGCGGCGCGCAGCCACCTTAACGACATACCGGACTCCCCAGGAAAAAAGCAAAGACGCAACGGCGCGCAGCATACGCCAGAGCCGTTTGGGCCACCATAGGAGTCCGTCGGCGGCTGCTGTCGGATGTGTCCCAACCCACCGGGTTGTTCATCTCACCCCCATTGCATAGGCTTTGCCGATCGATCCGAGGAGACAGCCCATGGGCCTTAACGCCGACTGGATGCAGCGCGACCTGAACGTACTCTGGCATCCCTGTACCCAGATGAAAGACCACGAACGCCTGCCGGTGATCCCGATCCGCCGCGGCGAAGGCGTCTGGCTGGAGGATTTCGAAGGCAAGCGCTACATCGACGCGGTCAGTTCCTGGTGGGTCAATGTGTTCGGCCACGCCAACCCGCGCATCAACCAGCGCATCAAGGACCAGGTCGACCAGTTGGAGCACGTGATCCTCGCCGGATTCAGCCACCAGCCGGTGATCGAGCTGTCGGAGCGACTGGTGAAGATCACCCCGCCGGGGCTCGACCGGGTGTTCTACGCCGACAGCGGCTCGGCGGGCATCGAGGTCGCGCTGAAGATGAGCTACCACTTCTGGCTCAATAGCGGCAGGCCGCGCAAGAAGCGCTTCGTCACCCTGACCAACAGCTACCACGGCGAAACCATCGCGGCGATGTCGGTGGGCGACGTGGCGCTGTTCACCGAAACCTACAAGTCGCTGCTGCTGGACACCATCAAGGTGCCCAGCCCGGACTGCTTCCTGCGTCCGGACGGCATGTGCTGGGAAGAACATTCGCGGAACATGTTCGCCCACATGGAGCGCACCCTGGCCGAAGGGCACGACGAGATCGCCGCGGTCATCATCGAACCGCTGATCCAGGGCGCCGGCGGCATGCGCATGTACCATCCGGTCTACCTCAAGCTGCTGCGCGAAGCCTGCGACCGCTATGGCGTGCACCTGATCCACGACGAGATCGCGGTGGGCTTCGGCCGCACCGGGACGATGTTCGCCTGCGAGCAGGCCGGCATCGCCCCGGATTTCCTCTGCCTGTCCAAGGCCCTCACCGGCGGCTACCTGCCGATGTCCGCGGTGCTGACCAGCGAGACCATCTACCGGGGCTTCTACGATGACTACCAGACCCTGCGCGCCTTCCTCCACTCGCACACCTATACCGGCAACCCGCTGGCCTGCGCCGCCGCCCTGGCGACCCTGGACATCTTCGAGGAAGACAAGGTGATCGAGGCCAACCGCGCGCTGTCCACCCACATGGCCAGGGCCACCGCGCACCTGGCCGACCACCCGCATGTCGCCGAGGTGCGCCAGACCGGGATGGTCCTGGCCATCGAAATGGTCCAGGACAAGGCGTCCAGGACGCCCTACCCCTGGCAGGAGCGCCGCGGCCTGAAGGTCTTCCAGCATGGCCTGGAGCGCGGCGCGCTGCTGCGCCCGCTGGGCAGCGTGGTGTATTTCCTGCCGCCCTACGTGATTACCCCGGAGCAGATCGACTTCCTCGCCGAGGTGGCCAGCGAAGGCATCGACATCGCCACCCGCGACGCGGTCAGCGTGGCGGTCAGCGACTTCCACCCGGACCACCGCGATCCGGGCTGAACGTCGCCGCCCCTTCGTCCCGAGGGGGCCGGTTCCAGCGCCCCGCGGCAGGCAGTAAACTGCGCGCCTGTCGCCACTACCCTCGAATCGCCATGCGCCTGTCCCGCTTCTTCGTCGACCAGCCCCTCGCCCTCGGCCAGCACGACCTGCCCGAGACCCAGGCCCACTACATCGGCCGCGTGCTGCGGCACGCCACGGGCGACGCCGTGCAACTGTTCGACGGCAGCGGCCGGGAATACCTCGGCGAGCTGGTCGAGGTCGGCAAGAAGAATGTCCGCGTCGAACTCCGCGAGCAGTTCGCCGGCCAGCCCGACTCGCCCCTGCGTATCCACCTGGGGCAAGGCCTGTCGCGCGGCGAGCGGATGGACTGGGCGATCCAGAAGGCCACCGAGCTGGGGGTGGCGGAAATCACCCCGATCGTCAGCGAGCGTTGCGAAGTGCGCCTGAAGGACGAGCGCGCCGACAAGCGCCTGCAACACTGGCGCCAGGTGGCGATCAGCGCCTGCGAGCAGTGCGGCCGTTCGAGCCTGCCGCTGATCCATCCGCCGCTGGCCCTGGAGGACTGGCTGCGCGGGCGGGACGATGAGCTCAGGCTGGTCCTGCACCCTGTGGCCGCCCCCCTGGCCAGCCATGTGCCGCCGTCGCGCCTGGCCTTCCTGGTGGGTCCCGAAGGCGGCCTGAGCGATGCCGAGGTGGAGCAGGCGAAGGCGGCCGGCTTCCACGCCGCGCGCCTCGGCCCGCGAGTGCTGCGCACCGAGACCGCGCCGGTGGTAGCGTTGGCGGTGGCCCAGCAACTCTGGGGCGACTTCGCCTGATATCTCTCCCGCCGCTTTACAACGGCGACAGCCAGTGAATACCGTTGCGCAACCCACTTCGCAACGGATCGCACGCATGGACACGCCCGTTACCTTCGATTGGAAGATCCGCCTGCCCGACGTGCTCGGCGTACTCCGCCGAGACTATGCCGGACGCTTCCCGCAGTTGGCCTCCGCCGCACTGGAGACGCTGCTGGAGCGCCTGCGCGACGACCTTCCCGAGGATTTCCTGCCAGCCCTCGGCCAGGAGCTGGAATCCCTCGGACTGGCGTTGGTGGAACGCCTGGACGAAGACGACAGCCTGAACCTGTACGTGGTCGGCGCCACCCACAGCCAGCGCCTCCTCGATGCGCTCGCAGCGCAGGGCCACAACGCCCGCACGCTGCGCCAGGAAAACGCCCCCGAGGGCGCCCGGGCGGCCCTCCCCGCCGCCGCGCCGGCCGGCCTGGCGCCGGCTTCGGCCTACATCTGCCTCGAACACGCCGAGCACCTGGCGCCCGGCCTGGCCATCGCCCGCCTGCCGGGCGAGGACAGCCGCAACCTGCTGGACCTGCGCCAATGGCCCAGGCTGCAACGCCTGCCCGATGGCGCGGAGGAAACCCAGGGCGCGTTGCTCTGCCGGGCCAGTTCGGCGGACGGCCTGCACGCCTGGGTCAGGATGACCCGTTCGGGAAGCCCCTACGCCTGGCTGCATCGCTCCCGCGACCTCGCCTCGTTGACGCCCGAACTACCGCCCTTGCCGCTGCCGCCGGCGCAGTCGTTGCGCCAACGCCGCACCCCGGAACTTGCCATCGGCCTGGCCGGGGACGACCTGCTCCTGGCCGACCGCGGCCTGTTCTTCCTCTATCCGGGCTTCGCCCAGGGCAACGACGAACCACGGTTGCTCTTCGAGGTGCCGCAAGCGCGGCACTCCATCGAGAATCCGCCGGCGGTCTTCACCACTCCGGACCAGCGCGTCTGCCTGCTCTCCCGCGGGCAGTTCTTCGAATGGCGCGAGGCACGCATCCAGCCCCTGCCGTTCCCCGTCGGCAAGGATCTGCCCGCCGATCCGGCGCAACCGACCTCGGCGGCGCCCGGGACCATCGTCTGGCTGGAGCGTGAAACGCTCTGCGAAGGCCGGCTCGACAGCGGCGAGATCCGCAGCCACTCGCTGGACGGCCTGGCCGAAGGTCCCTACCTGAAGCTCCAGGCCCTGGACGGAGGCTGGCTGCTCCTGGCACCGTGGCTGGAACCGCATCGCTCGCGGGACCTCGCCCAGCTCTGGCACCTCGAATCCGGCCGGGCGCTGCGCATCCGCTACGGCGAACTGGACCTGGAGGGCGGACTACAGCACTGGGCGGAGCTGCCCGACGGCCGGATCGTCGTCGGCGACCATGCCCGGCATGTCGACCTCGGCAGGTTCGAAAGCCTGCGCCAACGCCTGCTGCGGCGGCGCCTGGCGCCGGCCTGAGGCGCGGCTACAGCCCGCGCAGCGCCAGTCCCGCCAGGCCGAGCAGGAGCACGCCGCAACCGGCGTAGCTGACGCGGTGCCAGAACAGCGAGGTGTTGCGCCGCAGCCAGTCCACCAGCGCCGCGCAGCAAAAGCACCAGATCAGCGACGAGAGCATGAAACCGGCGAAGAACACCAGCGACTGCGCCTGGTTCGGCGTGCCGTCGACGATCCCCGCCAGGGCGCTGCCGAGGGCGCCCCAATAGACCACGTTCTTCGGGTTGGACAGGGAGATCGCCGCGCCGGCGCCGAAGGCGTTGCGCCCCTGCTCGCCGGCATCCTCCGCCGCCAGCGGCGGACTCCAGGCGTCGCGCAAGCCTTGCACGCCTAGCCAGGCCAGGTAGGCGGCACAGGCCAGGGTCAGGGGAATCCGCACCTGTTCGTAGCCCAGCAGCAGCGCCAGCCCGGTGAGCCCGAGCAGGGCCCAGACGGCATCGCCGATCAGCGACCCCAGTTGCACCAGCAACGCCGGGCGGAAGCCGCCGGTCAAACCACGGCGCAGCGTTTCGCTGAACACCGCGCCAGGAGAAACATTGAAGGCGAAACCGAACAGCAAGGCGGCGAGGAAGATGGCGAGCATGGGACGACGACTCCGTGGGTGGGTCGTCGGATTATCCCGGCCGGCAGCGAAGCGGACTTGAACCGGATTGCGCAGTTCAGCCGCGCACAGCGCGCTGGTAGCGGCCCGGCGAAATGCCGTAGGCGCTGGTGAAGTAACGGGTCAGGTGGCTCTGGTCGGCGAAGCCCAGGGCGTGGGCCACCTCGCCCACCGCCAGGCCACGGCGTAACAGGCCGAGGGCGCGGCGGGTGCGCAATTGCATGCTCCACTGTCGCGGGCTGAGCCCGGTGGCCTTCTTGAACGCCCGCAGCAGGTGGTATTTCGACAGGCCCACCTGCTCCGCCATCCCATCCAGGTCCGGCGGCTCGGCCAGGCGCTCGGCGAGCAGCGCCTGCAGGCGGGCGACAGCCGGGCGCCCAGGATCGGCCCTCTGCGGCAGGCGGGTGCCGCTCGCCGCCAGCAGGCGGCCGAGGAACTCCAGCAGGCGCTCCTCGCCCCGTTCGCGGGCGAAGCGGTCGCTGGCCAGCAAGGCTTCGATGCTGGCGGCCAACTCGCGGCCCAGCGCCGGATTGCGCAGCAGCGGGCGGTCGAACTCGACGGAGGAAAGATCCAGGCTGCTCGCCAGTTCGGCGGCAGGCAGATAGAGGCTGGCGAAGCGCCAGGGCTGGCCGTCGCGGACGCCGCCGCCCTGGATCTGCCCCGGGTTGTAGAGGGTCAGGTCGCCGCTGTCGGCCTGGAAGGTACGGCCATCCAGCCAGACATCTTCCAATCCGCAGAGGTTGGCGCTGATGACGAACTCGTCGTGGCTGTGCTTCTCGAAGCGGTGCCCGGCCAGGCTGGCGCTGGCGACCTCGAGGGAGGCGCCGATCCGCGCGTGTTGCAGGCCGGCCATGGACGGCTCAGATCAGGCCGGCGTCGGCGAGCTTCTCTTCGAGCCCGGCCAGGTCCGGAATCCGCGCGGTTTCGCCGCCGATGTCCACCGCCGCCAGTTCCAGCGCCGCCAGCGGCGCGGCGGTGCTCGCGAGATTGGCGTCCAGCCGCACCGAGCGCGGAATGCCCTGCACCAGCAGGGCGAGGAATTTCACATGGGGTCGTCCGCCGAGGGCGTTGATGACCACCACCCGCGCGCTGCTGCCGAGTACCGGCTGCTGTTCGCCGCTGGAGGCCGCCTCGAAGGACAGCAGCGGCAGGCGCAGGTCGCGCCAGGCCACCTGGCCCAGGTACCACTGCGGCACGCCGGCGGCGACCTGCGGGTTGCGATAGGCGATCAGTTCGGCCACGGCGACGTTGGGCAACAGCAGGGTGCGGTCGCTCAGCGGCAGGAGCAGCCCGGTGAGGCTGTCCGGGGTCGGGTTGGCTGGGGTGTTCCGGCTCATGCCATCCTGCTCGATCACGGCCTGGTTCATGTTTCGACTCCTGTCGGCGCGCAGCGTGCGGCCAGATGCTTGACCAATGCCTCGGCCAGTTCGCGGGGGCTGGCATTGAAACTGCTGTAACCGGCTTCGCGCAAGCTGTCCGGCATGCTCGAACAGACGCAACTGTCGGCGCGCTGGGTCCATACCTCGCCACCCTGGCGCCGCACGTAGGCGGCAGCGGCGCTGCCGTCGCTACCCATGCCGCTGAAGACGATCACCCCGCAGTCGGGCCCGAACTGCTGGGCCAGGTTGAGCATCATCTGGTCGATGGACGGGGTGTAGGGTTCCGGCCAGGGACGCTGGCTGCATTTCAGTCGCCCATCGTGGTGGAAACCGAGTTCGTGCAGCACCGGCACCACCATGACCTCGCCGCAACGCAGCGCTTCACCGTCGCGGACGTTCTTCACATGCCACTGGCTGTGCCGGCCGACTGCCTGCGGCAGGTTCTGCTCGAAGCTGGCGTCGATGTGCTGGGCATAGAGGAAGCCGATCGGCAGGCCGCCGGGCAAGGCGTCGAGAAATGCCTTCACCGCCGCCGGGCCGCCGAGCGAGGCCGCCAGCAGCCACACCTCGCGGGCCGCTTCGCCGGCCTGCAGCGGCATCGCCGCGAGGTCGCCGGGAATCTCCAGGCGCGGCGGACGCTCCTCGTCGAGCAATGCGCCGAGGCTGTCGCCAACGCCATCGCTGGGGTCGCCGATCAAGCGCTTCAGCTTGCCGATCAGCCGCCGCTCCCAGCGCGGGTAATGTTCGGTATGCCGCTCCGGCGCGTGGCCCTCGCCGAACAGCACCGGCGCACAGTCCTGCTCCAGCAGGCTGTCCAGCAGCGGCGAGTCGTCCTGCTGGGTCAGGTCCACCAGCCACAGGTCGGGCGCGCACTCCAGCGCGGCGTCGTCGACCCTGGCCGGGTCGGCGTTGAGCACCACCTCGTAGCCATGGCCGAGCAGCGCCTGTTGCAACACGTGGCGCTGCAACGAGGTGTCGGCGATCACCGCGACCCGTGGCGTGGCGCGCTCACTCATGCTGGCCGACCAGGGACTGGATGGCTTCGAGCAGCTCGGTTTCCTGGTAAGGCTTGCCGAGGTACTGGTTGACGCCGATGCCCAGCGCGCGCTCGCGGTGTTTCTCGCCGGTCCGCGAGGTGATCATGATGATCGGCAGGTTGCCCAGGCGCTCGTCGTGGCGCACCAGGGTGGCGACCTCGAAACCGTCCATGCGCGGCATCTCGATGTCCAGCAGGAGGATGTCCGGACGGTGCTCCTGGAGCTGGGCGATGGCGTCCACGCCGTCCTTCGCGGTCAGCACGTTCATGCCGTTGCGCTCCAGCAGGCGGGTGGTGACCTTGCGCACGGTGACCGAGTCGTCCACCACCATGACCAGCGGCGGCCGCTGCTGCTCGCTTTCGCTCGCCGCCATTTCCTGGCGCAGCGCCAGGCGTTCGCGACGGTTTTCCTGGCCGAGCAGCGCGTGCCGGGAGCGGATGGTCGCCAGCAGGTCGAGGATCACCACCACCCGGCCATCGCCGAGCAGGGTCGCCCCGGAAATCCCGGCGACCCCGGCGAACTGCGGACCGAGGCTCTTCACCACGATCTCGCGGGAACCGGCCAGCGAGTCGACCTGCACCGCCACCGCATGCTCCGAGGAGCGCACCAGGATCACCGGCAAGGGCAGCGACTGGCCGACCAGCTTGGGTTCCTGGCCGTTGTTCAGCAGCTCGCCGAGGTACTTCAGTTCGTAGGACTGCCCGGCGTATTCGAAGCTGGGCGTATCCAGCCCCGCCTCGCCGCGCTGGTCGTAGAGCGCCTCCAGTTCGTAGGGCGAAACCCGCACGATGCCCTCGATGGTGTTCAGCGGCACCGCGTAGAGATCCTCGCCGGATAGCACCATCAGCGCCCGGTTCACCGACACGGTGAACGGCAGCCGCACGTTGAAGCGGGTGCCCTGGCCCGGCTCGGTCTGGATGCTCACCGAGCCGCCGAGCTGCTTGACCTCGGAGTTGGCCACGTCGAGGCCGACGCCGCGCCCGGAGATCTGGGTGACCTTTTCGGCGGTGGAGAAGCCGGACTCGAGCACGAACTGCAGCACTTCATGATCGCTGAGGTCGCTGTCGGCGCTCATCAGGCCACGCTCGATGGCCTTGCGCCGTACCGCGTCGAGGCGGATGCCGGCGCCGTCGTCGGAGAGGGTGAGGAGGATGTCGCCGCCCTCGCGGCCGATGTTCAGGCGGATCGTACCGTGCTCCGGCTTGCCCGCCGCGCGGCGTGTCTCGCCGGACTCGATGCCGTGGTCCACGGCGTTGCGCAGCATGTGCTCCAGCGGCGCGACGATGCGTTCGAGAACGGTACGATCCATCTCGCCGTCGGCGTTGCCGACCACGAACTCGACCTGCTTGCCGAGTTCGCCGGCCACCTGCCGGACGATCCGCCGCAAACGCGGTACCAGCCGATCGAACGGCACCATGCGGGTACGCATCAGGCCTTCCTGGAGTTCGGTGTTGACCCGCGCCTGTTGCAGCAGCAGGGTCTCCGCGTCGCGGTTCTTCGCCGCCAGGGTTTCCTTCAGGTCGAGAAGGTCGGAGGCCGATTCGAAGAGTGCGCGCGAGAGCTGCTGCAACTGCGAATAGCGGTCCATTTCCAGCGGGTCGAATTCTTCGTAGCCGGCGCGTTCGGCATCGGCCTGGTGACGCGAGAGGATCTGCGCCTGGGTCTCGGTGTCGAGGCGGCGCAACTGGTCGCGCACCCGCTCGATGGTGGACTCCATCTCGCCGAGGGTGAAGCCGACGTCGCTCACCTGCTGCTCGACCCGGCCGCGGAAGATCGAGGTCTCGCCCGCCAGGTTGACCAGGTTCTCCAGCAGTTCCGCCGGCACCTTCACCAGTTCCTGCGGGGCACGCCGGGAAGCGGCCTCCTGGGCCGCCTCCTGGGCCTTGCGCACGAACGGCAGGGTGGTGGCCGGAGCAGCCGGAGGCGCCGCCTCGGCCGCCATGATCGCGCCGGCCGCCGGGGCCAGGCGGGTCAGCTCGGCCAGCGCGGAGGCCACCGCGCGGTCGGTATCGTCGGCCTGGACCAGCGCCTGGGCGGGCTCGGGCCGTTCACCGGCCTCGTCGTCCTCGGCCAGCCGCTCGCGCAACAGGTCGACCTGCCGCTGCAGGCCTTCCAGCCCCGACTGCGCATCCAGCAGCAGGCTGTCCGGCCACGGCGCGCCCTGTTGCTGCGCATCGGTGAGATGCTGCTCGAGGTCGTGGGCCAGGTTGCCCAGCTCGGTCTGCCCGGCCAGGCGCGCACCGCCCTTGAGGGTGTGCAGGATCCGCAGCAGGTCGTCCAGCGGCTGGGCGTCGCCGTTGCCGCCGTCCCAGCGGCCGAGCGCCAGTTCGAGGTTCTCCAGCAGGTCGTCGGCTTCCTCGAGGAAGATGTCGAGGATCTCGCTCTCGTCGGCCGCCGCACCCTTCGCCGCCAGCGGCTTGAGGCTGACGCTGGTGGGTACGCTCAGTTGCTCGTCGGGATCGCTGCGCAGGCGCCTGATCTCCGCGATCAGCGCCTGCCCGTCGGGCAGCGTGCGATGGCCACGCACCGCCTCGAGCATCTCGGCCAGCTCGTCGTGGCAGCGCTGCAGCAGGCCGAACAAGGCCGGGCTGGCGCGCAGGCGTCCGCCGCAGAGGCCTTCGTAGAGGAATTCAAGCTCATGGGCGAGGTCGCCGATCTCGCCGATCTCGGCCATCCGCGCACCGCCCTTGAGGGTATGCAGGTCGCGCTGCAAGGCTTCCAGTTCGATGGTGTTGTCGACGTCGTCGATCCAGCGCTGCAACGCGGCGGCAGCGCTGTCGAGGATATCGAAGCCTTCCTCGAGGAAGATCTCCACCAGTTCGGGATCGCGCTCTTCGAACGCCTCCGCAGCGGGCGGCTGCGTCGCGGCAGGCGCGGCGGGCACCTCGACGGCCGGTGCAACGAGTTCCTCGACGGGGCTTTCCGCCTCGCCCGGTGTCGCGGCCTCGGCCAGCGGGCCCTGGCGGAACCGGCGGATCGCCTGGATAAGGTCGTGCGGGTCGGCCAGGGGCTGGCCGGCGCTCAACTGGTCGAGCTGTTCGGCCAGGCGGTCGTGACAGGCTTGCAGCAATCCGGCCAGTTGCGGGGAGTGCTGGTAACGGCGGTCGACCAGTCCTTCATAGAGGGCCTCCAGCTCGTGGGCCAGGTCGCCGATCTCGGCGATCTCGGCCATCCGTGCGCCGCCCTTGAGGGTGTGCAGGTCGCGCTGCAGGGCGCTGAGCGAAGACAGCGCGCCCGGCTCGGCCTGCCATTGGGCCAGTGCCTGGCCGGCGCTTTCGAGGATGTCCACCGCCTCTTCGAGGAAGATCGACACCATTTCCTCGTCCAGCTCGCGGCCGGGAGCCGGTGCAGGCGCTGCCGGTACGGTCTCCTCGGCAGGCGTCCCGGCCTCTTCGAAGACCGCCTCGGGGAGGGCCAGCTCTTCGTCTTCCGGGGGGAAATCGTCGGCGCCGAGGCTCTCCGGGTCGATGAACGGAACGGCCTCGGCGGCGGGCGCTTCCAACAGTTCCTGCAGGGCCGCGACCCGCTCCGGACGCGGCGTGACCTGCAGGCCGGCGGCGACCTGGTCCATCATCCCGATCAGCGCCTCATGGGCCTGGCGGGCTTCCTCGAAGAACGCCGGGCTGACCGCCAGGCGGCCTTCCTCGACGGCATCGTAGAGCGCCAGCAAGGCCTGGCAGAGTTCTTCCACCTGCGGCAGCTCGGCATGCCGGGCGCCCTGGTCCAGAGCGCTGAGTTCCTCGCGCAGCGCGCTCAGCTCCTGGCGCTCCTGCGGATGCTCGTGCCAGCGCTCGAGCAAGTCCTCGGCGTCCAGCAGGATGTCCATGCCTTCGACGAGGAACGCCTCGATCAGCAACGGATCGCGGCGCTCGCCGGCATCGCTGTAGCGCTCGGCCTCGAGCGAGGCGATGCGCTCCTGGTGCAGTGCCTCGATACGCTCCAGCAGCGCATCGCTGCCGGGGATCGGGTTCAACGGCCGGTGCGCACCGACCTGTTCCAGGCCGATGCGGAACAGTTGCTCGGCGTCGTGCAGCAACTCGGCTTCGCGCAGGTCGAAGGCGAGCAGGTTGGACTTGTATTCCTTGACCAGTTTTTCCAGCGGCGTGGCGATCTCCGCGATCGGCAGGATGCCGGCCATGTGCGCGCTACCCTTGAGGGTATGCAGGGCACGCTGCAAGGCATCGGTGACCGGCTGCGGCAGTTCGCGGGCGCAGTCGGCGAGGAAGCCGACCAGGGCCTCGAGATGGGTCTCCGCCTCGTTGGTGAAGATCTCCAGCAGTTGCGGATCGAGCAGTTCGACGTCGCTCTGCGCCTCGGCAGCGGCCTGCGGCGCGTCGGCCAATGGCGGCGCCTGGACTCCGTTCTCCAGGCTCGACGGCTGCTCCGCCCCGGCTTCCGGCGGTACTCCGCCGTCGTCCGGCGCCGGCGGTTCCGGCAGCGGCTCGCCCTTGGCCAGGGCATGCGCGGTGGCCGCCAGCAGGTCGACATCGTCGCGCTGGCGCTGGGCATTGGCGGCGAACTCCTCGACCAGCTCAGGCAACAGGGCCACGACCTGGTCCACCACTCGCTGAACCGGCTCGCTGGCGGCGATGCTGCGATCGAGCACGCGGTTGAACAGGTTCTCTATCGACCAGGCCAGTTCGCCGATCACCAGGGCACGGACCATCCGTCCGCTGCCCTTGAGGGTATGGAAGGCACGGCGTACCTCGGTCAGCGCGTCGCGGTCGTCGTGGTCGGCTTTCCAGGCCGGCAGGTAGCGGCCGAGGGTCTCCAGGACCTCGCCGGCCTCCTCGATGAAGACCTCGCGCAGTTCCTCGTCCACCGGCTCCTCGTCGGCCGGCGGCGGCAGCAGGCTGACCGGAACGTTCTGCGCCGGCGGGTTGATCGGCTGCACCGGCGCAGCCATCACCTCGGCCAGAGACAGGGCCGGCGCTGCGCTGGCGAGCGCCTCGGCGGCAGGCGGCGCCTCGGCCTCGGGCAATTGCACCTCGGGGAGATCGAGGTCGGAAAGATCCAGTTCCTCCAGGCTCGAGCCCTCCCAGGCGGACACCTCGCCCTCCGCCTCCGGCAAGGCTACATCCAACGGCAGCGGATCGAGCGCATCGAGAACCAGCTCCTGTTCAGCGGAGCCGTCGAAAGGCTCCAGCGCCGGCAACGGCTCGAGGCTTTCCAGCGGCGCGTCGAAGGACAGCGCCGGCTCCTCCAGGCTCAGATCCAACGTCTCGTCGGCCTGCGCCGGCTGCGCCAGGTCATCGCCGAGCCCCCACTGCTCCGGCAGCGACCAGTCCGCCAGGGCCGCCGGCCCGGAGGCCGGGGCCGCATCGGCGGGCAGGTCGAGGCCGGAGAGATCGATCTCGTCGAGGCTGAAATCGTCCAGGCTGCGGGCAGGCGCCGGGGTCGACTGCGGCTGGCCGCTCTCCTCGACCACCTCCGGCAACGCCGGCGGCACTTCGGCGGAATCGTCCAGCGGCAGGTCCAGGGCCAGGTCGAGGGACGGCTCGCCGGCGTCGGGCGCGACTTCGCCAAGGGTCCAGTTGTCGTCGCTGGCCAGCAGCGGGGCATCTCCCCTCGCCGCCTCGGCAGGAGCCGTGTCGGCGGGCGGTTGCTCCGCTGTCTCGGCGACCTCGACGACCGCCTCCGGCCTCTCCGGCTCGGCAGCCGGGGACGCGATGGCAGCGGGCCCGGACAGGCCGGGCTCGGCCGGGGCCGACGAATTCGGTTTCAGCGTATAGCCGAGGTTCGCCAAGCTGTCCTCGGCGACGTCGAGGATCAGGTCGCTCTGGCTGGCATGGTCCTCGCTCAGGCGCTCCAGGTAATACTCGACGCTGGTGATGGCATCGGCCAGGGTATCCAGGCTCTGCCAGTCCGGCACCGCCTTGCGCGCCAGCAGCTGTTCCTGGATATAGCGGTTGCAGGTTTCCAGCAGGGTCGCGGCGCGCTCCAGCGGGATCATCGCCAGGCCGCCGCGGACCTGGGTCAGCAGCTCCGGCACGCGGGCCAGGTGCTCGTGGTTCCACTGCGAGGCGATGAACTCGATGATCGCGTCCTTGGCCTGCTCCAGACCGTTGCGCGCTTCCTTGATCACCAACTGGTGGATTTGCGCCACATCGGTGGTGGGCAGGCGGCTTTCCTCGCTGTTGCGCTCGTCGCCGGGACCGGCCATGCCGGCCAGGGTGGCCTCGACGTAGAGCAACGCGCCGGCGACGTCCATCAGGATCGCGTCGCTCGGCTCGCGGCGGCCCTGGGCCAGGGCGTGGATGACGTCCAACTGGTCGAGGATGACCTTGCGCGGTTGGCCGAAGCCGAGCACCGCCAGGGTATCGGCGATCTGCTTGAGCGGCGCCAGGAGGGCGTCCAGTTCCGAGGGGTGGCCACGGTCGCTGCGCACGAACAGGTCGAGGCTGTCCTTGATCCGCACCAGTTCCTCGCACAACGCACCGACCACCGAACGCATCGCGTCGCGGTCGGGTCCGGCGAGGCGGGCGCGCTCGGCGTCCACCGTCTCGTGGTCGGGCAGCGCCTCGTCGAGGCGGTACTGTTCCTTCAGTGCGCGGATTCGCGGCGACTGCGAAGGCGCCTTGGCCACGTAGAACAGCAGGTTCTTCACCAGCTCGTCCGGCGCGGCCTGGTTCAGGCCGTCGGCGCCCTGCTCGACCAGGCGCTTGAGTTCGCGGTCGAGCTGGCGCAGCAGGGTGCGCACCGAGGCGCTGTTGACCACGCTACCGTTGGCCAGGCCCTCGACCAGGCCGGAAGCGATGCTCCACAGCGGCCCCAGCGGTGCCTCGCGGCACAGGCCCTCCAGGCGCGCATAGACACGCGCCAGGTAGCCGAGGCTGGTGGCCACGTCCTGGTTGCGCAGCAGGCCGACCAGGGCCATCTGCTGGGTCTGGCGCAGCTTGCGCAGCAAGCCGCCGAGTTCGTCGGTGCGCAGTTGCGCGATGGCCTCGCCGTCCAATTGCGGCTGGCGCTGCGACAGGTCGGGCGCGAACAGGCTGGTTTCCGAGAGCAGCTTCTCGCCGCGCGCGGCGCGCAGGTCGTTGAGCAGCGGCAGGACCACCATCGGCAGGTCGCGCCGGGCGGTCTGGATCCGGTCGAGGTAGACCGGCAGTTGCAGGATCGCCTGCATCAGCACTTCCAGGGCCTCGCTCTGGTTCGGCACGCGACCGTCCAGCAAGGCCTGGACCAACTGCTCCATTTCCTCGGCGAGCAGGGCCGCGCCGTAGAACTCGACCATCTGCAGGGTGCCCTGCACCTGGTGCACGTAGGTCAGGCAGAACCGCATGCGGGTCGGGTCCTGCGGGTTCTCGACGAACGCTTCCAGCGCCTGGCGCGCCTGTTTCAGGGTTTCGGCGATCTCGCCTTTCACCCATTCCAGAGCGACGTAGTCGTGCCGGTCACCCATAGCCACTCCATTCATGTGCCTGAGTACCCCTTACGGGTAAAGGCCAGGACCCGCTCGTCGGCGACCGGCTCGAGCTCCGGATGGCTCCAGTCGACCACTTCGCCGACCCCGATCACCAGCAAGCCTCCCGGCGCCAGCCGTTCGGCCAACCGGTTGAGGATCTCGCGCCGTCGCCAGCGACGGAAGTAGATCAGCAGGTTCTGACAAAAAATCACGTCCATGCCGGACCAGGGCGCCTTCGCCAGGTCCAGCACATTCAGCCGGGCGCAGCAGACGCGCTCGGTCAGTATCGTTTTCACGCTGAAGCTGCCGTCGGCCTGGCGTTCGCAATAGCGTTCGACCAGTCCGGCCTCCAGTTGCTCCAGCTTGCGGGCCGGATAGTTCGCCTGCCGCGCCCGCTGCAGGGCGTGAAGGCTGATATCCGTCCCGGTGACGCCGAAAAAATCTTCCCGTTCCTGCCCGCGCAACGCCTGCGCGGCGCACATCGCCAGCGAGTAGGGTTCCTCGCCGCTGGAGCAGCCGACGCTCCACAGGGCCCAGGGCCGCGGCATGCCTTCGCGGCGCAGGCGCTCGCCCAGGTAGCGCTCGAGCAGCTCGAAAGACGGGGGATGACGGAAAAAACGGGTTTCCTGGACGGTCAGGCGGTCCAGCAGGGTCGCCCACTCCACTGCGCCACGCGGACCGTCGGTCACCTGGCGGTAGTAGCTGTGGTAGTCGCCGATGCCCAGTTCACGCATGCGCGCGGTCAGGCTGGCCTGCAGGAACGTCCGGCGCTGCTCGTTGAGCACCACGCCGGTGCGGTTCTCCAACAGGACCTGCCAGTCGCGGAACTCCGCTGCCGACATATCGGCCAGCGGCTGCAGTGACCAGACGCCGTTCGCCTGCATGCCGTGCCCCTCGTCCAAGGTGTCGACGCGGCGCCCGCCAGGCGGCCGCCGCGCCTATGCTCAGGCCTGCTCCACGCCCTCCGGCAGTTTGAAGCCGGATACCGAGTTGCGCATCTCGCTCGCCATCTTCGCCAGGTTGCCGATGCTCCGCGCGGTGGCGGTGGTACCGGCGGAGGTCTGCGAGGTGATCTCCTGAATGACGTTCATGGTGTTGGAAATGTGGCCGGCCGACGATGCCTGCTGACGGGCGGCGTTGGAGATGTTCTGGATCAGTGCCGCGAGGGTCTTGGATACCTTCTCGATCTCCTCCAGGGCCACACCGGCGTCCTGGGCCAGGCGCGCGCCGCGGACCACCTCGGAGGTGGTCTGCTCCATCGAGATCACCGCTTCGTTGGTGTCGGTCTGGATGGTCTTCACCAGCGCCTCGATCTGCTTGGTCGCCGCCGAGGAACGTTCCGCCAGTCGCTGTACCTCGTCCGCTACCACGGCGAAGCCGCGGCCCGCGTCCCCGGCCATCGACGCCTGGATCGCGGCGTTCAGGGCGAGGATGTTGGTCTGGTCGGCGATGTCGTTGATCAGGCTGACGATGTCGCCGATCTCCTGGGACGACTCGCCGAGGCGCTTGATTCGCTTCGAGGTGTCCTGGATCTGCTCGCGAATGTTGTCCATGCCGGTGATGGTGTTGTGCACCACCTCGTTGCCCTTGTTGGCGATGGCTACCGAACGTTCCGCTACCGCCGAGGATTCCGAGGCGTTCGCCGATACCTGGTCGATCGACACCGCCATTTCGTTGATCGCCGCCGAGGCGCCGGCGATTTCCTGCGCCTGGTGCTCGGAGGCTTCGGCCAGGTGCATCGCGGTGGACTGGGTTTCCTGGGCCGCTGCGGCCACCTGCACGGCGGTCTGGTTGATGGTCTCCACCAGTTCGCGGAGCTGGTCGATGGAGTAGTTGATCGAGTCGGCGATGGCGCCGGTGAAGTCCTCGGTCACGGTCGCGGCCACGGTCAGGTCGCCGTCCGCGAGGTCGGCGATCTCGTCGAGCAGACGCAGGATCGCGGCCTGGTTGCGGTCGTTCTTCTCGGCGGTCTCGGCCAGCCGGCGGTTGGTCTCGCGCACCATCACCAGGCCGATCAGGATGATCGAGGCCAGGGCCAGGGCGCCGAGGACGTAACCGGCGAACAGGTTGATGCTACGCCCGCCGGCCAGGTTCTCGAAGCCGTCGGCCAGTTGCGAGGCCTTGTCCAGCAGGGTTTGCGAAACGCTGAAGATGTTGTTCGCCGCTTCCCGGACCTGGAACAGGTCGGGCGAGGTCTCGAGGATCTCGTCCACCGAGCCGGAGACGAACTCGAAGAGTTCGGCGATCTCGTTCAGGCGATCCACCGCCTCGGCGTTGGTCACCTTGGAGATGCTCATCGCCGCGTTGCCTTCCTGCATGCCCTTCAGTACGCGGCCGAACAGGCTGGCGTCGCGGCCGAAGCTGTCGGCGGCCTGCACCGAGTTCTCGTCGCCGGCCAGCACCTTGTTCACCGAGCCGAGGATACGTTCGGCGAGCAGCGACTGGCGCTGGGCGACCGCGACCTGGTCGGCCGGGGCACCGTTCTCCAGCAGGATGTCGACCACCTCTTCGTATTCCACCTGCAGCTGCGGGATGGTTTCGGCGAGGGTCGAGGCCACCTGGTGCAGGGACAGTACGGTCTGTTCGCTGGCGAGGATGGAGTCGGCGTTCTTGCGCAGACCGTCCCAGTCCTGCTGCACCACGTCCATCTGCGGCTTCACCGCTTCGGGGCTGGGCGGCAGGGATGTGCTCTCGTCGCCGTTGACCAAGATGTTCCAGCGTTTCTCGAAGTCGTTGCGCGCATCCTTCAGGAGCTTGAACGCCTCGCCCTTGCCCGCCGCCGCTTCGGTGGCGTTCTTCGCGATCCGCTGCGACAGGACGCGCAGTTCGCCGGCATGGCCGATGTACTGCTTGTCATGGTTCGACTGGGTGTTGAGGTAGGCAAAGTTGGCGAACAGCAACACGATCGAGACGATGAGGACGATGAACAGCCCCGCGATCACCGAGCTGCTGCGCATGCCCGCGAAAAGATTGCCTGCGTTGATTTTCTTCATATTTGGCCCCCGCCCGGACCGACCACGATTACGATTTCCATGTCACGACACGGGCCGGCAGACCGGCCCAACCGGTGAAGCTGTTTATACGGCGACGTCGAGGAAGCCCTGGTGTTGCGCCAGCGCATGCGGGCTGAACACCAGCCACGGCTGCTCTCGATGGAAGACGCCATGAATGAAGGGTTGCAGTGCCGCTTCTAGTGGCGGCAGCTGTTCGCTGAAGGTGTCCACCGGGAAGTGCTGCATGCCGAACACCTCATCGACGATGAGGCCGGCGAACACGTCCAGGTGCTCCACCACCAGCACCCGCCGCTGCTTGCGCAAGGGCGACAGTTCGGTGCCGAGGAAACCGCAGAGGTCCATGATCGGCAGCAGGCGGCCACGTACGTTGGCCACCCCCTTGACCCAGGTCTTCACGCCCGGCAGCTGGGTGTAGCGCGGTTCGTGCAGGACTTCGCCGACCTCCCCCATGGGGGCGACGAAGAACCGCCCGCCCATGCGGAAGCCGATCCCGCTCCAGCTCTGCACCGCCTCCTGCTGGGCCGGCAGGCCGGCGGCCAGGCGTCGGCAGCGCTGATCGATGTCGACGAGGAGCTGGAAGGGGGTCTGAACGTCCGACATGCGGGGCCTGGTCTTTCCGGGGTCAGGGTGAGCGATGCGCTGCGACGGGCTCAGCCCGCCAGCACCGCATTGATGGTTTTCAGCAGGGTCTCTTCGTCCACCGGCTTGGTCAGGTAGTCGCGCGCGCCCTGGCGCTTGCCCCAGACCTTGTCGGTCTCCTGGTCCTTGGTGGTGACGATGATCACCGGGATGGCGCTGGTCTCGGCGTCCTTGGTCAACTGACGGGTCGCCTGGAAGCCGTTGAGGCCGGGCATGACGATGTCCATCAGGACCACGTCGGGCTTTTCCTGGCGGGCCAGGGCGACGCCGTCGCCGCCGTTCTCGGCCTTGAGTACCTGGTGACCATGCTTTTCCAGCATGGCGGTCAGCTTGTACATCTCGGTCGGAGAGTCATCAACAATCAAAATACGAGCCATGGGATCCCCATCACGAAATAAGCATCAACGGCCATGCGGCCGGATATCAGGAAACGGCGTCCACCGGGGTGAAGCTGGGTACGTGTGCCTTGATCGCGCCCAGCAGCTCTTCCTTGCTGAACGGCTTGGTGAGGTACTGGTCGGAGCCGACGATGCGCCCCTTGGCCTTGTCGAACAGGCCGTCCTTGGAGGACAGCATGATCACCGGGGTGGACTTGAACGCGCTGTTGTTCTTGATCAGGGCGCAGGTCTGATAGCCATCCAGGCGCGGCATCATGATGTCGACGAAAATGATGTTCGGATGGGTATCGGCGATCTTCGCCAGGGCATCGAAGCCGTCGATTGCCGTGATCACGTCGCAACCGACCTTTTTCAGCAGTGTTTCGGCGGTGCGACGAATCGTTTTCGAATCGTCGATCACCATCACTTTCAAACCGTCGGATTGCTGTTCCATGTTCGCCCTATATCGACTCGGTGAATCATTCTTCTGTGTTTTCTTCAGTGCGCTAACGCCCTGTCACCGACGGGCTGCGACCCAATCGCGGGCCTTTTTAGCACACTCGACGCAACTCTATCCATAATGCCCGGAACAGGCCGGCTTTTTCCTTGACCAAGCGCAAACGGGGCGCCAACCTGAGCGTCAAACCCGCTTGCCACGCGGCCTCCCCGCCGCGACCGGACAACCCACCCCCTTTCGGAGGAATTCCCATGAGCGTACGCCTCGGGATCGTCATGGACCCCATCGCGCGCATCAACTTCAAGAAGGACAGCTCGCTCGCCATGCTGCTGGCTGCCCAGGCCCGCGGCTGGTCGCTGTTCTACATGGAACAGCAGGACCTCTACCAGAAGGCCGGCGTCGCGCGTGGACGCATGCGCCCGCTGAAGGTCTTCAACGATGCCTCCCGCTGGTTCGAACTGGAAGCGGAAAGCGACCAACCGCTGCACGAACTGGACGTGATCCTGATGCGCAAGGACCCGCCCTTCGATAACGAATTCGTCTATTCGACCTACCTGCTGGAACAGGCCGAGCGTGCCGGCGCCCTGGTGGTGAACCGGCCGCAGAGCCTGCGCGACTGCAACGAGAAGTTCTTCGCCACGCAGTTCACCCAGTGCACTCCGCCGACGATGGTCAGCCGGCGATCCGATATTCTGCGCGAGTTTGCCGCCGAGCATCGTGACATCATTCTCAAACCCCTGGACGGAATGGGCGGTTCGTCGATATTTCGTCACCGCGAAGGCGACCCGAACCTCTCGGTGATCCTCGAGACCCTCACCCAGCATGGCAGCCAGCAGATCATGGCGCAGCGCTATCTGCCGGAAATCAAGGACGGCGACAAACGCATCCTGATGATCGACGGCGAACCGGTGCCCTACTGCCTGGCGCGCATCCCCGCCCAGGGCGAGACCCGCGGCAACCTCGCCGCCGGCGGCCGCGGCGTGGCCCAGCCGCTGAGCGAGCGCGACCGCTGGATCGCCGCCGAGGTCGGCCCGCACCTGCGCGAGCGCGGCCTGCTGTTCGTCGGCCTCGACGTGATCGGCGATTATCTGACGGAAATCAACGTCACCAGCCCGACCTGCATCCGCGAGATCGACCAGGCCTTCGACACCCGCATCGGCGACAAGCTGATGGACGCCATCGCCGCCCAGCTGGCTGCCCGCTGAATCGCGCGGGCGGGCCTCGGTCCGCCCGCCTCGGCCCGGCCGATGCGCCACGGCGAGCGACCGCGTGTCCAAGGCGCGGAGTGCGTCATAGACTTTTCCGCCCCCCATCGGCAGACTTCGCCCCACGCCAGCCACCACGATCCGCAATGAACGCCGCCGTCCTCAAGTCCCCCTCCGCCGCTGCCGGCGTCCGCCCGGCGGACCGTTTGGGCTTCACCCTGTTCATCGCAGCCATCCTGCACGTCGCCTTCATCCTCGGGGTGGGCTTCTCCATGCCCGCGCCGAGCCAGATCAGCAAGACCCTGGAAATCACCCTAGCCACCTTCAAGAGCGACAAGGCGCCGGAGAAGGCCGACTACCTCGCGCAGATGAACCAGCAGGGCAGCGGTACCCTGGAGCACAAGGCCGCGCCGAAGACCACCGAGGTCGCGCCGTTCCAGGACAACCAGGTGAAGAAAGTCGCGCCGCCGGCTACGCCGAAGCAGGCCAGGAGCGAAGAGGCGCCCAAGGCCGCGGTGACCACCACCCGCCAGCGCCAGCAGAAGGCACCGAGCAAGACCCAGGCACAGAAGGCCGAGCAGGTCGCCAAGCCGGCGCCGCATTTCGACTCAACCCAGCTGTCGGCGGAAATCGCCAGCCTCGAGGCCGACCTGGCCAAGGAGCAGCAGGCCTACGCCAAGCGCCCGCGCATCCACCGCCTGAGCGCCGCCTCGACCATGCGCGACAAGGGCGCCTGGTACAAGGAAGACTGGCGCAAGAAGATCGAACGCATCGGCAACCTCAACTACCCCGACGAGGCCCGCCGGCAGAAGCTCTACGGCAGCCTGCGACTGCTGGTGTCGATCAACCGCGACGGCACCATCTACGAGGTGCAGGTGCTGGAGTCTTCCGGCGAGCCGATCCTCGACCAGGCCGCCCAGCGCATCGTCCGCCTGGCCGCGCCCTATGCGCCGTTCAGCGGCGACCTGGCCGACATCGACCGGCTGGAGATCATCCGTACCTGGCGCTTCGAACGCGGCGACCGGCTGTCCAGCAAGTAGCGCCGGCAAGGCTGGCTTTCTCGCGTCCGAAGCAGGACACTAGCGGCCATGAAACAGAGCAGCCCAACCTACCTCAAGCATCATTTCCTGATCGCCATGCCGCACATGGCCGACCCCAATTTCGCCCAGACCGTGACCTACCTGGTCGAACACAACGAGCAGGGCGCCATGGGCCTGGTGATCAACCGTCCCAGCGGCCTCAACCTGGCGGAAGTCCTCGAACAGCTCAAGCCGGACGCCCTGCCGCCGGCGCGCTGCCAGCACATCGACATCTACAACGGCGGCCCGGTGCAGACCGACCGCGGCTTCGTCCTCCACCCCAGCGGCCTGAGCTACCAGTCGACCCTGGAACTGGGCGAGCTGGCGATGTCCACCTCGCAGGACGTGCTGTTCGCCATCGCCGCCGGCACCGGCCCGGAAAAGAGCCTGATCAGCCTCGGCTATGCCGGCTGGGAAGCCGGCCAGCTGGAGGCCGAGCTGAGCGACAACGCCTGGCTGACCTGCCCGGCGGACCCGGCGATCCTCTTCGACCTGCCGGCCGAGGAGCGCCTCAGCGCCGCCGCCGCGCGCCTGGGCGTCAACCTCAGCCTGCTCACCGCCCAGGCCGGTCACGCCTGATGGCCAGCGACAAGCCGCTGCGCCTGCTGCTGGGCTTCGACTACGGCACCCGGCAGATCGGCGTCGCCGTCGGCCAGGCGGTGACCGGCCAGGCCCGCGAGCTGTGCGTATTGAAGGCGCAGAACGGCGTGCCGGACTGGAACCGGGTGGAAGCGCTGATCAAGGAATGGCAGCCGGACGCCATCGTCGTCGGCCTGCCGCTGAACATGGACGGCAGCCCAAGCGAGATGAGCGAGCGCGCGGAAAAGTTCGGCCGCCGCCTCAACGGCCGTTTCAACCTGCCGGTCTTTACCCACGACGAACGCCTCACGACCTATGCCGCCAAGGGCGAGCGCCTGGCTCAGGGCCAGCGCGACGGCTACCGCGAGCGACCGGTGGACGCCCTGGCCGCCGCCCTGCTGCTGGAAGGCTGGCTGGCCGAACACCCGGATTGACCCATGGCAGCCGGCACGCCGCCGGTTGCCATTATGCTTTCGCCACCGCGGGCGCCTCCCTACAGCGGGCTCTCCCGGCGGCCATCCCATCGATGTCAGCGAGGAGCCACCATGAGCCTACCCAATCCCGCCGAACTCCTGCCGCGCATGGCCAGCGACCTGCGCGCCCATCTCGCCGAGCGAGGCATCGAGCGGCCGCGCTTCGTCGGCATCCACACCGGCGGCATCTGGGTCGCCGAGGCGCTGCTGAGGGAACTGGGCAACCAAGAGCCGCTGGGCACCCTCGACGTCTCCTTCTACCGCGACGACTTCACCCAGAACGGCCTGCATCCGCAGGTCCGCCCGTCGGCGCTGCCGTTCGAGATCGACGGCCAGCACCTGGTGCTGGTGGACGACGTGCTGATGAGCGGCCGCACCATCCGCGCCGCGCTCAACGAACTGTTCGACTACGGCCGTCCGGCCAGCGTGACCCTGGTCTGCCTGCTCGACCTGAACGCCCGGGAGTTGCCTATCCGCCCCGACGTGGTCGGCCAGACCCTGTCCCTGGGTCGCGATGAACGGGTAAAATTGGTCGGTCCCGCACCGCTCGCCCTCGAGCGCAAGGTCCTTTCCTCCGCTTCCTGATCCTCTTCACTAGGGCCTGCCCCATGCCGACAGACGCCAAGCGCCCGCTGCAGCTCAACGACCAGGGCCAGCTGCGCCACTTCATCTCGCTCGACGGATTGCCCCGCGAGCTGCTCACCGAAATCCTCGATACCGCCGATTCCTTCCTGGAGGTCGGCGCCCGCGCGGTGAAAAAGGTCCCGCTGCTGCGCGGCAAGACCGTCTGCAACGTGTTCTTCGAGAACTCCACGCGCACCCGCACCACCTTCGAGCTGGCCGCCCAGCGGCTGTCGGCCGACGTGATCAGCCTGAACGTATCCACCTCTTCCACCAGCAAGGGCGAGACGCTCACCGACACCCTGCGCAACCTGGAGGCGATGGCCGCCGACATGTTCGTGGTGCGCCACAGCGACTCGGGCGCGGCGCACTTCATCGCCGAGCACGTCAGCCCCAACGTGGCGGTGATCAACGGCGGCGACGGCCGCCACGCGCACCCCACCCAGGGGATGCTCGACATGCTGACCATCCGCCGGCACAAAGGGAACTTCGAGCAGCTATCGGTGGCGATCGTCGGCGATATCCTGCATTCGCGAGTAGCCCGTTCGAACATGCTGGCGCTCAAGACCCTGGGTTGCCCGGACATCCGCGTGATCGCCCCGCGCACCCTGTTGCCGATCGGACTGGAAGAGCAGTACGGCGTGCGCGTGTTCACCAACGCCGACGAAGGCCTGAAGGACGTCGACGTGGTGATCATGCTGCGCCTGCAACGCGAGCGCATGCAGGGTGGCCTGCTACCCAGCGAGGGCGAGTTCTTCAAGCTCTACGGCCTGACCGAGAAGCGCCTGAAGCTGGCCAAGCCGGATGCCATCGTCATGCACCCTGGCCCGATCAACCGTGGCGTGGAGATCGAGTCGGCGGTGGCCGACGGTGCCCAGTCGGTGATCCTCAACCAGGTCACCTACGGCATCGCCATCCGCATGGCGGTGCTGTCCATGGCCATGAGCGGCCAGAACACCCAACGCCAGCTGGAACAGGAGGACGCCGAATGACCATCAGTATCCGAGGCGCCCGCGTCATCGACCCGGCCAGCGGCCTGGACCAGGTCGGCGACCTCCACATCGAGGCCGGCAAGATCGTCGCCATCGGCGCCGCGCCGGCCGGCTTCAGCGCCCAGAAGACCCTCGACGGCGCCGGCCTGGTGGCCGCGCCGGGACTGGTCGACCTCAGCGTCGCCCTGCGCGAGCCGGGCTACGGACGCAAGGGCAACGTCGAAAGCGAGACCCGCGCCGCCGCGGCCGGCGGCACCACCAGCCTGTGCTGCCCGCCCTATACCCGGCCGGTGCTGGACACCCCGGCGGTGGCCGAGCTGATCCTCGACCGGGCCCGTGAGGCCGGCAACGCCAAGGTCTACCCCATCGGCGCGCTGACCCGCGGCTTCGGCGGCGAGCAACTGTCGGAACTGGTGGCCCTGCGCGACACCGGTTGCGTGGCCTTCACCAATGGCCTGCATGGCTTCGCCAGCAACCGCATCCTGCGGCGCGCCCTGGAGTACGCGGCGACCTTCGACCTGACGGTGATCTTCACCTCGCAGGACACCGATCTCGCCGAAGGCGGCCTCGCCCACGAAGGCCCGACTGCCAGCTTCCTCGGCCTCGCGGGGATCCCGGAAACCGCCGAGACCGTGGCCCTGGCCCGCAACCTGCTGCTGGTGGAACAGAGCGGCGTGCGCGCGCACTTCAGCCAGTTGACCAGCGCCCGCGGCATCGAACTTGTCGCCCAGGCCCAGGCCCGCGGCCTGCCGGTGACCTGCGACGTGGCGCTGTACCAGTTGATCCTCACCGACGAAGCGCTGGTGGGCTTCTCCAGCCTCTACCACGTGCAACCGCCGCTGCGCACCAAGGCCGACCGCGAAGCCCTGCGCGAGGCGGTGAAGAACGGCGTGGTACAAGCCATCGCCAGCCACCACCAACCCCACGAGGCGGACGCCAAGAACGCGCCGTTCGCCGCCACCGAGCCGGGCATCAGCGGCGCCGAGCTGCTGCTGCCGCTGGCGATGACGCTGGTGCAGGACGGCCTGCTCGACCTGCCGACCCTGCTCGCCCGCCTCTCCCACGGCCCGGCCCAGGCGCTGCGCCTGCCTGCCGGGCGCCTGGCGGTGGGCCAGGCCGCCGACCTGGTGCTGTTCGACCCGCAGGGTTCGACCCTGGCCGGTGAGAGCTGGTACTCGAAGGGGCAGAACAGCCCGTTCGTCGGTCACTGCCTGCCGGGACGAGTGCGTTACACCCTGGTGGACGGACACCTGACCCACGAGGGCTGATCCCTGCCACCACGAAAAAGCCCGCCATCCGGCGGGCTTTCTCATCTTCGCGTTCGCGATTCCGGTGGGCGTATCCGTTGCCGGGGTGGGCGCCCTATCCCAGCCTCTGCCACCAACCCGCCTTAACGGCAGGGCGAATAACGCGGAGCGTTATCCGCCGAGGCATGCTCGCCGGGGACACCCGATGGCCGGCAGCCGCGCCGGTCGGCGCCGCTCCCTGCGGAGCCTCAGATCTTCGCCAGCGCCTGCGCCAGGTCGGCCTGCAGGTCCTCCAGCGCCTCGACGCCCACCGACAGGCGGATCAGCGAGTCACCGATGCCCAGGTCGGCGCGGGTTTCCGCCGGGATGCTGGCGTGGGTCATGATCGCCGGATGCTCGATCAGGCTTTCCACCCCGCCCAGGCTCTCCGCCAGGGAGAAGATCCGCACGTTCTCCAGGAAGCGCCGGGCGCCGGCCAGGTCGCAGCGCAGGTCGAGGGAGATCATCCCGCCGAAGCCACGCATCTGCCGTTTCGCCAGCTCATGCTGCGGGTGCGAAGCCAGGCCGGGGTAGTAGACCCGCGCCACCTGCGGCTGGCGCTCCAGCCACTGGGCCAGGGCCAGGGCGTTGCTGCAATGGCGCTCCATGCGCAGCGCCAGGGTCTTCACCCCGCGCAGGGTGAGGAAGGCGTCGAACGGCCCGGAGATGGCGCCCACCGAGTTCTGCAGGAAGCCCAGGCGCTCGCGCAGGTCCGGGTTGTCGCCGACGATGGCGATGCCGCCGATCACGTCGGAATGGCCGTTCAGGTACTTGGTGGTGGAGTGCACCACCACGTCGAAGCCCAGTTCCAGGGGGCGCTGGATGTAGGGGCTGGCGAAGGTGTTGTCGGCCACGCTGATGATGCCGCGGGCGCGGCAGAGCTGGGCGATGGCGCGCAGGTCGGTGAGGCGCAGCAGCGGGTTGCTCGGGGTTTCCACCCAGACCATGCGGGTTTCCGGGGTCAGCGCGGCCTCGAAGGCCTGCAGGTCGGTCGGGTCGACGAAGCTGAAGCGATGCCCGGCGCTGCGCCGGCGGACCCGCTCGAACAGGCGGAAGGTACCGCCGTAGAGGTCATTTCCGGAAACGATGTGGGAACCGGCGTCGAGCAGCTCCAGCACCGAGGAGATCGCCGCCAGGCCGGAGGCGAAGGCGAAGGCCTGGGCGCCGCCCTCGAGGTCGGCCACGCAGCGCTCCAGGGCCCAGCGGGTCGGGTTGTGCGAGCGGCCGTAGTCGAGCCCCTTGTGTACCCCGGGGCTTTCCTGGATGTAGGTGGAGTTGGCATAGATCGGCGGCATGATCGCGCCGGTCGAGGGATCGGGGGCCTGCCCGGCGTGGATGACCCGGGTCGCGAAGGCCTGGGCCGGGGCGTCGGGATGCTGGTCGTGCTGGCTCATGTGAGCTTTCTCCGCAAATGGTTCAACAGGTCGAAACGGGTGATCAGGCCGTGGAAGCCGCTGGCATCGGCAACGATCGCCACCAGGCCGCGGTCCAGGACCGCCTGCAACTGGGCCAGGCTGGCGCCGGGCGCGAGGGTCTCCGGCGCGGCGTTCATCGCGCTGCTTACCGCATCGCGGAAGCGTGGCGCGTCGGCGTGGACGCCGAGCAGGATATCCGACTCGTCGATCACACCGACCAGTTTTCCATCGTCCAGCACCGGCAATTGCGAAACGTCGGCCAGGCGCATGCGCTGGAAGGCGGTGAGCAGGGTGTCGTCCGGACCGACGCTGATCACCCGGCCCTCCTCGAAGCGCCGCGCGATGATGTCGCGCAGGTCGCCGTAGTGCTTGCGTTGCAGCAGGCCCTGGTCGGTCATCCACTGGTCGTTGTAGATCTTCGACAGGTAGCGGGTGCCGGTGTCGCAGACGAAGCTGACCACCCGCTTCGGCTCCTTCTGCTCGCGGCAGAAGCGCAGCGCCGCGGCCAGCAGGGTGCCGGTGGAGGAGCCGCCGGGAATGCCCTCGACGCGCAACAGCTCGCGGGCCATGGCGAAGCTTTCCTCGTCGCTGATGGAATAGGCATGGCGCACGCTGGAGAGGTCGGCGATGGCCGGTACGAAATCCTCGCCGATGCCCTCCACCGCCCAGGACCCCGGCGTACCCAGGGTGCCGGAGCGGGAGTATTCGGCCATGATCGAGCCCTCGGGGTCGGCGAGCACCATCTCCAGCTCCGGCTGGACCTTCTGGAAGAACCGGGTAAGGCCGGTCAGGGTACCGGAGGAGCCGACGCCGACGACGATGGCGTCGAGATCGTGGCCGGTCTGCGCCCAGAGCTCCGGGCCGGTGCCGCACTCGTGGGCCAGCGGGTTGGCCGGGTTGTTGAACTGGTCGGCGAAGAATGCGCCGGGAATGTCCTGCGCCAGGCGCGCGGCAACGTCCTGGTAGTACTCCGGATGGCCCTTGCCGACGTCCGAGCGGGTGATGTGCACCTCGGCGCCCATGGCGCGCAGGTGCAGGACCTTCTCGGTGGACATCTTGTCCGGCACCACCAGCACCACCCGGTAGCCCTTGGCGCGGCCGACCAGGGCCAGGCCGAGACCGGTGTTGCCGGCGGTGGCCTCGACGATGGTGCCACCGGGCCGCAGGCGGCCGTCACGCTCGGCGGCCTCGATCATGGCGACACCGATGCGATCCTTGATGGAGCCGCCGGGGTTCTGCGATTCGAGCTTGAGGAACAGGGTGCAGGGGCCGGTATCGAAGCGCGTCACGCGAACCAGCGGGGTGTTGCCGATCAGGTCGAGCACGGCGGGGCGTGAGTCGGAAGTCATCTTTTCTCCTTTCGGTGTTTCCGCACGGAGCGATACGGTGCGCGGCCTCGTGAGCCATTGCACCTATCCGTTCTGGGGCTTGCAGACCATAGGGGCTGGCGCGCGCGGGCGCCAATAACCTACAGGTAGAACGTTAGAACCTTTGGTTCCTTAAGTCCCGCCGGAGGAATTCCCTGCCGACCGTGGCGCCACCCATGAAAAAGCCCGCCGGATGGCGGGCTTCTCGCACCTGGCGACGAGCCTCAGATGCGCTGCGGCCCGTTGCGCTCGGACACCTGTCCGTTGAGGGTCCAGAAGTCGTAGAGCACGCCGAGGAAGAACAGGCCGCCGGTGAACAGGTAGATGATCCCGGTGATCCACTTGCCCATGTACATCCTGTGCACGCCGAGCACGCCGAGGAAGGTCAGCAGGATCCAGGCCACGTTGTAGTCCAGGTTGCCGCCCTGGAAGCGCCGGTCGGCCTCGCGGTCCATCGACGGGATGAGGAACAGGTCGATGATCCAGCCGATGAAGAACAGGCCGAAGGTGAAGAACCAGATCGTCCCGGTGATCGGCTTGCCGTAATAGAAGCGGTGCGAACCGGTGAAACCGAAGATCCACAGCAGGTAGCCGATGGCCTTGCTATGGGTGTCGTGCTGTTGAGTCATGCGTCCCCCCTCGTTCCGTGCGCGGCTGCGGCCGCGCCTGAGCCGCAGGTTAGCGGAGCGGCGGACGCCGCGCCAGAGCGGCCCGGCGCATGACAGTTTTGCAATTGCCTATCCTGTAGGCTGGTGCTGCCGCCACCGCCCCACAGGAGCCGCCATGAGCGCCGGACACGAGCACAGCTTCGCCCAGACCAACTCGACCCGCCTGAAATGGGCGTTGCTGCTGACCGGAAGCTTCCTCGTCGCCGAGGTCGTCGGCGGCATCCTCACCGGCAGCCTGGCACTGATCTCCGATGCCGCGCACATGCTCACCGACGCCGTGGCCCTGGCCATCGCCCTGGCCGCGATCAACATCGCCAGGCGCCCGACCAACGATCGCCTGACCTACGGCTACCACCGCTTCGAGATCCTCGCCGCGGCGTTCAACGCGTTCCTGCTGTTCGGCGTGGCCTTCTATATCCTCTACGCGACCTACGAGCGGCTCAACCAGCCGGCGGAGATCCAGTCCGTGGGCATGCTGGTGATCGCCGTGCTCGGTCTGCTGGTGAACCTGGCCAGCATGCGCCTGCTGGCGCCGGCCCAGGGCAACAGCCTGAACGTCAAGGGCGCCTACCTGGAGGTCTGGAGCGACATGCTCGGCTCGCTGGGGGTGATCGTCGCCGCTATCGTGATCCGTTTCACCGGCTGGGCCTGGGTCGACTCGCTGGTGGCGGTGCTGATCGGTTTCTGGGTCCTGCCGCGCACCTGGATCCTGCTGCGCGAGAGCCTGCATGTGTTGCTCGAAGGGGTGCCGAAGGAAATCCAGTTGGCCGAGCTGCGCGAAGCGCTGCTGGGGATTCCCGGCGTGACCGGGCTGCACGACCTGCATGTGTGGTCGATCACCAGCGGCAAGATCAGCCTGACCAGCCATCTGGTCTACGACCCGGCCCTGGTCGACGCCGAGGCGCTGCTGGGAACGGTGAAGGCGCTGCTGCACGACCGCTACGAGATCGAACACAGCACCCTGCAACTGGAAACCTCGGCCTGCGCCCAGGCCGAGGAGCCGCTGGCCTACTGAAGACGGTTCAGCGGAAGCGCCGGCCGGCAGGGTCGTCGTCGGTGATTTCCAGGCTCAGGCCCTGGGTCAGGTTCGACAGGTGGTCGGCGTCGCTTTCCGAACCGAGCTTGATCATCAGGCGCAGGTCGTTGGCCGAGTCGGCGTGGGCCAGGGCGTCCTCGTAGGTGATCTCGCCCTGGGTGTAGAGCTGGTACAGCGCCTGGTCGAAGGTCTGCATGCCCTGCTCGGTGGAGCGCTTCATCAGCGGCTTCAGCTCGTGCACCTCGCCCTTGCGGATCAGGTCGGCGGCCAGCGGGGTGTTCAGCAGCACCTCGATCACCGCCCGCCGCCCCTTGCCGTCGGGGGTCGGCACCAGTTGCTGGGCGACGATGGCCTTGAGGTTCAGCGACAGGTCCATCCACACCTGGCCATGACGGTCGGCCGGGAAGAAGTGGATGATCCGCTCCAGCGCCTGGTTGGCGTTGTTCGCGTGCAGGGTCGCCAGGCACAGGTGGCCGGTCTCGGCGAAGGCCACGGCATGGTCCATGGTCTCCCGCGAGCGCACCTCGCCGATCATGATCACGTCCGGCGCCTGGCGCAGGGTGTTCTTCAGCGCCACCTCGAAGGAGTCGGTGTCCAGCCCCACCTCGCGCTGGGTGACGATGCAGCCCTGGTGCTGGTGGATATACTCGATCGGGTCCTCGATGGAGATGATGTGCCCGGTGGAGTTCTTGTTGCGGTAGCCGATCATCGCCGCCAGCGAGGTGGACTTGCCGGTGCCGGTGGCGCCGACGAAGATCACCAGGCCGCGCTTGGTCAGCGCCAGCTTCTTGAGGATTTCCGGGAGCTTCAGCTCTTCCAGGGTCGGGATGTTGGTCTCGATCCGGCGCAATACCATGCCCACCAGGTTGCGCTGGTAGAAGGCACTGACCCGGAAGCGGCCGATGCCGCGGGCGCTGATGGCGAAGTTGCACTCATGGTTCTCGGCGAAATCGCGGCGCTGCTGCTCGTTCATCACGCCTAGCACGGTCTCGCGGGTCTGCTCCGGCGACAGCGGCGTCTTGGTCACCGGCATCACCCGGCCGTTGACCTTCATCGACGGCGGTACGCCGGCGGTGATGAACAGGTCGGAGCCGCCCTTTTCCACCATCAGGCGCAGCAGCTTTTCGAATTCCATGATGTTCTCGCTCACTCAGGGGCGCGCCGCGACGGCGAGCCGGATGCGGGCGAGCGGGCGCTGGACGCGCTCGCCGGCAAGGATAGGTAGGAATGCGCCTACGGTACCGCTCTCCCGCTCTTGAATCCTAGACGCAGTTCCGGGATTCGGGCGAAGCGCGGCGGATCGGCGCCAGGATCAGAAGTTTTCCGGGATCTTCGCCTTCTCGCGGGCATTCTCGCGGCTGATCAGGCCCTTGGCGACCAGGCCCTTGAGGCACATGTCGAGGGTCTGCATGCCCAGCGAGCCGCCGGTCTGGATCGCCGAATACATCTGCGCGACCTTGTCCTCGCGGATCAGGTTGCGGATCGCCGGGGTGCCGATCATGATCTCGTGGGCCGCCACCCGGCCGCCGCCGATCTTCTTGATCAGGGTCTGCGAGATCACCGATTGCAGCGACTCGGAGAGCATCGAGCGAACCATGGCCTTTTCCTCGGCCGGGAACACGTCGACCACCCGGTCGATGGTCTTCGCCGCCGAGGTGGTGTGCAGGGTGCCGAATACCAGGTGGCCGGTCTCCGCCGCGGTCAGGGCCAGGCGGATGGTTTCCAGGTCGCGCATCTCGCCGACCAGGATGATGTCCGGGTCCTCCCGCAGCGCCGAGCGCAGCGCTTCGCTGAAGCCGAGGGTGTCGCGATGCACCTCGCGCTGGTTGACCAGGCACTTCTTCGATTCGTGGACGAATTCGATCGGGTCCTCGATGGTGAGGATGTGGTGGTACTTGGTGTTGTTCAGGTAGTCGAGCATCGCCGCCAGGGTGGTGGACTTGCCCGAACCGGTCGGCCCGGTGACCAGTACCAGCCCGCGCGGGACGTCTGAAACACGTTTGAACACTTCTCCCATGCCAAGCTCCTCCATGGTCAGTACCTTGGAGGGAATGGTCCGGAATACCGCGCCGGCGCCACGGTTCTGGTTGAAGGCGTTGACCCGGAAACGCGCGACGCCCGGCACCTCGAAGGAGAAGTCGGTCTCGAGGAATTCCTCGAAGTCCTTGCGCTGCTTGTCGTTCATGATGTCGTAGATCAGCGCATGCACCTGCTTGTGTTCCAGCGGTGGCAGGTTGATCCGGCGTACATCGCCATCCACCCGGATCATGGGCGGCAGGCCGGCGGAGAGGTGCAGGTCCGAAGCGCCCTGTTTGGCACTGAAGGCGAGCAGCTCGGTAATATCCATGGGACTCCCCAATTACAAGCAAGCAGGTAGAATGCCGCCAAAGCCGCCGTCTCGGACAAGGAAAACACCGGATGAACCAGGGTGCTTCCAGGACACGCGTGGTGTCCTGCGCCAGACGCGGAACCTCGACACTGGAACAGGAAGATGGCCATCGAGGCCGGCGGTTTCGAGGGCGTCTAGCCGACGCCGACCGCACTTCCATAGGGCGCAGGTAATGTCCACGATAGCAGAGAATATTGCAAAGGTTGCCGCACGCATCCGTGAGGCAGCGCAAGCTGCGGGGCGCGATCCGGCCACGGTCGGCCTGCTCGCCGTGAGCAAGACCAAGCCCGCCGCCGCGGTGCGCGAGGCGCACGCCGCCGGCCTTCGCGACTTCGGCGAAAACTACCTGCAGGAGGCCCTCGGCAAGCAGGCCGAACTGGCCGACCTACCCTTGAACTGGCACTTCATCGGCCCCATCCAGTCGAACAAGACGCGGCCCATCGCCGAGCATTTCCAGTGGGTGCACTCGGTGGACCGGTTGAAGATCGCGCAGCGCCTGTCGGAGCAACGCCCGGCCGGGCTGCCGCTCCTGAATGTCTGCCTGCAGGTCAACGTCAGCGGCGAAGCCAGCAAGTCCGGCTGCGCCCCCGAGGACCTGCCGGCCCTGGCCGAGGCCGTGAAGCAACTGCCCAACCTCCGATTGCGTGGCCTGATGGCCATCCCCGAACCCACCGCCGAACGCGCCGCGCAACACGCCGCGTTCGCCCGCCTGCGCGAACTGCTGCTGGACCTGAACCTTGGCCTGGACACCCTGTCCATGGGCATGAGCGACGACCTCGAGGCAGCCATCGGCGAAGGTGCGACCTGGGTCCGCATCGGTACCGCCCTGTTCGGCGCCCGCGACTACGGCGCGCCGGCTTCTTGAAGGAATCCCCTATGAGCACACCCCGCATAGCGTTCATCGGCGCCGGCAACATGGCCGCCAGCCTGATCGGCGGCCTGCGCGCCCAAGGCGTGCCGGCGGCGCAGATCCGCGCCAGCGACCCGGGCGCCGAGCAACGCGCGAAGATCGCCGGCGAGTTCGCCATCGACGTGGTCGAGTCCAACGCCGAGGCCGTGGCCGACGCCGACGTCGTGGTCCTGTCGGTCAAGCCGCAGGCCATGAAAGCCGTGTGCCAGGCCTTGGCGCCGGCGCTGAAGCCGGAGCAACTGATCGTCTCCATCGCCGCCGGCATCCCCTGCGCCAGCCTCGAAGCCTGGCTCGGCCAGCCGCGCCCGGTGGTCCGCTGCATGCCCAACACCCCGGCGCTGCTGCGCCAGGGCGCCAGCGGGCTGTACGCCAACGCGCAGGTCAGCGCCGCGCAACGCGAGCAGGCCGGGCAGCTGCTGTCTGCGGTAGGCATCGCCCTGTGGCTGGACGACGAAGCGCAGATCGACGCGGTGACCGCGGTGTCGGGCAGCGGCCCGGCGTATTTCTTCCTGCTGATGCAGGCCATGACCGACGCCGGCGAGAAGCTCGGCCTGTCCCGCGAGACAGCCTCGCGCCTGACCCTGCAGACCGCCCTCGGCGCGGCGCAGATGGCGCTGTCCAGCGAGGTCGAGCCGGCCGAACTGCGGCGCCGGGTGACTTCGCCCAACGGCACCACCGAGGCGGCGATCAAATCCTTCCAGGCCAACGGCTTCGAAGCACTAGTGGAGCAGGCCCTGAACGCCGCCAGCCAGCGCTCCGCCGAGCTGGCCGAACAGCTTGGCCAATAAGGAGTAGTCGATGATCGGCCTCAACACCGCTGCTATCTATATCCTCCAGACCCTCGGCAGCCTCTACCTGCTGATCGTGCTGCTGCGCTTCATCCTGCAACTGGTCCGCGCGGACTTCTACAACCCCCTCAGCCAGTTCATCGTGCGCGCCACCAAGCCGCTGCTGAACCCGCTGCGGCGGATCATCCCCGGCTTCGGCGGGATCGACCTGGCCTCGCTGGTGCTGGCGATCCTGATCCAACTGGTGCTGATGATCCTGATCCTGATGCTGATGGGCTACGGCGTCGGCGGCTTCATCATGCAACTGCTGATCTGGTCGATCATCGCCGTCACCTCGCTGTTCCTGAAGGTGTTCTTCTTCGCCCTGATCATCAGCGTGATCCTTTCCTGGGTCGCCCCGGGCAGCTACAACCCCGGCGCGCAACTGGTGAACCAGATCTGCGAACCGCTGCTGATGCCGTTCCGCAAGCTCCTGCCGAACCTCGGCGGACTGGATCTCTCGCCGATCTTCGCGTTCCTCGCGCTGAAGCTGATCGACATGCTGGTGATCAACAACCTGGCGGCCATGACCGGCATGCCCCAGCAGTTGAGCATCTTCCTCTGAGCTTCTACCGCTGGGACGGCGAGGATCTGCTCCTCGATTGCCACCTGCAGCCCAAGGCGAGCCGCGACGAGTTCGCCGGGCTGCACGGCGAACGCCTGAAGATCCGCCTCACCGCACCGCCGGTGGAGGGCAAGGCCAACGCCCATCTGCTGGCCTTCCTCGGCAAGGCCTTCGGCGTGGCCAAGAGCCTGGTGAGTCTCGAAAGCGGCGAGCTGAACCGGCAGAAACGGGTGCGCATCCGCCGTCCGACCCGATTGCCGGAGGAACTGGGGATCACCGCTCGACCCGCTTGACCGACCTTACGTGCAGGAATGTGAAGCAGGCCAATTGACGCTCCTCCGCTCCCCCGCATAATCCACGCCATCCTTCCCCCGCCGGTCCCGCGCCCTGGAGCCCCTGGATGAGCATGGAAAGACTCAGCCATCAAATCGACGCCTACGTCGCCTGGAAGCGCGAGCTGATGCGGGAAATCACCCGCTATCGCGGCTGGCTGGAGCGCAGCCGGCTGAACAGCCCGGCGGTCGAGGCCAAGCTCGAACGCGCCCTGCGCCAACTGCGCGCGGACCACATCACCCTGGCCTTCGTCGGCGAGTTCTCGCGTGGCAAGACCGAGCTGATCAACAGCCTGTTCTTCGCCGGCTACGGCCAGCGCATGCTGCCGTCCCACGCCGGGCGCACCACCATGTGCCCCACCGAGCTGTTCCACGATCCGCGCGCCGAGCGCAGCTACATCCGCCTGCTGCCGATCGAGACGCGCCTGGCCGACGCCAGCGTCGCCCAGTTCAAGCGCGTGCCGCGCCACTGGGTGAACATTCCGCTGGACACCGGCGACCCGGAGGGCATGGCCCAGGCCTTCGCCCAGGTCGCCAAGACCAAGGCGCTGCCGGTGGAACAGGCGATCCAGCTCGGCTTCCATCCGGATGCCCTGGAAGCCGCCGACGAACCCGACCAAGTGCGCGTCCCGGCCTGGCGCCACGCCCTGGTCAACTTCGACCACCCGCTGCTGCGCCAGGGCCTGCGGATCCTCGACACGCCCGGCCTGAACGCCCTCGGCAGCGAGCCGGAGCTGACCCTGTCGATGCTGCCCAACGCCCAGGCGATCCTGTTCCTGCTGTCCGCCGACGCCGGTGTCACCGCCTCGGACATGGAAATCTGGCAGAAGTACATCCAGCCACTGCGCGAGGACGGCCACAGCAGCCTGTTCGCCGTGCTGAACAAGATCGACGTGCTCTGGGACGACCTCTCCGGCGAGCGCTTCGTACAGAACGCCATCCGCCTGATCCAGGACGGCACGGCCCGCCAGCTCGGCCTGCAGCGCGGCGACGTGCTGCCGCTGTCGGCGAAGCAGGCGCTGCTGGCCAAGGTCCGCGGCGAACCGGCGCTGCTCGAACGCAGTCGCCTGGATCGGCTGGAAGCACTGCTCTGCGAGCGCATCGTCGCGCAGAAGGAAGCGCTGCTGGAGAACGCCGTGCTCGGCCAGGTCCTCGGCCTGCTGCACAACAGCCAGCATCTGCTGCGCCTGCGCCTGGAGAAGGTCGAGGAACAGCGCGCGCTGCTCGACGACAAGCAGCGCGACAGCGGCCAACTGCTGTTCGAACTGACCGCGAAGACCAAGGACGACCACGGCCGCCACCACCGCCGCCTGCTCAACCTGAAGACCAACCAGCGCCTGCTGCAGCACCAGGGCGCGACGCTGCGCGAGACGATCCGCAGCGAACGCATGGAACAGCACCTGCAGAAGGTGCGGCGCAACCTCAACGGCAGCCTGACCACGGTCGGCATCAACCAGGCGATCCTGGCGTTCTTCCGCGCGGTGGAGCACGACCTCGACAACCTCGAGCACGAGGCCGGCATGGCCAACCGCATGGTCGCCGCCATCTACCGCCGGCACAACGAGGAGAACCCGCTCTACGCCCTCGACGCGCCGCAGCTGCGGGTCCAGCGCTACCAGCGCGAACTGTTGCAACTGAAGAAGAAGGGCGACCAGTTCCGCCTGCAGCTGAAGACCGTGCTTACCGAGCAACGCCTGCTGACCCGGCGCTTCTTCGCCACCCTGGTGCAGGAGGTGGTCGGCCTGCACCAGCGCTTGCGCGAGGAAACCGAGCGCTGGGCCAACGACGCGCTGATGCCGCTGATGCAGCACACCCTGGAAAACAAACAGTTGCTCGAAAGCCACATGCTCCGCCTCAAGGGCCTGGCCCAGGAGACCCAGCAGGTACGCCAGCGCAGCCAGGCCTTCGCCGGGTTCGCCGAGGAATTGCAGGAACAGTTGCGCGAAGCCGGCGACATCCTCCGCCAGTTGCGCCGCCCCTCGCCCCTGCAGCGCCAGGCCAAGGTGGTCAACCTGCCCGGCTCGCAGCGCGCCTGACCCCGCTCCCACGGCGCGCGCCAGCGCGCTTGCCGCTGGGGGCGACGCTCTTTAGACTGGCGCCCTCCTTTGTTCGAGAGCAGGGTCGATGCCCACAGTCTTCCCCGACGACTCCGTCGGTCTGGTCTCCCCCCAGACGCTGCACTTCAACGAACCGCTCGAGCTGACCAGCGGCAAGTCCCTGGCCGAGTACGACCTGGTGATCGAAACCTACGGCGAGCTGAATGCCACGCAGAGCAACGCGGTGCTGATCTGCCACGCCCTCTCCGGCCACCACCACGCCGCCGGCTACCACAGCGTCGACGAGCGCAAGCCGGGCTGGTGGGACAGCTGCATCGGTCCGGGCAAGCCGATCGACACCCGCAAGTTCTTCGTCGTCGCCCTCAACAACCTCGGCGGTTGCAACGGATCCAGCGGCCCCGCCAGCATCAATCCGGCGACCGGCAAGGTCTACGGCGCGGACTTCCCGATGGTTACGGTGGAAGACTGGGTGCATAGCCAGGCGCGCCTGGCAGACCGCCTCGGCATCCGCCAGTGGGCCGCGGTGGTCGGCGGCAGCCTCGGCGGCATGCAGGCGCTGCAATGGACCATCAGCTATCCCGAGCGCGTCCGTCACTGCCTGTGCATCGCCAGCGCGCCGAAGCTGTCGGCGCAGAACATCGCCTTCAACGAAGTCGCCCGGCAGGCGATTCTTTCCGACCCTGAGTTCCTCGGCGGCTACTTCCAGGAACAGGGCGTGATTCCCAAGCGCGGTCTCAAGCTGGCGCGGATGGTCGGCCATATCACCTACCTGTCCGACGACGCCATGGGCGCCAAGTTCGGCCGCGTACTGAAGACCGAGAAGCTCAACTACGACCTGCACAGCGTCGAGTTCCAGGTCGAGAGCTACCTGCGCTACCAGGGCGAGGAGTTCTCCACCCGCTTCGACGCCAATACCTACCTGCTGATGACCAAGGCGCTGGACTACTTCGACCCCGCCGCCGCCCACGGCGACGACCTGGTGCGCACCCTGGAGGGCGTCGAGGCGGACTTCTGCCTGATGTCCTTCACCACCGACTGGCGTTTCTCGCCGGCCCGCTCGCGGGAAATCGTCGACGCCCTGATCGCGGCGAAAAAGAACGTCAGCTACCTGGAGATCGACGCCCCGCAAGGCCACGACGCCTTCCTCATGCCGATCCCCCGGTACCTGCAAGCCTTCAGCGGTTACATGAACCGCATCAGCGTGTGAGGACCCGATGCGCGCCGATCTTGAAATCATCCAGGAATGGATTCCCGCCGGCAGCCGCGTCCTCGACCTCGGCTGCGGCGACGGCGAACTCCTGGCCTGGCTGCGCGACCACAAGCAGGTCAGCGGCTACGGCCTGGAGATCGACCCCGACAACATCGCCCGTTGCATCGAAAACGGGGTGAACGTGATCGAGCAGGACCTCGACAAGGGCCTGGGCAACTTCGCCAGCGACAGCTTCGACGTGGTGGTGATGACCCAGGCGCTACAGGCCGTGCACTATCCGGACAAGATCCTCGAAGAGATGCTGCGGGTCGGCAAGACCTGCATCATCACCTTCCCCAACTTCGGCCACTGGCGCTGCCGCTGGTACCTGGCGCGCAACGGCCGGATGCCGGTCTCCGAGTTCCTGCCGTATACCTGGTACAACACGCCGAACATCCATTTCTGCACCTTCCAGGACTTCGAGCGCCTGTGCCGCCAGTTGCGCATGCGCGTGCTCGACCGCCTGGCCGTAGACCGTGACCACCGGCATGGCTGGGCCAGCCGGCTGTGGCCTAATCTATTGGGTGAGATTGGAATCTACCGGGTCACCGGACCCGGAGTGCAGACCCGCAACCTCGCCGTCTAGAAACGCGCCAGGCTGCGGGCCAGGGCCGGGCGCCCCTCCGCTCGTCCTCGGGAGAGCGCTGCCGAAGCCGGCCAAGGCCGCCGGCAGCAGACCATGGACAACGTCCATGCCACCTTTCAGGAGAAACCACCATGCGCCGCTTCACCGCTTTCGTCCTCGGCCTCTGCCTGAGCCTGCCGGTCCTCGCCGAGCAGGTGCAGCGCTTCGGCGACCTGGACGTCCACTACAACGTGTTCAACTCCAGCTTCCTCCAACCCAACGTGGCCAGCGCGGTCGGCCTGGTACGCAGCAAGGCGCAGGGCGTGATCAACGTGGTGCCGATGGAGAAAGGCAAGCCGGTGGAAGCCAGCGTGACCGGCTCCGCCAAGGACCTGACCGGCAAGGTCATTCCCCTGGAGTTCCGCCGGGTCAGCGAGGAAGGCGCCATCTACAACCTGGCGCAATTCCCGATCAGCCAGCGCGAGACCCTGGTCTTCACCATCAAGGTCGAGGCCAAGGGCGAACCTGCGCAAACCTTCAGTTTCAACAAGGAAATCTTCCCGGACGAATGATCAAGCTCGAACAGCTGGTGCTGGCCAGCCACAATGCCGGCAAACTCAAGGAACTCCAGGCCATGCTCGGCGCCAGCGTGAAGGTGCGCTCGATCGGCGAGTTCAGCCAGGTGGAACCGGAGGAAACCGGTCTTTCCTTCGTCGAGAACGCCATCCTCAAGGCACGCAACGCCGCACGCCTCTCCGGCCTGCCGGCGCTGGCCGACGACTCCGGGCTGGCGGTGGACTTCCTCGGCGGCGCGCCGGGCATCTACTCGGCGCGCTATGCCGACGGCCGGGGCGACGCGGCGAACAACGCCAAGCTGCTGGAGGCCATGAAGGATGTCCCGGACGCCGAGCGCGGCGCACAGTTCGTCAGCGTGCTGGCGCTGGTGCGCCACGCCGACGACCCGCTGCCGATCCTCTGCGAGGGCATCTGGGAAGGCCGCATCCTTCGCGAAGCCCGCGGCGCCCACGGCTTCGGCTACGACCCGCTGTTCTGGGTGCCGGAACGCGACTGCTCCAGCGCCGAGCTGGCGCCCGAGGAGAAGAACCGCCTCAGCCACCGGGCCCGCGCCATGGCCCTGCTCAAGCAGCGCCTGGGCCTCTGAGCCGCAGCCGCCGGCGCCGCCCCCGGGCGGCGTCGGCACGGCGTTTCGTCCGGCCGCCTTGGAGGTTGGCCGAACTCATGCCACGATAGCGCCCCGAAACCGCCCCCACCCCGCCCCGCCGTGACCCAAGCCACCCCGTTCCAGCTCCCGCCCCTGGCCCTGTACGTGCACATCCCGTGGTGCGTGCGCAAGTGCCCGTATTGCGACTTCAACTCCCACGCCGCTGGCACGGAGCTGCCCGAAGAGGCCTATGTCGACGCCCTGCTCGCCGACCTGGAGCAAGACCTGCGCCATGTCCACGGCCGGCGCCTGGGTTCGATCTTCTTCGGCGGCGGCACGCCCAGCCTGTTCTCGGCCAAGGCCCTGGGCCGGCTACTGGAAGGCGTCGAGCGCAGGGTCGGCTTCGCCGACGGCATCGAGATCACCCTGGAAGCCAATCCCGGCACCTTCGAACAGGTCAAGTTCGCCGACTACCGGCGCCTCGGCATCAATCGCCTGTCCATCGGCGTGCAGAGCTTCCAGGCCGACAAGCTGCAGGCTCTGGGGCGCATCCACGACGGCGCCGAGGCAGTGCGCGCCGCCGACATGGCGCGCCAGGCCGGCTTCGACAACTTCAACCTCGACCTGATGCACGGCCTGCCCGGGCAGAGCCTCGACGACGCCCTGGCCGACCTGCGCCAGGCCCTCGCCCTGGCCCCCACGCACCTCTCCTGGTACCAACTGACCATGGAGCCGAACACGGTGTTCTGGAGCCAGCCGCCGGAGCTGCCCGAGGACGACATCCTCTGGGACATCCAGGAAGCCGGCCAGGCCCTGCTCGACGCGCACGGCTACCGCCAGTACGAGACCTCCGCCTACGCCCGCGACGACCTGCGCGCCCGGCACAACCTGAACTACTGGAGCTTCGGCGACTTCCTCGGCATCGGCGCCGGCGCCCACGCCAAGCTGAGCGCGCCGGACGGACGCATCGTGCGGACCTGGAAGACCCGCCTGCCGAAGGACTACCTCAACCCGCAAAAGGCCTTCCAGGCCGGCGAGCGCCCGCTGGAAGCGGCCGACCTGCCATTCGAATTCATGATGAACGTGCTGCGACTGGTCGACGGCGTCCCCGCCGCGCTCTACCCGCAGCGCACCGGCCAACCGCTGGCGGCGATCGCCGATGCCTGCGCCGCCGCGCGCGACGCCGGGCTGCTCGCCGACGACCCGCAGCGCCTGCGTCCCAGCGAACGCGGCCAGCTGTTCCTCAACGACCTGCTGCAACATTTCCTGCCGTGACGACGGATGCACGCCCATCCGTGCCGGCAGGCAGGTAAACTCCGCCGACCGACACGCCGATTCGTTACAAGGAACCCTCGATGGATTACGCGCTGGACCTGATCGCCACCCTGTCGCGCTGGAGCCGCAGCCACCTGTCGGACATTTCCCTGGCCATCATGGCCACCCTGCTGGTGCTGTTCGGCCCGGCGATCAACGCCTGGGTACAGCAGCGCATCGGCAGCCTCAACTTCGTCTTCCGCACCCTGCTGTTCGTGTTGATCTGCGCGGTCGGCTACGGCCTGGCGATGGTCTTCGTCACCCCCTGGCTGGCCAAGGGCCTCGGCTACTTCAACAACTACACCCTGGCGCCCGTGCTCCTGCTAGTGTTCTTCGTGATCGGCATGATCGCCGATCGCAGCTGAGCCCCCGGTCTCCCGGCGGCCAGCGCCGTCCCCAAGAGCGTCATGGCCTCCGGGAGCCCGCATGAAACCGATCAAGCACCTCTATCTGCATTTCACCGACGGCCAGCGCCTGTCGCTGCGCTTCCCGCGCCAGCAGGACGACCCGGCCGAGGTCGCCCGCAGTATCCGCCAGCAGCTGGACACGCCCTATCTCAGCGTCGAGGTCGACGGCGACCTGCTGCTGATCCCGCGGGACAGCATCAAGTACCTGCAGATCAGCCCGGCGCCGGCGCGCCTGGACGACGACGGCACGCTGCGCGGCGCCGAGCTGATCGTCTGAGGGCCGTCCGCCTCAGTTACCCTCCCGGCGCAGCGCCTGCGGGGTGAAGTCGCGCGGCCCGACCTGTACGCCGAAGTCGTACATCGGCTCGTTGTTGTCCAGCCCATCGACGAAGTAGCGGCCGCCCTTGAAGTCGTAGATCGCTTCCAGGGTGCTGGAGACCAGCGGCACATCGTAGTAGTTGATCGGATGGACCTCCTGGGCCCGGGTCAGCACGCCATCCTTGTCGTAGATGTCGGCGGCGAGGATCTGCCAGCTGTCTTCGTCGAGGTAGAAGCGGCGCTTGGCGTAGGGATGGCTGAAGCCCTTGCGCAGGGTCGCCTCGACCACCCAGACGCGATGCAGCTCGTAGCGCAGCAGGTCGGGATTGATGAAGCGGCTCTTGAGGATGTCGCCATAGGCGAGGCCCTTCTGGTGCACCGCGTAGCTGTTGTAAGGCACCAGCATCTCGCGCTTGCCGAGCAACGCCCACTCGTAGTGGTCCGGTGCGCCGTTGTAGACATCCACGGTGTCCGCCGTGGCCATGCCGTTGGTATCCGGCTGCAGGCTGTCGTAGGCCAGGGTCGGCAAGCGCCGCACGCGCCGCTCGCCACGGTTGAAGCGCCAGGCCTTGCGGATCGACAGCACCTGGTCGAGGGTTTCCTGCACCACCAGCGCCGAACCGGCCAGGCGCGCCGGCGCGACCACCTTGTACTTGTAGTAGAACAACGTGTTGTCGAGGTTCTCCGGGATCATCCCCTCGCGGCCATAGACGAAGTACAGGTAGCGGTCGAGCTTGAGCAGGTTGTAGCTGCCGTTGGCCAGCACCGCCGCCTGGTTGGTCTGCAGGTGCAGTTGCTCGCCGCGGTAGCGCATGATGTGGTTCCAGATCGCTTCCTGGCCGCTCTGCGGCAGGGGGAAGGGCACACCGGCGGCAGCGCCTTGCACGCCGTTGCCGTCGGCGATCAGCTCGGCGCGGCTGGCGTTGGCGCGGGTAGCGTCGTACAGGCGCTGCGGCAGGGATGCGCTGCGGCGGGAGGGGAAGACCCGCAGGTGGTAGTCCGGGTTGGCCTGCAGCAAGGCCTGGGTGCCCGGCGTCAGCAGCGCCTGGTAGGCGGCCATGTTGCGGCTGTCGACGACCAGGCGCGGACGATCGGCGGCGAACGGGTCGAGGTGATGCATGCCGGGCCGGTAGCCGGCCGGCGCCTGGGTGATGCCGCCGGTC
>NZ_KV828475.1:26245-92133 GCF_001836405.1 Pseudomonas sp. HMSC057H01 | reverse complement strand
CCGGCCGGCGCCTGGGTGATGCCGCCGGTCCAGGGCGGGATGCTGCCATCGGCGTTGCCGGCCCGCTCCGCTCCCAGCGGGGTCAGGTCCTGGTCCAGGCGTGCGGCCTGGACTTCGTCTACCTTGGCCTGCGCCGCCCAGGCGCAACCGGCCCCGAGCAACAGGATGCCCAGTTTCTTCAACACAGCAGTCTCCTTTGCAGCCGGCCGAGCCGTGCCGCTCTTATTATTGGATCCGGCCGAAGCCGGGAAACGTGCAGCTTGAAGGTGAGGTCCGCCGGGTGTTCCCGGTCTGCTTGGAGTCCCGGCGCCGGTTCGGCGCCAGGGATACGTCGCTGGTGCGGTGGATCAGTCGATGCGCTCGAACTTGAGGTCCCAGACGCCATGTCCCAGGCGCTCCCCGCGCCGTTCGAACTTGGTCACCGGACGCTCTTGCGGGCGCGCTACGAAGCGGCCGTCTTCGGCCTGGTTGCGGTAGCCCGGCGCCGCGCTCATGACGTCCAGCATGTGCTCGGCATAGGGCTCCCAGTCGGTGGCCATGTGCAGCACGCCGCCGACCTTCAGCTTGCGCCGCACCAGTTCGGCGAATTCCGGCTGGACGATCCGCCGCTTGTGGTGGCGCTTCTTGTGCCAGGGATCGGGGAAGAACAGCAGCAGCCGATCGAGGCTGGCGTCGGCCACGCAGTGGCGCAGCACTTCCAGCGCGTCGCAGCTATACACCCGCACGTTGCCCAGGCCCTGGGTCAGCAGGCCGTTGAGCAGCGCGCCGACGCCCGGCTTGTGCACCTCGACGCCGATGAAGTCGATGTCAGGCGCGGCGGCGGCCATTTCCAGGGTGGAATGGCCCATGCCGAAACCGATCTCGAAAGTCCGCGGCGCCTGGCGACCGAAGATCGCGTCGAAGTCCTGAACCTCATCGCTCAGTTCCAGGCCGAACTTCGGCCAGCCCAGGTCGAGGCCACGCTGCTGGCCTTCGGTCATGCGCCCGGCGCGCATCACGAAGCTCTTCACGGTGCGCATCGGCCGTGCTTCGTCGTGTTCCGCCAGGGAGCCCTGGGCCGGGGATTGCGGGGTATCGCTCATGGAAAAGAAAACCTTGCTAGAGACAGAAGGGCGGGCTGCCTGCCGGACGCTTCCCGCATCCGGCGGACAGCCCGCCCCAGGTAGTCGGTATCAGTCGATCAGGCCGTCCAGCGGCGACGAGGCGCTGGCATACAGCTTGCGCGGCATGCGTCCGGCCAGGTAGGCGAGGCGACCGGCGACGATCGCGTGCTTCATGGCCTCGGCCATCATCACCGGGTCCTTGGCATGGGCGATGGCGGTGTTCATCAGCACCGCCTCGCAACCCAGCTCCATGGCGATCGCTGCATCGGAAGCGGTGCCCACGCCGGCGTCGACCAGCACCGGGACCTTGGCTTCCTCGAGGATGATGCGCAGGTTGTAGGGGTTGCAGATGCCCAGGCCGGAGCCGATCAGGCCGGCCAGCGGCATCACCGCGATGCAGCCGATCTCGGCCAGCTGGCGGGCGATGATCGGGTCGTCGCTGGTGTACACCATCACGTCGAAGCCGTCCTTCACCAGTTGCTCGGCGGCCTTGAGGGTCTCGACGACGTTGGGGAACAGAGTCTTCTGGTCGGCGAGGACTTCCAGCTTGACCAGGTTGTGCCCGTCCAGCAGCTCGCGGGCCAGGCGGCAGGTGCGCACGGCCTCGACCGCGTCATAGCAGCCGGCGGTGTTCGGCAGGATGGTGTAGCGATCCGGCGGGATCACATCCAGTAGGTTCGGCTCGTCGGGATTCTGCCCGATGTTGGTGCGCCGCACCGCCACCGTGACGATCTCCGCTCCGGAGGCCTCGATGGCCCGGCGGGTCTCGTCGAGGTCCTTGTACTTGCCGGTCCCCACCAGCAGGCGCGAGCCATAGGTACGGCCGGCGATGACGAAGGGGGTATCGGTACTGGATGCTTGGCTCATCGGATGACTCCTGGATGGAAAGGCTTGCGGGGCCGATGGAAGGGTTCGGGGGCCAGGCCTAGCCGCCGCCGATGGCGTGGACGATCTCCACGCGGTCGCCATCCTTGAGCGCGGTGCTGGCGTGCTGGCTGCGCGGCACGATATCCAGGTTCAGCTCGACGGCCACGCGGCGGCCGCCAAGCTCCAGGCGGGCCAGCAGGTCCGCGACGCTCTGCGCGTCGGGCAGCTCGAAGGGCTCGCCGTTCAGTTGAATCTGCATGGCTGGACGGTCACGCAAGTGAAAGGGAGCGGCATTCTAGCCCGATCCACCCCGATGACCAAGGCGCCTTGTCGACAAGTGCGCCGCCTGAGGCAACCGGTCTCAGGCGTTGCCCAGGCGCCAGGCGGCCAGCCCCAGGCACAGCCAGCCGGCGAGGAAGGAGACGCCGCCGAACGGGGTGACGATGCCGAGCTTGCCGATGCCACTGAGGGTCAGCAGGTAGAGGCTGCCGGAGAACAGCAGGATGCCCAGCGTGAACAGGCCACCCGCCGCGCTCACCAGGCGGCCGTCCAGGCGGGTGGCGAGCAGCGCCACGCCGAACAGCGCCAGGGCGTGGATCAACTGGTAGTGCACGCCGGTCTGGAATACCGCCAGGTACTCGGCGCTGAGCTGCTTCTTCAGGCCGTGGGCGGCGAACGCCCCGAGGGCCACGCCGGTGAAACCGAAAAATGCCGCCAACAACAGGAAGGGACGAAGCATGGACAAGACTCCGGTGATAGCATCCAGCCCGCTATAATGGCCGCCCCCTTCTTCCAAGCCAAGCCGCGCATGTTGCGATCCCTGTTCCGCCGCCTGTTCAAGTACCTGCTCTGGTTCATGGCCGCCAGCGTCGTGCTGGTCGCGGTCCTGCGCTGGGTGCCGCCACCGGGGACCATGGTCATGGTCGAACGCAAGGTCGGCTCCTGGGTCGACGGCCAGCCCATCGACCTGCAGCGCGACTGGCGCTCCTGGGAGCAGTTGCCGGACAGCCTGAAGGTCGCGGTGATCGCCGGCGAGGACCAGCACTTCGCCGAGCACCACGGCTTCGACCTGCCGGCCATCCAGCAGGCCCTCGCGCACAACGAGCGCGGCGGCAGTATCCGCGGCGCCAGTACGCTCAGCCAGCAAGTGGCGAAGAACGTCTTCCTCTGGTCCGGGCGCAGTTGGCTGCGCAAGGGCCTGGAGGCCTGGTTCACCCTGCTGATCGAGACGCTCTGGACCAAGCAACGGATTCTCGAGGTCTACCTGAACAGCGCCGAATGGGGCCCGGGCGTCTTCGGCGCGCAGGCTGCGGCACGCTATCACTTCGGCCTCGACGCCGAGCGCCTGAGCCGCACCCAGGCCAGCCAGCTCGCCGCGGTGCTGCCCAGCCCGCTGAAATGGAGCGCGGCCAGGCCGGGCCCCTACGTGCGCCAGCGCGCGGCCTGGATTCGCCAGCAGATGTGGCAGTTGGGCGGCGACGACTACCTGCTGCGCCTGGAGCGCTGAAAGCTCAACGCGGCGGTTTTTCCAGGGCCTGGCGCGGCACCGCGAGCATCAGCCGCAAGTCGTCGTCCGGCAGGTGCGCGGTCAGGCCCAGTTGCGGATAGACCCAGGCCTCGCCCTGGGCCAGTTGCAGGCGCAGGCGCGGCTGGCCGAGACTGGCCAGCAGCCGCTCGGCACCAACCCTGCCTTCGGGAATCATGCTCAGCGCCACGATCGGCTTGTCGCCCAACTGTCCTTCCAATCCGGCGCTCAATGGCTGCGGCGCGCTGCCAGGCTGCAACGCGGATGCCCGCTGCAGGCTCAGTTGCTCCTCGGCGCTCAGACCCAGCTCGCCTTCCACCTGCCAGGGGCCGCCGTCGCCCAGCAGGCGGCCACGGAAGGCCAGGCGCACGCCATCCAGGCGCGGGTCCACCCACAGCTCGCCATCCACCGCGTCGTGCAGCTGGCGCAGGGTCAGGGCGTTGTCCGCCAACGGCGCCAGCACCTGCTCCTGCCAGTCGGCCAGCCACGGCAACGGCCGCGCCGGTTCCGGCGTACGGACCAGCCAGGCACCGACGACGAAGGTCAGGACCGCCAGCGACAGGTAGAACAGCCAGCGGGTATTGCGCGGCATGGGATTCCTCCGGGCAGAAAAAAACCGCACCCTTGCGGGGTGCGGTTTTCGCGAGGCGCGGCGATCAGGCGAGAATCCGCCCTTTCAGCTTGCTCATGGCGTTCTTTTCCAGCTGCCGGATACGCTCGGCGGAGACGTTGTACTTTTCCGCCAGGTCGTGCAGCGTGGCCTTCTCCTCGGACAGCCAGCGCTGCTGGAGAATGTCGCGGCTGCGCTCGTCGAGGCCTTCCAGCGCCTCGTGCAGGTTGGCGCTGGAGCTGTCGCTCCAGTCGGCGTCTTCCAACTGGCGCGCCGGGTCGTAGCGGTGGTCTTCGAGGTAATGCGCCGGCGACTGGTAGGCGCTCTCGTCGTCCGCGTCGGCGGCCGGGTCGAACGCCATGTCCTGGCCGGTCAGGCGGCTTTCCATCTCGCGCACTTCGCGGGGCTCGACCCCCAGGCTCTCGGCGACGCGATGGACTTCCTCGTTGTTCAACCAGGCCAGGCGCTTCTTCTGGCTGCGCAGGTTGAAGAACAGCTTGCGCTGCGCCTTGGTGGTGGCGACCTTGACGATCCGCCAGTTGCGCAGGATGAACTCGTGGATCTCCGCCTTGATCCAGTGCACGGCGAAGGACACCAGGCGAACGCCCATTTCCGGGTTGAAACGCTTCACGGCCTTCATCAGGCCGACGTTGCCTTCCTGGATCAGGTCGGCCTGGGCCAGGCCGTACCCCGAATAACTCTTGGCGATATGAACAACGAAGCGCAGGTGCGCCAACACCATCTGCCGCGCCGCTTCCAGGTCTTGCTGATAGAAGAGGCGTTCGGCCAGTTCACGCTCCTGCTCCGGCGACAACAGCGGAATGCTGTTCACCGAGTGCACATAGGCTTCCAGGTTTGCGCCTGGAACCAAGGCATGTACAGGTTGCAAAGAAGTGGTCATGCGAATCCTCCGATTCACGAAACTCGCGCAGTGTAGCACTCGGATATCTGACTGCAAGCGGGTGTATAAGTTCCTTTACAGCGACCCGCCGGCCGGTCGTGATTCCCCTGTCCTCAGCGCGGCGCCAGCTCGCGCAGGTGGCGGGCCACGGCCAGCCAGGCGCCGACCCAGCCAAGCAGCACCGCGCCGACGGTGAGCGACAGGCCGTCGTCCAGCGGCACGCCCTGCAGGCCGAAGTCGCTGCCGTACAGCCCTGAAAGGTTGACCACCGAACCGTTCAGCCAGTTCAGCGAATAGGCCAGCAGCGCCCAGGACAGGATGCCCGCGCCCAGGCCGTACAACGCGCCCATGTACAGGAATGGCCGGCGCACGTAACCGTCCGTCCCGCCGACCAGCTTGATCACCTCGATTTCGTTACGGCGATTTTCGATGTGCAGGCGGATGGTGTTGCCCACCACCAGCAAGAGAGTCAGCACCAGCAGGATAGTCAGGCCGAAGACGAAGCGTTCGCCGAGCTTTAGGATCGCGCTCAGGCGCTCGACCCATACCAGGTCGAGCTGCGCCTGCTGCACATGAGGCAGCTCCGCGAGCTGCTGGCGCAGTGCCTCCAGGCCGGCCCGATCGATCTGCTTGGGCGTGACCGAGATCACCGGCGGCAGTGGGTTCTCCGGCAGCTCCTTGAGCGCTTCGCCCAGGCCGGACTGTTCCTGCAATTCGCTGAGCGCCTGCTCGCGGCTGATCAGTTGGGCCTCGATCACGTCCGGCAGGCGCTCGATCTGCTCGCGCAGGTCCTGGCCCTGGTTTTCGCTGGTCTTCAGGTCGAGGAACAGGGAGATCTGCGCGGCGCGCTGCCAGGAGCCGCCGAGCCGTTCGACATTGTTCAGCAGCAGCGAAAGGCCCATCGGCAGGCTCAGGGTGATACCCATCACCAGGCAGGTGAAGAAGCTGCCGAACGGGTGGCCGAACAACCGGCGCAGGCTGTCCACCAGGCTGGCGCGATGGCTTTCCAGGTAGGCGCTGAACGAGCCGCTCCAGTCGGTCTGTTCCTGGCTCGGTTTCTCGCGGGTCTTGCGTTCCGGTGCGCCCTCTTCGGGGCCACGGGGAAGATCGTTGGCGCTCATCAGGCCTCGTCCTCACGGTCAGCGATGATCCGGCCACGCTGCAGGGTCAGCATGCGATGGCGCATACGGGCGATCAGGGCCAGGTCGTGGCTGGCGATCAGTACGGTGGTGCCCAGGCGATTGATATCCTCGAACACGCCCATGATTTCCGACGCGAGTCGCGGGTCGAGGTTGCCGGTGGGTTCGTCCGCCAGCAGCAGGGCCGGCTGGTGGACGATGGCGCGGGCAATGCCGACCCGCTGCTGCTGGCCGGTGGAAAGGTCGGAAGGCAACGCCTCGCCCTTTTCCTTCAGGTTCACCCGCTCCAGGGCCGAGGCCACGCGCTTGGCGATCTCCGGCTTGGGCATGCCGAGGATCTGCAGCGGCAGGGCGATGTTGTCCGCCACCGTACGATCGGTGAGCAGTTGGTGGTTCTGGAACACCACGCCGATCTGCCGGCGCAGGAAAGGGATCTGCGCGGTAGTGATGCGCCCCAGGTCCTGGCCGCCGAGCAACAGCTTGCCGCTGGTCGGTCGCTCCATCGCCAGGATGAGGCGCAGCAGGGTGCTCTTGCCGGCGCCGGAGTGGCCGGTGACGAAGAGGATCTCGCCACGGTGCACGCGGAAGGACACCTCGTGCAGGCCTACGTGGCCGTTGGGATAGCGTTTGCCGACCTGCTCGAAGCGGATCATGCGTTCTCCCGCTCTGCGAAGAGTGCCTGGACGAAGGCGTCGGCCTCGAAGGTACGGAGATCGTCGATCCCCTCGCCGACACCGATATAGCGGATCGGCAGGCCGAACTGCTTGGCCAGGGCGAAGATCACCCCGCCCTTGGCGGTGCCGTCCAGTTTGGTCAGGGCCAGGCCGGTCAGCTCCACCGCGAGGTTGAACTGCTTGGCCTGGTTGATGGCGTTCTGCCCGGTGCCGGCGTCGAGCACCAGCAGGACCTCATGGGGCGCCGTCTCGTCCAGCTTGCCGATCACCCGGCGCACCTTCTTCAGCTCCTCCATCAGGTTGTCCTTGGTATGCAGGCGTCCGGCGGTATCGGCGATCAGCACGTCGATGCCGCGGGCCTTGGCGGCCTGCACCGCGTCGAAGATCACCGAGGCGGAGTCGGCGCCGGTGTGCTGGGCGATCACCGGGATGCGGTTGCGCTCGCCCCAGACCTGCAACTGCTCCACGGCGGCGGCGCGGAAGGTGTCGCCGGCGGCCAGCATGACCTTCTTGCCCTCGAGTTGCAGCTTCTTCGCCAGCTTGCCGATGGTGGTGGTCTTGCCCACGCCGTTCACCCCGACCACCAGGATCACATAGGGCTCGCGCGCGACGTCGACCTGCAACGGCTGCTCCACCGGGCGCAGCAGGCTGGCCAGCTCTTCCTGCAGCGCCTTGTACAGCGCGCCGCTGTCGGCCAGCTCCTTGCGCGCCACGCGCTTGGTCAGGTTCTGCACGATCAGGGTGGTGGCCTCGACGCCGACGTCGGCGGTCAGCAGGCGCGTCTCGATGTCGTCGAGCAGGTCGTCGTCGATTTCCTTGCGGCCGAGGAACAGGCTGGCCATGCCTTCGCCGATGCTGGCGCTGGTCTTGGACAGTCCCTGCCGGAGGCGGGCGAAGAAGCCCGGCCTGGTCGCCGGCTCGCTGACTGCCGGAGCGGCGGCCAGCGGCGCAACGGGCTCGGGCTCGGGCTCGGGCTCGGGCTCGGGCTCGGCAGCGAGGATAGGCTCGGGTTGTGCGACGGGCGCCTCGGGGCGGGGCGAATGCTCCTCGGCCGACGCTGGCTCGTCACCGGCGAGCGGCGCTTCGGCAACCGGCGCCGGCGGCTCGGCCGGCTCGGCAGCGGAGGGCTGCTGCCGACCTGGCTGTTCTGTCAGGGATTGCGCCACGTCATCGGCAGGCGCGCGCTGCTCGGCGGCCGCTGTCTCGGAGACCGGCTCGACAGGCTGATCGGCAGGCTGCTCGCCGGCTTGCGGCTTTTTCCGCCACCAGCCGAACAGACCTTTCTTTTCCCCGCCCTGCGGGGCCTTCTTGTCGTCGTTGGAACCAAACATGAATGCTTGTATCTCAAGGGAGCGGCACGGGACGTGGCCGCCCGGAAAACGGATGGGTATCCTAGCATCTCCTCGCCCGACGGGGCTAAGGGTCCTGCCCCGCAGTGACCTGAGACCCCGGTGGCGGCACGAAAGGTCCAGATCACCATGAAAACCCCAGCTCGCCGCCGCGTCGGCCTGCTCCTAGCCAGCCTTTGTCTCCCGCTTTTCGCCCAGGCGGCGGAAACCCAGCCCACCCACGAGTTCAGCCTCGACAACGGCCTGAAGGTCATAGTGCGTGAAGACCACCGCGCCCCGGTGGTGGTTTCCCAACTCTGGTACAGGATCGGCTCCAGCTACGAGACACCCGGGCTCACCGGCCTGTCCCACGCCCTCGAACACATGATGTTCAAGGGCAGCCGCAAGCTCGGCCCGGGCGAAGCCTCGCGGGTGCTGCGCGACCTGGGTGCGGAAGAGAACGCCTTCACCACCGACGACTACACCGCCTATTACCAGGTCCTGGCCCGCGACCGCCTGCCGGTGGCGCTGGAGATGGAAGCCGACCGCATGGCCCACCTGAGCCTGCCGGCCGACCAGTTCAAGAGCGAGATCGAGGTGATCAAGGAGGAGCGCCGCCTGCGCACCGACGACAATCCCAACGCCCTCGCCTTCGAGCGCTTCAAGGCCGCCGCCTACCCGGCCAGCGGCTACCACACCCCGACCATCGGCTGGATGGCCGACCTGCAGCGCATGACCATCGACGACCTGCGCCACTGGTACGAATCCTGGTACGCGCCGAACAACGCCACCCTGGTAGTGGTCGGCGACGTCACCGCCGACGAGGTCAAGACCCTCGCCAAGCGCTACTTCGGCGAGATCCCCTGGCGCCAGCTACCGCCGGCGCGCAAGCCGCTGGAACTGGCCGAGCCCGGCGAGCGCCGGCTCAAGCTGTACGTACGCACCCAGCTGCCGAACCTGATCATGGGCTTCAATGTGCCCAGCCTGGGCAGCAGCGAGAACCCTCGCGAAGTCAACGCCCTGCGCCTGATCGGCGCGCTGCTCGATGGCGGCTACAGCGCCCGCCTGGCCTCGCGCCTGGAGCGCGGCGAGGAGCTGGTCGCCGGCGCCTCCACCTACTATGACGCGTTCAACCGCGGCGACAGCCTGTTCGTCCTCTCGGCCACGCCGAACGTGCAGAAGGGCAAGACTCTCGAGCAGGTCGAGGCCGGTCTGTGGAAGCAGCTCGATGACCTCAAGCAGAACCCGCCCAGCGCCGCGGAGATCGAGCGCGTGCGCGCGCAGATGATCGCCGGGATGGTCTACGAGAAGGACTCCATCGCCGCCCAGGCCAGCAGCATCGGCCAGCTGGAAAGCGTCGGCCTGTCCTGGAAGCTGATCGACCAGGACCTGGAGGCCCTCAAGGCAGTGACTCCGGACGATATCCAGAAAGCCGCCCGCACCTATTTCACCCCGTCGCGCCTGACCCTGGCGCAAGTGCTGCCTGTGAAGGCCGAGGAAAAGGAGGCCCGTCATGAGTGAGCGCACAGGGCTGCGTTATGGCCTGCTCGGCCTGATCGTCATCGCGTTGCTGGCCGCGCTGGCCTATTTCGTCGCGCGTCCCCCCCAGACCCCGGCGGCGGCCCATGCCGCGGCGGTCGAGGAAAACCAGTTGCAGTCGCTGAAGGACGTCGCCAAGCAGGCGCCGGTCCATCGCAAGCTGGACATCCAGGAATGGAAGACCGCCGAAGGTGCCAAGGTGCTGTTCGTCGAAGCCCATGAACTGCCGATGTTCGACCTGCGCCTGACCTTCGCCGCCGGCAGCAGCCAGGACGCCGGCACCCCCGGCCTGTCGATGCTGACCAACGCCATGCTCAACGAAGGCGTGCCAGGCAAGGACACCACTGCCATCGCCGCCGGCTTCGAGGACCTCGGCGCCTCGTTCAGCAACGGTTCCTACCGCGACATGGCGGTGGCCGGCCTGCGCAGCCTGTCCGACGCCGACAAGCGGACCCAGGCGCTGAAGCTGTTCGAACAGGTGATCGGCCAGCCGACCTTCCCCGAGGACGCCCTGGCACGCATCAAGAACCAGGTCCTGGCCGGTTTCGAGTACCAGAAGCAGAACCCCGGCAAGCTGGCCGGGCTGGAGCTGTTCAAGCGCCTCTATGGCGAGCATCCCTACGCGCACTCCAGCGACGGCGACGAAAAGTCCGTTCCACCGATCAGCCGCGAACAATTGCAGGCGTTCCACAAGAAAGCCTACGCCGCCGGCAACGTGGTCATCGCGCTGGTCGGCGACCTCTCGCGGCAGGAGGCCGAAGCGATCGCCGCGGAAGTCTCCAAGGCGCTGCCCCAGGGCCCGGCGCTGGCCAAGACCGCCCAGCCGGAAACGCCCAAGCCCGGCCTGACGCACATCGACTTCCCCTCCGAGCAGACCCACCTGATGCTCGCCCAGCTTGGCATCGACCGCCAGGATCCCGACTACGCGGCGCTCTACCTGGGCAACCAGATCCTCGGCGGCGGCGGCTTCGGCACCCGCCTGATGGACCAGGTGCGAGAAAAGCGCGGCCTGACCTACGGCATCTATTCCGGCTTCACCGCCATGCAGGCACGCGGTCCGTTCATGATCAACTTCCAGACCCGCGCCGAACTCAGCGAAGGTGCGCTGAAGCTGGTCCAGGACATCGTCCGCGACTACCTGGCCAACGGCCCGACCCAGAAGGAACTGGACGACGCCAAGCGCGAACTGGCCGGCAGCTTCCCGCTGTCCACCGCGAGCAACGCCGACATCGTCGGCCAGCTCGGCGCCATCGGTTTCTACGGCCTGCCGCTGGACTACCTGGAAAGCTTCCTCAAGCAGGTCGAGGGACTCAGCGTCGAACAGGTCAGGACCGCCATGGCCAAGCACCTGGACGCCGACGCCTTCGTCATCGTCAGCGCCGGCCCGAGCGTGCCGCAGAAACCCCTGCCGCCACCCACCGCCAAGCCGGCCCAGCAACCCAGCGGCGTTCCGGAGCATTGATGAGCAAACCTACTGCGAAAGCCCCCGGCCGCCACGGCGGCCAGGGACAGCTGCGGATCATCGGTGGCGAATGGCGCAGCCGGCGTTTCGTCTTTCCCGACGGGCCCGGCCTGCGACCGACCCCGGACCGGGTCCGCGAGACCCTGTTCAACTGGCTGGCACCCTATGTCGAAGGCGCACGGGTGCTCGATCCCTTCGCCGGCAGCGGCGCGCTGTTCCTCGAGGCGTTGTCGCGCGGCGCCCGCGAAGGGCTGGCCCTGGATACCAACGGCGAAGCGGTGGCGGCCCTGCGCAACCACCTCGACGCGCTCAAGTGCGGCACCGCCCAACTGGTCCTCGGCGATGCCGTGCGCTACCTGGGAAACCAGGCTCCGAGCGCCTTCGACCTGGTGTTCCTCGACCCGCCGTTCCATCAGAACCTGCTGCAGGACGCCTGCCGCCTGCTCGAAACCCGCGGCTGGCTGAACCCCGACGCCTGGATCTATACCGAGAGCGAGAGCGTCCCCTCGTCCCTCGGCCTGCCCGGAAACTGGCGGCTGCACCGGGAAAAGAAAGCCGGCAACGTACATTACGCGCTCTGGCAGCGGGGAGCCTGAGGATGAGCCCGGCTTCCGCGAGCATTCGCCAACGCCTGCTGGCGCTTGGCGAGCCTTGCGCGGCGCAATCCGCCGCCGACTGGCAGGGCGATATCGCCCTGCCCGCCGAGCTGGAGCGTTTCTACCGCGAGGTCGGCCCACTCGACTGCACCCTGGAGAGTGCCGGCAACCCATTTTTCCTGCCGTCCCTGGCCCGCCTCTGGCAGCGCCAGGCCGGCTACCGCTGGCACGGCATCAGCGGCGAGCGCCTGTCGGGCTGGCAGGACGACTGGCTGGTGGTGGCCGACCAGGGCGCCGACCCTTTCATCCTCGAGACCGGCAGCGGGCGCATACTCTTCGACCTGCATGGCGGCAGGGGCTGGGACCCGGCCCCGTGCTTCGACGACCTGTGGCAGATGGCGGCCAGCCTGGCCTGCTTCGGCGAGGTCTGGAGCGGCGCCGGCGAGGACATCCTGCTGGACGACTGCAGCGTCGCGCCCCGCTATCGGCAGCAGCTCGTCGACGAACTGCAACCGATCCTCGGTTCGCGCCAGCGGGCGGAGGACCTCGCCGACGAGTTCGGCTGGTAAGCTGGTGACCACACCACCACCGCCCATGACCTGCGCATGACCGCGTCCCCGACCTTCCAGCCCGCCTGGTGGCTGCCCAATCCGCACCTGCAGACCCTGTGGAGCCCGTTCTTCCGCCGCGGGCCGACCCTGGAACGGCAGCGCGAACGCCTGTGGCTGGCCGATGGCGACTTCATCGACCTCGACTGGGCCGGCCCGCACGATGCCGAAACCCCGCTGGTGCTGGCACTGCACGGCCTCACCGGGTCATCCTCGTCACACTACATCCTCGGTCTGCAGCGCGCCCTGCTGGAGCGCGGCTGGGCCAGCGTGGCGCTGAACTGGCGCGGTTGCTCGGGGGAGCCGAACCGCCTGCCGCGCGGCTACCATTCCGGGGTCAGCGACGACCTCGCCGAGGTGGTCGCGCACCTGCGCGCCAGGCGCCCGCAAGCGCCGCTGTACGCGGTCGGCTATTCGCTGGGCGGCAACGTGCTGCTCAAGTACCTGGGCGAAACCGCTGGGGACTGCCCGCTGCTCGGCGGCGTCGCGGTGTCGGTGCCGTTCCGCCTGGACGAGTGCGCCGACCGCATCGGCCTGGGCTTTTCCCGGGTCTACCAGGCGCACTTCATGAAGGCCATGCTGGCCTACGTGCAGGACAAGCAGCGGCTGTTCGGCGAGCAGGGCCAGGCGGAAGGCCTGGCCGCCCTGCAACGCCTCGGTCCGCTGGAGGGCATGCGCACCTTCTGGGACTTCGACGGCCGGGTCACCGCGCCGCTGCACGGCTTCGCCGACGCCAGGGATTACTATCGGCGCGCGTCCAGCCGCTACTACCTGCCGGACATCCGCACGCCGAGCCTGATCATCCATTCCAGCGACGACCCCTTCGTGTTCGCCCGCAGCCTGCCCGATCGCAGCGAACTGGCACCCTGCACCGAGCTGGAACTGCACGCCCGCGGCGGTCACGTCGGCTTCGTCGACGGCTCTCCGCGCCAGCCCACCTACTACTTGGAACGACGCATCCCCGACTGGCTGGAGGCCCGCCTGCGGCAGCACTGAGCTGGCCGGCGTCCGGCGACGGGCGGCAGAATAGGAACAGGCTGAAGGAAAAAGGGGGGCGAATGGAACTGACGCTGCGGCACAACCCGATGCTCGACGACGCCGACTGCGAGGCGATCCTGGCGATCCACGCGGCGGTCGGCTGGGACCGGCGCATGCCGCCTGCCGAGCTACGCACGCTGTACCAGCATTCCGGCTATTCCCTGCTGGCCGAACGCGACGGCCGCCTGGTCGGCCTGCTGCGCGCCGAGGAAGAAACACCGATTCGCGTCTGGCTGGCGGAAATCGCCGTGCTGCCCGGCGCACAGCGCAGCGGCGTCGGCGCAGCCCTGCTGCGGCGCTTCGCCGAGGATCACCGCGGCGCCTACCTGTTCACCGACGCCACCCTCGGTACCGAAGCCTTCTTCCGCCGCCACGGCATCCACATCCAGCAGGTGCTGGAGAAAACCCTGCGCGATCAGAGCGGCACGTAGAGCCGCTCGGAAATCCCGTCCACCGCATCCTGGGCCTGCGCCTCGATGTGCCCGCTCTCCAGCGCCAGCACCTGGTAGATGCCGCGACGCAGTTGCGCCTCGCTGAGGTCGCCGTCGAGATCGAGGGTGGTGCAGAGGAAGCGCACCCAGGAGGTGAGGATGATCCAGGCGTTGAGGGTCAGGGCCTCCAGCTGGGTCTCGTTCATCCGCAGGATGCCGGCCTCGGTGAAGCCCCGGTAGATCGCCTTGGCGTTGACCAGGCAACGCTGGGCGAAGGCGCGGTAGCGCGCCGCCAGCTCCGGGTCGCTTTCCAGCAGGTGCTCGAGGTCGCGGTGGAGGAAGCGGTAGCGCCACATCGCGGCCAGTAGCGCTTCCAGGTAGAAGGTCTTGTCGTCCACCGTCAGACCCCGCCCTTCGGGCAGGCGCAGGAAACTCTCGACGTGGCTTTCGTACTCGGCGAACAGCTCGGCGATGATCGCCTGCTTGTTCGGGTAGTGGTAGTAGAGGTTCCCAGGCGATATACCCAGGTGGGTGGCGATATGGTTGGTGGTGACGCTGCGCTCGCCCTGGGCGTTGAACAGTTCCAGGCTGGCCTGGGCGATGCGATCGCGGGTCTTGATGCGTGGTGCCATGGGGACGACGGGCTCGTTCGGGTAACAGTGCGGGGCGCGCCCCGCCGTGACAGCGTAGAAGGTACACAAAGCTGGCCGCCCGGGTCAGCCCCCGGGGTGGCGGCCGGCGACCGGCCCGCCTTTCGTTGGGTACGCAAGCGCCGGGCTGGCAGGCATGCTGTTTGACACTTTAGAGTATTTACTCTAGAAATCCAGCGACGCAGCGAAATTCATCGGACCGACCCAGGTCCGCCATAACGACAGACGCGCGGCCACGCAGCCGCCCACGCTTCGCCGAGGAGCCAGCCCATGGTCGCCGATATCGCCTACCTGCAGCAGAGCCAGCAGGAAATCAACCAGCTCGAAGCCCTCTTCGCCCGCCAGCGCGCCGCCTACCTGGCGCAGCCGATGCCCGACGCCACGCAGCGCGTGCAGTGGCTGAAGGCCCTGCGCGAGCTGCTGTTCAAGGAACAGCAGGCACTGATCGAGGCCATCGACCGGGACTTCAGCGCGCGCTCCGCCGACGAGACCCTGCTCGCCGAGATCATGCCCAGCCTGCACGGCATCCACTACGCCGCCAAGCGCGTGAAGAAATGGATGAAGCCCGCGCGCCGCGCGGTCGGCCTGCAATTCCAGCCGGCCTCGGCCCAGGTGGTGTACCAGCCGCTGGGCGTGGTCGGGGTGATCGTGCCTTGGAACTATCCGCTGTTCCTCTCCATCGGCCCGCTGACCGGGGCCCTCGCCGCCGGCAACCGGGTGATGATCAAGATGAGCGAGTCGACCCCGGCCACCGGGCGCCTGCTCAAGGACCTGCTGGCGCGGATCTTCCCCGAGGACCAGGTCGCCGTGGTGCTAGGCGAGGTAGACGTCGGCGTGGCCTTTTCCAAGCTGCCGTTCGACCACCTGCTGTTCACCGGCGCCACCAGCGTCGGCAAGCACGTGATGCGCGCCGCCGCCGAGAACCTGACCCCGGTCACCCTGGAGCTGGGCGGCAAGTCGCCGGCGATCATCTCCGACAGCGTGCCGATGAAGGACGCCGCCGAGCGGATCGCCTTCGGCAAGAGCCTCAACGCCGGGCAGACCTGCGTCGCGCCCGACTACGTGCTGGTACCGAGCCGGCGCGTCGAGGAATTCGTCAGTCAGTACAAGGAGGTGGTCCAGGGCTTCTTCCCGCGTCTTTCGGACAACCCCGACTACACCGCGATCATCAACGAGCGCCAGCTCGGCCGCCTCCGGGGCTATCTCGACGACGCCCGCGAGAAGGGCGCGACCCTCGTCCCGCTGTTCGCCGAAGGCCAGCAACGGCGCCTGCCGCAGACGCTGCTGCTGAACGTCAGCGACGACATGAAAGTGATGCAGGAGGAAATCTTCGGCCCGCTGCTGCCGGTGATCCCCTACGAGCGCCTGGAAGACGCCCTGGCCTACGTCAACCAGCGCCCGCGACCGCTGGCCCTGTACTACTTCGGCTACGACAAGGCGCAGCAGCAGCGCGTGCTGCACGAGACCCACTCAGGCGGTGTGTGTCTGAACGACACCCTGCTGCATGTCGCCCAGGACGACATCCCGTTCGGTGGCGTCGGTCCCTCCGGCATGGGCCACTACCATGGCCACGAAGGCTTCCTCACCTTCAGCAAGGCCAAGGGCGTGTTCAGCAAGCCGCGCTTCAACGCCGCGCGAATGATCTACCCGCCCTACGGCAAGTCGATCCAGAAGCTCGTCTACAAGCTGTTCGTGCGCTGAACCGGGGCGCGTGCGGCGCCCCCTCATTCCTACGCTGCAGGTGACATAACAACAATGAGCGACACCACTCTCGAAAGCGCCGGCCTGTCCCGACGCAGCCTGATGAAAGTCGGCCTGATCGGCGGCGCCTTCCTCGCCACCGCGGGCGTCACCGCCAGCCTCACCGGCTGTTCGGCGGAGAAACCGGCGAGCGGCCTGGAAAAGGTCCGCGAATCCGACCTGCCGTTCCTCCGTGCGCTGCTGCCGGTGATGCTGCTCGGCGCGGTTTCCGCCGAGCAGATGCCGAAAGCCGTGGAGGGCGCGATCCAGAGCCTCGACCACAACCTGGCGCGGCTCTCCCCGGAGATGTTCAAGCTCACCCAGCAACTCTTCGACGTGCTCGCCCTGCCGCTCACCCGTGGCCCGCTGACCGGTATCTGGGGCAGTTGGGAGAACGCCAGCGGCGACGACGTGCGGGCATTCCTTTCGCGCTGGGAAAACAGCTTCATCGGCCTGTTGCGGATGGGCCACAGTTCGCTGATGCAACTGGCGATGATGGCCTGGTACGCCCGCCCCGAGGCGTGGGCCCATTGTGGCTACCCCGGACCGCCGAAGATCGCTTGAGCCGCCCCCGGAACAATACGAAGAGCCCGAAGCCGCCTAGCCTGAGAGTGCATTCATGCCTGTACCCGATCTGTTCGCCGAGGGCCTCGCCCGCGGCTGGAAAACCTACAACGGCTCGCGCCTGGACGACGACCTGGAGCTGGAGGCCGACGTGGTCGTGGTCGGCACCGGCGCCGGCGGCGGCACCACCGCGGAAATCCTCAGCGCCGCCGGCCTGAAGGTGCTGCTGGTGGAAGAGGGCCCGCTGAAGACCAGCAGCGATTTCAAGATGCAGGAGGCCGACGCCTACCCCGAGCTGTACCAGGAAGGCATCGGCCGGATGAGCAAGGACGGCGCCATCACCATCCTCCAGGGCCGCGCCGTGGGCGGCACCACCCTGATCAACTGGACCAGCAGCTTCCGCACCCCGGAACCGACCCTGCAGCACTGGGCCCAGGTCTACGGGGTCAAGGGCCACAGCGCGGAGGACATGGCGCCCTGGTTCGAGAAAATGGAGCAGCGCCTGCACGTGGCGCCCTGGGCGCTGCCGCCGAATGCCAACAACGACGTGATCCGCCTGGGCTGCGAGAAGCTCGGCTATCACTGGAAGGTCATCCCGCGCAACGTCCTCGGTTGCTGGAACCTCGGCTACTGCGGCATGGGCTGCCCGGTCAACGCCAAGCAGTCGATGCTGGTCACCACCATCCCGGCGACCCTCGACAAGGGCGGCGAGCTGCTCTACCTGGCGCGCGCCAACCGCCTGCTGCTGGATGGCGACAAGGTGACGGGCCTCGAATGCCTGGGCATGGATGAGCGCTGCGTGGCGCCCAACGGCCGCCGGATCAGGGTCCGGGCCAGGCACTACGTGCTGTCCGGCGGCGGCATCAACACCCCGGCGATTCTTCTCCGCTCGAAGGCGCCTGATCCGAGCCAGCGGGTCGGCAAGCGCACCTTCCTGCACACGGTGAATTTCAGCGCAGGGCTGTTCGACCGGGTGATCAACCCCTTCTACGGCGCACCGCAGTCGATCTACTCCGACCATTTCCAATGGGACGACGGCGTCACCGGACGCATGTCCTACAAACTGGAGGTGCCGCCGCTGCAACCGTCGCTGGCCTCGGTGCTGCTCGGCGGCTTCGGCAGCGACAACGCCCTGCGCATGGAACAGCTACCGCATACCAACATGATGCTCGCCCTGCTCCGCGACGGCTTCCACCCGGACAGCGCGGAGGGCTCGGTCGGCCTGCGCGGCGACGACACCCCGGTGCTCGACTACCGAATGACCGACTACACCTGGGACGGTATCCGCCGTGCCTTCCATACCATGGCGGAGATCCAGTTCGCCGCCGGCGCCCGGGAAGTGCGGCCGGTGCACAGCGACGCGCGTAGCGCGAAGAACCTGCAGGAGGCGCGCGGGATCATCGACGGCCTGCGCCTGGAGATCTACCGCACGCGCCTGGGCAGCGCCCACGTCATGGGCGGCTGCGCCATGGGCGAAGACCCGGCCGTGGCGGTGGCCGACAGCCTCGGCCGCCATCACCACCTGCGAAACCTGTCGATCCACGACGGCTCGCTGTTCCCCACCAGCATCGGCGCCAACCCGCAGCTCTCGGTCTACGGTCTTACCGCGCAACTGGCCAGCGCGCTGGCCGAACGCCTGGCCAGGGCCTGAACCGCCGCCGGGCCGGCCGCGCGCCGCGGCAGCCGGCCCGGCGCCATCAGACCTATGGGCTAAAGGCCGATGGCCCGTGCGTCTTGGCCGCACGGGCATCCCTGCGCTACCATCCGATTCCCTTACGAAACCCTGCCAGGACGTAGCGATGAACCGAGTGCTGTACCCAGGCACCTTCGATCCCATCACCAAGGGTCACGGCGATCTGATCGAACGTGCTTCACGGCTTTTCGACCATGTGATCATCGCGGTCGCCGCCAGCCCCAAGAAGAACCCCCTGTTCAGCCTGGAACAGCGGGTGGCGCTGGCCCAGGAGGTCACCAAGCACCTGCCGAACGTCGAGGTGGTGGGCTTCTCCACCCTGCTGGCGCACTTCGTCAAGGAGCAGAAGGCGAATGTCTTCCTCCGCGGCCTGCGCGCGGTTTCCGACTTCGAGTACGAGTTCCAGTTGGCCAACATGAACCGCCAGCTCGCCCCCGACGTGGAAAGCATGTTCCTCACCCCGTCGGAGAAGTATTCCTTCATTTCCTCGACGCTGGTCCGGGAAATCGCCGCTCTCGGCGGGGATATCAGCAAGTTCGTGCATCCGGCCGTGGCAGACGCCCTGGCGGAACGTTTCAAGCGCTGATCCGCGTCTCTTCGCCGGCCTCCCGTCGGCGCCCCGCGTGCACTGCGGGCGCCGATGCGGCACAATTCCGCTATTCCCGTTACCGATGCCGTGGCTGTCCGTCGCGGTTGGAGTTGTTAGATGTCCCTGAAAATCACTGACGATTGCATCAATTGCGACGTCTGCGAACCCGAATGCCCGAACGGCGCGATCTCGCAAGGCGAAGAAATCTATGTGATCGATCCCAATCTCTGCACCGAGTGCGTCGGCCACTACGACGAGCCGCAGTGCCAGCAGGTCTGTCCGGTGGACTGCATTCCCCTCGACGACGCCAATGTCGAGAGCAAGGACCAGTTGATGGAGAAATACCGGAAGATCACCGGCAAGGCCTGATCCCCGCCGGCGCCTGTCCTTCAGGGACGGTTCGCGCCCCGTCCGACGCGCTTTTGGCTATCCTTGGCAATCCAGTCTGAGGCGTTCACGGTCCCGTCCCGCGAACGCCGCTGAACAGTGAGCCGCCATGTCCTTCCTGAACCTGCCCGTCCGTACCCTGGTCGCCGCCTGCGGCCTGTCCCTGCTCAGCCTCGCGGCGCATGCCGACAGCTTTCGCGGCGACGCCCACGCACCGCAGCAGGCCGCCGTCGCCACGCCACATCCGGCCGCGACCGTCGCCGGCCTGGAAACCCTGGCCAATGGCGGCAACGCCTTCGACGCCGCGGCGGCCATCGCCGCTGCCCTGGCGGTAGCCGAGCCTTACGGCTCGGGACTCGGCGGCGGTGGATTCTTCCTTCTGCGCCAGGCCGGCGCGCAGCCGACCTATCGCTTCCTCGACGCCCGCGAGCGCGCGCCGAAGGCCGCCTACGCCGACATGTACCGGCGCAACGGCAAGGTCGACCCCAGGCTGTCCGTCGACGGCCCGCTGGCGGCGGCGATCCCCGGCCTGCCGGCGGCGCTGGTCGAATTGAGCGGCCGCTACGGACGCAAGCCCCTGGCCGACAATCTGGTGCCGGCGATCCGCCTGGCGGTGGATGGCGTATCCGTCGACCGGGTCTACCGCGACCGCGTCGCCATGCGCCTGGAAGCGATGCGCAAGGACCCGGAAACCGCGCGGATCTTCCTCGACAAGGGCGGAATCCCCGACGAATGGAACCTGCTCCGCCAACCGCAGTTGGCACGTACCCTGGAACGCCTCGGGCGCTACGGGCGGATCGGCTTCTACGAAGGCGAGACAGCGGACAAGCTGCTCACCGGGGTCCGCGCCGGCGGCGGCATCTGGAGCGCGGCCGACCTGCGCGACTACCGGGTGATCGAACGCCGCCCGCTGGAGGTGAAGCTGGCCAACGGCCGCGAACTGATCAGCGCACCGCCGCCCTCGGCCGGCGGCGTGGCCCTGGCGCAGAGCCTGCAGATGCTGGAACAGCTGCCGTGGCAGAAGGCCGAGCCGGTACAGCGCGCCCATTACGTGCTGGAGGTCCTGCGCCGTGCCTACCGCGATCGAGGCCTGCTCGGCGACCCGGACTTCGTCGCCAACCCGCTGCCCAGCTTGCTGGCGCCGGACTACCTGAAGCGCCTTGCCGCCGGCATCGACCCGCGCCGCGCCACGCCCAGCTCGGCGCTGCCGGAAGCGCCGGCCTGGCGCGAAGGCGACCACACCACCCACTTCGCGGTGATCGATGCCCAGGGCAACGCGGTGGCCGCCACCCTCTCGGTGAACCTGCCGTTCGGCGCCGCCTTCACCGTTCCCGGTACCGGCGTGGTGCTGAACAACGAGATGGACGATTTCGCCGCCGACACCCAGGGCGCCAACAGCTACGGCCTGGCCGGCAGCCAGGCGAACGCGGTGGCGGCCGGCAAGCGCCCGCTGTCGAGCATGAGCCCGAGCTTCCTGGAAAGCCCGACCGACTTCGCCGCCTTCGGCACCCCTGGCGGCAGCCGTATCCCGAGCATGGTGCTGATCTCCATGCTGCAGTACTTCGACGGCCGCCCGGTCGGCCAATGGGTCGCCGCGCCGCGCTACCACCACCAGTACAAGCCGGACGTCGTCGAGTACGAACCGCGCGCCTTCAGCGATGCCGAGGCCGCCGAACTGCGCCGGCGCGGCTATCAGCTCAAACGCCTGGAGCGCAGCTACGGCAACCAGCAGGTGCTCTACTGGGACAAGCGCAGCGGCCGCGTCGACGCCGCCAGCGACCCGCGCGGGATCGGTTATTCGGCGTTTTCCCCGGAGATGCAGGCACAGCCCCAGGCGCACTGAACCCCAGGAGAGCGGCGAAACGAGAGACAGCGCTCAAAAACGCGGATACCAGCGATCGATGATGGCCTTTTGACATCCATCCATGCTAGCTTGCGCGCCGCCGCGCAGGCGGCTCACACGGATACTGGATAATCAAAAGCAAGGAAACCCGATGTCGCTGTTTCGTCCCCTCCTGATCGCCTCCACCCTCGCCCTCGCCAGCGGTTGCGCCAGCGGCCTCAACTCGCAGCAGACGGCCGAACTTGAGTATTACGAAGCCCGCAACCTGGCGGTCATCGAGAAATCCCCCGGCACCGGCGCGGCCCTCGGCCTGCTCCCCGGCGGCGGCTCCTTCTACGGCCGTTCCTACGGACTCGGGGTGGTCAACCTGCTGTTCTGGCCGCTGTCGATCCTCTGGGACCCGGTGAGCGGCTACGACGCATCCCAGCGCATCAACTACACCGCGACCCGGGTGCACCTGGAGAAGCTGCGCCAGCGCGACTTCGACGAACTGCAACGGCTGGCCGACAACGGCGCATTGGACGGCGCCACGCTGGCGCGGAAGCGCCAGGACGTGGAAACGAAATACCGCTACACCCCCTGAACAAGAAAAAGCCGATCGATGACCGGCCGGGTCCTCCTCGACCGACAGGGCGCCCCGGCCCACGCGTAGACGTCTCGCCGACGAGTCCGGCTGGCAATCCAGGCGGCGGGCCTCACTGGCTCGCCGCTTCAGCCGCCTGTTGCGCATCCTCCGCACTGGCTTCCACCGCCTCCGGTTCAGACGAGGCGCCCTCCATGCCTCGGCCGGAGTGCCGGCGATCGGCGACACCGGAGCAGTCGGCGACGCCGGACAGCTCTCCATCCAGCGCAGCGTGAATCCAGTTTTCCAAACGGGTGTACCAGGCTGCGTTCGCGGCGCTCTCCAGCCAGGCGATGGCATCCGCATCCTGCTGCTGTGCGGCCTTTTCCAGCCAGAGCCGTGCTTGCAGCTTGTTCATCCCGGCACCGGAACCGTTCCAGTAGGCCTCGCCCACCTTGAACTGGGCACGGGCATCTCCCTGGGTCGCAGCCTTGCAGAACCACTGGAAGGCCTTTTCCCGGCTGCCGGCATAACGGTCCAGCAGGGCGGCTTCCTCGTCTGAAGTGGCGGAATAGACGCCTTGCGAGTCGTCCAGGTAGAACCATCCCAGATTGGTTTCGGCGTCTTCGCTACCGCTGGCCGCCGCACGTTCGAACCAGGTCCCGGCCTTCACCCGGTCCTGGTCGACCCCTTCGCCTCTCCAGTAGAGAACGCCCATTTCATTCTGGGCGGCGGCATCCCCCTGCTCCGCGGCCTTCCGGAACCAGCGTGCCGCCTCGGTCTTGTCCTGTGGCCCGCCGTCACCATCGCGATAGAGCATGGCCAGTTGGATCTGCGCGCGGACCATCCCCGCAGCGGCCGCCTTGCCCCACCATTCGCGCGCGCTGGCGTAGTTCTGTTGCTGGTAGAAGTAGGCGCCGAAATCGAACAGAGCCTGCGGCTCCCCCGTCTCGGCGGCCTGGCGGAGGCGGGTGAATTCGGCGAACAGTTCATCGCCGCGCTTGTCGCCCTGCTCGGCCTTGGACTGCTCCTTGGCGAGGTCGGACACCGCATCCTCCGCCCAGGCGAACGAGGGTACGGCAAGAGCAAGGACGGACAGGAACACCCACTGACTGAACATACGCGAAATCCTTATCTTGGTTGAGTCGGTCGGCCACCCCTGGTCGACCTTGTGACCTTGCTGGTCAGCAGGACACTGTCACCATCGGAGAGTCCGATCAAGTGCCGCGAACGGTCCGTGCGGAACATCTGTCATCGGCCGATGCGGCGCTATAGCTGCCGCCTGCCGTGGCGGAAGAAAAGACTTAGCCCAATCTCCGTGCCCCCTGCAATGCATCGAGAAAACAAAAAGCCGGTCGATGACCGGCTTTTTTTCATTCCGTTGGAAACTCAGCTTTCGTCGTGGTTATAGCCGCTGGTGGTGCAGCCCAGGCAACGGACGAAGGCTTCCTTGCCCGGATCGACCACCAGCGCCTGGCCGGCCTTGCCGACGCTGCCGCTGGCCGCGGTGAACGGCAGGCTGACCACGAAGGCCACCGCCCCGACGGCCGTGGCGGCGATCAGGAAGGGACGGGCGATGAGCAGATCGCCGATCATGGCGTACGCGGGGGGCGCTTCGACGGTGTACATCGGGTCGCCGCTGGCGTTTTCCTGCACGGCATCCGCCAGCGCGGGCATGGACGAGAGCCCGGTGGTCAGCGCCAGCACGAGCGCGGTGGTGCGAAACAGGTTCATGGAGGCGGTCCTTTCTGGTTTTTGGTTGGGCAGATATCGCCTAACTATAACAGCGCTGCGGGTAGTGCCAGCGTGACCGCCTTCAATCGCCGAGGAATGCGTAGTGCGGCTTTTTCGGGATGAACGGCCGGTAGAAGCCGATCAGGCTGCACAGGTCGGCGTCCTCGTTGCCGGTCGGCCAGAAGGGTTCGCCGATGACGATCCGCCGGTTTTCGTAGTCCAGCGCCGCCGGCACCACCGGTACGCCGGCGCCACGGGCGATGTGGTAGAAGCCCATGCGCCAGCGGTCGACCTTCTTGCGCGTGCCTTCCGGAGCGATGATCAGCATGAACTCACGGTGCTCGCGGAAGGCCTGGATCGCCTGGTCCACGGTATTCAGCTTCAGGTGGCGCTGGATCGGGATGCCACCCCAGCGCCGCATCAGGCCGCCCAGCGGGCCCTTGAACAGGGTGTGCTTGCCGAACCAGCGGGCGTTCAGGCGCAGGACGAACTTGGCGGCGAGGAAGGCCACGAAGTCCCAGTTCGAGGTGTGGTGGGCGCCGATCACCACGAACTTGTCGAGCGCGGGCAATTGGCCCTCGATCTTCCAGCCGGAGAGTTTCAGCATGGCATGGCCGAGCGACTCGACCAGGGTGTTGCGAGGCAGGTAATTGCCGGACATCGTGCACCTTTCTTATGGCAGGCCGCTCACCGTGGCGGCCCTTCTTGTGGCGGTAGAGTATGCGCGGCGCGGCGCTTCAGCGTTGGCAGCGCGGGCAGTACACGCTGGCGCGCTGGCCTAGGCGGATCTCGCGCAGGGTGCTGCCGCAGACCTTGCAGAACTCCCCGCCACGGCCATAGACGAACAATTCCTGCTGGAAGTAACCGGGCTGGCCGTCGCCGCCGACGAAATCGCGCAGGGTGGTGCCGCCGCGCTCGATGGCGATCGCCAGGATCCGCTTGATCTCCTCCGCCAGGCGCAGGTAGCGCGCCTTGGAGATGCTCCCGGCGGGCTTGCGCGGATCGATGCCGGCGGCGAACAGCGCTTCGCTGGCGTAGATGTTGCCGACCCCGACCACCACCGCGTTGTCCATGATGAACGGCTTGACCGCCATGCTCCGCCCGCGCGACAGCTCGAACAGACGCTGGCCGGCGAAAGCGTCGGTCAGCGGTTCCGGGCCGAGGTTGCGCAGCAGCTCGTGTTCCAGTGGCGCCAGGCTCCAGAGCATGGCGCCGAAGCGCCGCGGATCGGTGTAGCGCAGGGCCATGCCCGAGGCCAGCTCGATGTCGACGTGCTCGTGGCGACTGGCCGGGGTGCCGCTCTCCACCAGCCTCAGGCTGCCGGACATGCCCAGGTGGCTGATCAGCGTACCGGCCTCGGCGCCCAGCAGCAGGTACTTGGCGCGGCGCTCGACGCTGACGATGCGTTGTCCGGACAGGCGCACGTCCAGGTCTTCGGGGATCGGCCAGCGCAGGCGCCGCTCGCGCACGATCACGCGCTCGACGCGCTGGCCTTCGAGGTAGGGGGCGATGCCCCGGCGGGTGGTTTCGACTTCGGGTAGTTCGGGCATGGCGGCAGCAATCCGGTTGACCGCGGCACCTTAGCAGGAAGCGCCGCAGCGCGGCCAGTCAGTAGCTGCCCTGGCCGACGCCCAGCTCGAGAATCGAGCCCTTGAGGTTCTCGAAGTCGTAGTCGGTGAGCCCGACGTAGTCCAGCACCAGCGCGCCGATGCTGTTCCACTCGTGGTCTTCCGGCTGGTTGCCGAGAATCCGGTGCGAGCCGCAGATGTGCTCGGCCATCTTCAGGATCGCCAGCAGGTTCTTCAGCTGGGTGTCGCGGGCCGACTCGTCGCCGAAGATCGACAGCGCGTTGTGGTGGTTGGCGATCGCCTCGCAGACGTGCTCCGGCAGGCGCCAGGAACGCGCGGTGTAGTAGCCGACCACCGCATGGTTGGTGTTCAGCACGCGGTTCTCGGTGTCCACCACCCGGCGCTTGTCGCTGGCGGCGGCATAGGCCTCCTCCAGCACCGCCATATAGTGCGGGAAGCGCTTGAGCATCAGCGGAATGCCGCAGTTGTGGAACAGGCCGAGGGCGTAGGCTTCGTCCACCGACTCGTAGCCGACCCGCTTGGCCAGGCTCAGGCAGCTCATGGCCACGTCCTGGGCGGTGTCCCAGAAACGGTTGAGGGTGACGATGGTGTCGTCGCTCATCTCGCCCTTGATCGACTGGGCATTGATCAGGTTGATCACCGAACGACTGCCCAGCAGGTTCACCGCGCGCTGGATCGAAGTGATGCGGTTGGCCAGGCCGAAGAACGGCGAGTTCACCAGTTTCAGGAGGGCGCCGGAAAGGCCCGGGTCCTGGCTGATCAGCCTGGCGATGTTCTTCAGGTCCGGATTGGGCATGACCTGCTCCATCTGCAGGTCGACCATGATCTGGGGTTGCGGCGGCACGCTGATGCCTTGCAGGGCCTGGCGGATCTGCTCGGCGGTGAGTTCTTGGACCATGAGGGCGGGGGCGAAAGTTGACGGTGTGCGCAGTTTACCCGGAGAACCCCGCCATGGGGCGGGCTTCTGCCGGAAAAGCGGCGCCAGGCAACGGGCATGGAACTTTTCCCGCAGCCGCCAGGGTCGGAATGAATACCCCCATCCGATATCGGGAGACACGCCATGACCCAATCCCTGCACGGCAAGGTCGTCGCCGCCCTGGTGACCGACGGTTTCGAACAGGTCGAACTGACCGGTCCGAAAAAAGCCCTGGAAGACGCCGGCGCCACGGTAAGGATTCTTTCCGCCAAGGCCGGCGAGGTGCGCGGCTGGAACCATCACCAGCCAGCCGACGCCTTCCGCGTCGACGGCACCTTCGAAGACGCCAGCCTGGACGACTACGACGCCCTGCTGCTGCCCGGCGGGGTGATCAATTCCGACCAGATCCGCAGCCTGGCCAAGGCCCAGGAACTGGCGATCCGCGCCGAACAGGCGAGCAAGCCGGTGGCGGTGATCTGCCACGGCGCCTGGCTGCTGATCTCCGCCGGCCTGGTGCAGGGTCGTACCCTGACCAGTTGGCCGTCGCTCAAGGACGACATCAACAACGCCGGCGGCCACTGGGTGGACCAGGAGGTAGCGGTGGACGGCAAGCTGGTGAGCAGCCGCAAACCCGAAGACATCCCGGCCTTCAACCGTCGATTCATCGAAATCCTCGCCGGCTGAACGGCCCGCGTTCGCGCAGCGGCGAATCCCGTCGCTGCGCTATAATCGCGCTCTTTTGCCGGAGCCTTTCCCATGACCCTGCCCAGCTTGCGTCTCAAAGCCAACGCCGAGCGCCGCCTGCGCGCCGGCCACCTGTGGGTCTACAGCAACGAGGTGGATGTCGCCGCGACGCCGCTGAATGCCTTCGCCGCCGGCGACCAGGCGGTGCTGGAAATGGCCAACGGCAAGCCGCTGGGCATCGTCGCGCTGAGCCCGAACAACCTCATCTGCGGCCGCCTCATTTCCCGTGATACCAAGCACGTTCTCGACAAATCACTGCTGGTTCATCGCATCAACATCGCCCTCAGCCTGCGCGAGCGGCTTTTCGACAAGCCGTTCTACCGGCTGGTCTACGGCGATTCCGACCTGCTGCCCGGCCTGGTGGTCGATCGCTTCGGCGACGTGCTGGTGGTGCAACTGGCGTCCGCGGCCATGGAACTGCGCAAGGACGAGGTGCTCGCTGCCCTGCTGCAGGTGCTCAAGCCCGCCGCCGTGCTCTGGAAGAACGACTCCAGCGCGCGCGACGCCGAGGGCCTGGAGCGCTACGTGGCCAACGCCTACGGCGAAGTGCCGGAGTGGGTTGCGCTGGAAGAGAACGGCGTGAAGTTCGAGGCGCCGGTGCTGGCCGGGCAGAAGACCGGCTGGTTCTACGACCACCGCATGAACCGCGCGCGCCTGGCGCCCTACGTGCAGGGCAAGCGGGTCCTCGACCTGTTCAGCTATATCGGTGGCTGGGGCATCCAGGCCGCCGCCTTCGGCGCCAGCGAAGTGATGTGCGTGGACGCGTCCGCCTTCGCCCTCGACGGCGTCGAGCGCAACGCGGCGCTGAACGGCGTGGCGGAGAAGGTCGCCTGCGTCGAGGGCGACGTGTTCGAGGCCCTGCGCGAGCTGAAGGCCGCCGACGAACGCTTCGACGTGGTGATCGCCGACCCGCCGGCCTTCATCAAGCGCAAGAAGGACCTGAAGAACGGCGAGGCCGCCTACCGCCGTCTCAACGAACAGGCCATGCGCCTGCTGAGCAAGGACGGCATCCTGGTCAGCGCCTCCTGCTCGATGCACCTGCCCGAGGACGACCTGCAGAACATCCTGATCGGCAGCGCCCGCCATCTCGACCGCAACATCCAGCTGCTCGAGCGCGGCGGCCAGGGCCCCGACCATCCGGTGCACCTGGCGATCGCGGAAACCCGCTACATCAAGAGCCTGACCTGCCGGCTGCTGCCCAACGGCTGAGCCCGTCCCGGCGGATGAGCGCCTGCGTTCATCCGCCCTACGGCCACCGCCTCTCATGGCGCGACGGGCGGCGCAAGACGCCAGCCGGGTCGCGACGCGCCGCTCCGCCGACCGCCAGCCTTCCCCATTCGCCCGCTCTGGGCTTAGAATCCGGGCATTCCTCGCCAATCATCCCCCGGCGGGCAGTGAGCCCAGGCCGTCGCCAATGGTGACCCCATTCAGACCCCGGCCAACTCCGTACACTCGGCTATTCCCCGTTTGCATCCGGTTCCTTCGACGCTCACGATACAGTCATAACCCGAACCTGATTAGCCGCAGGAAATCGTCATGCCCGATTACCGCTCGAAAACCTCCACCCACGGCCGCAACATGGCCGGCGCCCGCGCCCTCTGGCGCGCCACCGGGATGAAGGACGAAGACTTCAAGAAGCCGATCATCGCCATCGCCAACTCCTTCACCCAGTTCGTGCCCGGCCACGTGCACCTGAAGGACCTCGGCCAACTGGTCGCCCGCGAGATCGAGAAGGCCGGCGGCGTGGCCAAGGAATTCAACACCATCGCCGTCGACGACGGCATCGCCATGGGCCACGACGGCATGCTCTATTCGCTGCCGAGCCGGGAGATCATCGCCGACTCCGTGGAATACATGGTCAACGCCCACTGCGCCGACGCCATCGTCTGCATCTCCAACTGCGACAAGATCACCCCCGGCATGCTGATGGCGGCGCTGCGCCTGAACATCCCGGTAGTGTTCGTCTCCGGCGGGCCGATGGAAGCCGGCAAGACCAAGCTGGCCAGCCACGGCCTGGACCTGGTCGATGCCATGGTGGTGGCCGCCGACGACTCCTGCTCCGACGAGAAGGTCGCCGAGTACGAGCGCAGCGCCTGCCCGACCTGCGGCTCCTGCTCCGGCATGTTCACCGCCAACTCGATGAACTGCCTGACCGAGGCGCTCGGCCTGTCGCTGCCGGGCAACGGCTCGACCCTGGCCACCCACGCCGACCGCGAGCAACTGTTCCTGCGCGCCGGGCGCCTGGCCGTGGAACTCTGCCAGCGCTACTACGGCGAAGGCGACGACAGCGTGCTGCCGCGCAACATCGCCAACTTCAAGGCCTTCGAGAACGCCATGACCCTGGACATCGCCATGGGCGGCTCGACCAATACCATCCTGCACCTGCTGGCCGCCGCCCAGGAGGCCGAGGTGCCGTTCGACCTGCGCGACATCGACCGCCTGTCACGCAAGGTGCCACAACTGTGCAAGGTGGCGCCGAACATCCAGAAGTACCACATGGAAGACGTGCATCGCGCCGGCGGCATCTTCTCCATCCTCGGCGAACTGGCCCGCGGTGGCCTGCTGCACACCGACGTCCCCACCGTGCACAGCCCGAGCATGGCCGACGCCATCGCCCAGTGGGACATCACCCAGACCCGCGACGAAGCCGTGCACACCTTCTTCAAGGCCGGTCCGGCGGGCATCCCGACCCAGACCGCGTTCAGCCAGAACACCCGCTGGCCGAGCCTGGACGACGACCGCGCCGAGGGCTGCATCCGCAGCGTCGAGCATGCCTATTCCAAGGAAGGCGGGCTGGCCGTGCTCTACGGCAACATCGCTCTCGACGGCTGCGTGGTGAAGACCGCCGGGGTCGACGAGTCGATCCACGTGTTCGAAGGCAGCGCGAAGATCTTCGAAAGCCAGGACGCCGCGGTGAAAGGCATCCTCGGCGACGAGGTGAAGGCCGGCGACATCGTGATCATCCGCTACGAAGGACCGAAGGGCGGGCCGGGCATGCAGGAAATGCTCTATCCGACCAGCTACCTGAAGTCCAAGGGCCTGGGCAAGCAGTGCGCCCTGCTCACCGACGGACGCTTCTCCGGCGGCACCTCGGGCCTGTCCATCGGTCACGCCTCCCCGGAAGCCGCCGCCGGCGGCGCCATCGGCCTGGTGCAGGACGGCGACAAGGTGCTGATCGACATTCCCAATCGCTCGATCAACCTGCTGGTCAGCGACGAAGAACTCGCCGCCCGCCGCGCCGAACAGGACAAGAAGGGCTGGAAGCCGGCCGCGCCGCGTGCCCGCCGCGTCAGCACCGCGCTCAAGGCCTACGCCCTGCTCGCCACCAGCGCCGACAAGGGCGCGGTACGCAACAAGGCGCTGCTGGACGGCTGAATCGTCCCGCGACGAAAAAAGCCCGGTCCCGCGCCGGGCTTTTTCATTCGCGCGTGCGCACGCCGAATGGCGGATAACCGCAAGCGGTCATTCGCCCTACCGCTCACCCACGCTCCAACCGTAGGGCGCATACGCCACCGGCGTTATCCGCCGACATGCGGCGCAGCCAGGCCTGGGCGAGACCGCGTTCGCCCAGTAAAATCGCGCTCTTTTTCCCCGGACCGCCACCATGAGTTCCCTGCAAAGCCCGTCGGACGCCAGCGCCCGCAACGACCTGGTCTATGGCCTGGACGACCGTCCCAGCGCTCCCATCGCCCTGCTCGCCGCCCTCCAGCACCTGCTGGCGATCATCGTGCCGATCGTTACCCCCGGCCTGCTGATCTGCCAGGCGCTGGGCGTATCGCCGCGCGACACCAATCTGATCGTGTCGATGTCGCTGGTGATCTCCGGCATCGCCACCTTCGTCCAGTGCAAGCGCTTCGGCCCGTTCGGCGCCGGACTGTTGATCGTCCAGGGCACCAGCTTCAACTTCGTCGGCCCGCTGATCGCCGGCGGGGCGCTGATGGTCAAGCAGGGCACGCCGGTGGAAAGCGTGATGGCGGCGATCTTCGGCGTGGTCATCGCCGGCTCCTTCGTCGAGATGGGCATCTCGCGCATACTGCCGTTCGTCAAGCGGCTGATCACCCCGCTGGTGACCGGCATCGTCGTGCTGATGATCGGCCTGACCCTGATCAAGGTCGGCCTGATCAGCATGGGCGGCGGCTTCTCGGCGATGTCCAACGGCACCTTCGCCAACGGCGAGAACCTGCTGCTGTCCGGCGTGGTGCTGGGCATCATCGTGGTGCTCAATCGCATCCCGGTGGTATGGATGCGCAGTTGCGCCATCGTCATCGCCCTGGCCGTCGGCTACGCGCTGGCCGGCTACCTCGGCCGCCTGGACTTCACCGGCATGCACCAGGCCGAGCTGTTCCAGGTACCGACCCCGCTGCACTTCGGCCTGGACTTCTCCTGGCCGCTGTTCATCCCGATGCTGGTGATCTACCTGGTCACCTCCCTGGAAGCCATCGGCGACGTCACCGCCACCAGCAAGGTGTCGAAGCAACCGGTGGAAGGCCCGCTGTGGATGCAGCGGATCAAGGGCGGCGTGCTGGTCAACGGCGCCAACTCGTTCCTCGCCGGTATCTTCAATACCTTCCCCAGCTCGGTGTTCGCCCAGAACAACGGGGTGATCCAGCTCACCGGCGTGGCCAGCCGCTACGTCGGCCTGTGGATCGCCGCCATGCTGGTCCTGCTCGGCCTGTTCCCGAGCGTCGCCGGGGTCATCCAGGCGGTGCCGGAACCGGTACTGGGCGGCGCGGCGATGGTGATGTTCGGCGCGGTGGCCGCTTCGGGCATCAACATCCTCGCCGGCATCCAGCTGGACCGCCGCGCCCTGCTGATCATCGCCGTGTCCCTGGCCCTCGGCCTGGGCGTTTCGCAGGTGCCGGAGTTCCTCGCGCACATGCCCGCGGCGCTGCGCAACGTGCTGGAATCCGGGGTCGCCACCGGCGGCATCTGCGCCCTGCTACTGAACTGGTTCCTGCCGGAAAGCCCGGTCCAGAAGGCCGGACACTGATAGGCGCGGCGCCACCTCCGGGTGGCGTCGCGGTTTTCGCCGAAGGGTTTTCGTACCCGGCCAATGGTTGGGTATGATCGACGGCATGGCCATGCCCGTCGGCCACCCTCTTCCGTCCCGCAACCCGGACCCGCGCCCATGCCCCAGTCCCGCCGCCCGTTGCGCATCGGCCTGATCGCCGACACCCATGGCCTGCTTCGGCCCGAGGCGCTGGAACGGTTGCGCGGCTGCGACCAGTTGATCCATGCCGGCGACATCGGCAAGCCGGAAATCCTCGCCGAGCTGGAACGCCTGGCGCCGCTCTCGGTGGTGCGCGGCAACAACGACACCCAGGACTGGGCGGCGGACATCCCCGAGCGCCTGCTGCTGAAGATCGGCCGGCTGACCCTCTACGTACTGCACGACCTCAAGCGACTCGACCTCGACCCGGCCGCCGAAGGCATCGACGTGGTGGTCGCCGGACATTCGCACAAGCCGCTGAAGGAAGAGCGCGACGGCGTGCTCTACCTCAACCCGGGCAGCGCCGGGCCTCGGCGCTTCAGCTTGCCGATCGGGATCGGCGTGCTGGAAGTGGCGGGGAAGAAGATCGAGGCGGAGCTGATCACCCTCTGACCCCGCCTGGAACCGTCAGCGGCGCTCCCATACCTCGAAGGCGTAGGCAGGCGCATCGTCAGCCGCGGCGTGTTCGATGCTCGACGCCAGGCGCCAGGCCGCGCCATCGATCTCGGGGAAAAAGGCGTCGCCTTCCGGCGCCAGGCCCACCCGGGTCAGGTAGAGGCGCGCGGCGCGCGGCAAGGCCTCGGCATAGAGCTGGGCGCCGCCGATCAGCATCAGTTCGTCGGCGTCCTCCGCCTGCGCCCACGCCTCGGCGCGCGCCAGCGCGGCGTCCAGGCTGGCGAACACTTCCGCACCCTCCAGTGCCAGGCCGGCCTGGCGGCTGACCACCAGGTTGAGCCGGCCCGGCAGCGGCCGACCCAGCGAGTCCCAGGTCTTGCGCCCCATGATCACCGGCTTGCCGAGGGTCATCGCCTTGAAATGCTTGAGGTCGGCCGGCAGGCGCCAGGGCAGGCGGTTGTCGATGCCGATCGCGCGGTTCTCGCCAAGGGCGGCGATCATCGCCAGCGGTCGTGCCATGGGGTTACCTCATCGTGGAAGGACAAAGGCGCGAGGATAAACACTCGCGCCGGCGGACTCCAGGCCCGGCCTACAAGGGATTGGCATACGGCGGCACCTGCATGAAGAAGGTGCCATCCTCGTTGACCTGGGTGGTGCCGGTCGCCAGCACCTTGCGGTAGTCCTGCAGGTTGAAGGTCAGCACCTGGTCCGGGGTCTCGGTCTTCAGCAGCACCTGGGCGTAGGTGATGAGGATTTCGAAGATCTTCAGGTCGCCGGACTGTAGCCAGAGGAAGGATGGGCCCGCCGCGGCCGGCGGGCTGAACACCGGCGACGGCTGGCCGGGCGCCTGGGAGAAACGCAGGTGCAGCCCCTGGTCGTCGAGCCAGGCCTCCTGTACGTGGCCATCGATGCCCAGCAGCGGGAAGACCTTGCGGTAGTCCAGGCGCATGGCGCTGCCGACCAGGCTCGCCCCCGGCCGATCGAGGCTGACCAGCGCCGACATCGGCAAGCCGACCAGGCTCATCGCCCCGTACAGCGGCAGACCGATCACCTTCAACTGGTCGGGCCGATAGACCAGCGCGCCGCTGGCCGCGTCCACCTCCACGCCGCCGCCCAGCCGCAGCGGCAGCCAGGGCCCTACGCCGAGCGGACGCACCCGTCCCTCCACCTCCAGGCGTCCCGCCGCACTGCTCATGCGAAAGTCCTTCAACATGGTCCCGTCGTAGGCGAGGATGTGCTCGTTGAACAGGTTGGCCAGTTGCCGCGGGCTGAGCAGCACCTCGCCCTCCATCACCTGGAAATGAATGTCCTGCGGGCGATCGAAGTCCACCGGCTGGCCGGCCCGGTTCGGCACCAGCCAGCCCTTCACCTCGGGCACGTGGAAACCGATGTTGCCGCGCAGGTACATGTCCACGTTGCGCAGCAGTATGCCGACGCCATCCTGGCCGGAATCCGCCGGCCCGGCCGTACGCATGGGCAGCGGCACCGGCGCCGGCGGGACCTGCCGGTACCAGCCCTCGCGCAGCAGGGCCAGTTCGCGCTGCTGCCGGTCGATGGCGCTTTCGGCCTGGACCGCGCTGGCCGCCAACAGGCACCAGCCAAGCAGCACGCCCCACGGACGCCGGCTCACAGCCGTGCCTCCAGCGGCGCCGGCGCCTTCACCGGCGACACGGCGATCTGCACCATGCCGTCCTCGCGCAGGCGGATCACACCGTTCTGCAGTTGCCGCCGGTAGTCGTAGAGATTGAACAGCAGCGGCTGCCCCGGGCTGAGGCTGGTGAACAGGGCGTAGGCCTTGACCAGCACGGTGCGCGCCATCTTGATATCGCCGCCCTCGATGAACATGTAGCTGTCCGGCGCCCGTAATGCCGGCCATTGCAGGTCGGCCAGGGAGTCGCCGAGGGCGAGTTGCATGCCGCCGTCGGCCAGGGCCAGGCGACTGACGCGGAAGTCCAGGCGCGGCGGCGGGAACAAACCGTCGAGGTCGACGCGGATGCGGTTGCCGACCAGCTCCATGTGCCGGGTCTTCAGCTTCAGCACCTCGGACATCTCGATCGAGGCCGCCGCCAGCGACGAAGTGACCTCGACCCCGTCGACGAAGATCCGCCGGGGTACCAGGGTCACCTCCAGCGGACCGCTCAGCTCGATCTCGGTGAGCATCCGCAGCGGCCGCCAGCGCCCCTTGCGCAACAACTCGCCACGCACTTCCTGGCCGTCCTTGCGGGTGCTCATCCTGAGGTTGCGCACGGCCGCGCGGGACGCGGCGAGGTCCTGGTTGAGCAGGGTCGCCAGGGTGGCGTCGCTGACGAATATCTCACCGGCCTGGATCCGCGCCACCATCGCCGTCGGATCGTCGAGCGACAAGGGCGCGCCGGGACGAGTCGGTTCCATGCGGATCAGCATGCGCTGGATGAAGAAACCGATGTCGTCGTGCAGGCGGAAGTCGGTATCGGCGATCCACAGTCGCGAACTCGCCGATCCCGAGCCGCGGGCGCCGACACTCGCCTCCAGCGTACGCGGCGGCACGGCGCTCATCAGGCTGTCCGGCTGGCGCCCCCAGTCATCGGTAGCGGCCGTCGGCACACGCGCTTCGACACGGGCCGGCGGCGCCACGGCCTGGCCGCCACCGTGGGCATCGAAGGCCAGCCAGGCGCCCAGCAACAGGCAGGCCAGTTGCAACGACAGGCAGGGAAACGCGGAGGCAGGTTGCGCGGAAGCCATCACCGATCCTCTTATTGTTATGCGAGCGCCGTCACCCTATACCCTGCCCCGGTCGTCCGCCCCTTTCGTTGGATTGGCCGGGAAAACGCCGACGTCGTCACGCTGGCGGCGATTGTCACGGGAATGTCGCGAAACGGGCAAAGAAGTATCACCTGGCTGCGTCACTCTGCTGGACTGGAACACTCCCGAACCGCCGACGAGGACCCGTCATGCAACCAGCCTTCCTGCGCCGCCACCTCGGCGCCGCCTGCCTGATGCTCGCCGCTGGCCTGGCCAGCGCCGCCCACGCCGACACCGGCAACGTACAACGCGCCATCGACTGGGCCCAGGGCCAGGCCTCCGTTCGCCACCCGGCCGGCCACGAACGCTCGCCTCTGGTCATCGCCCACCGTGGCGCCAGCGGTTACGTACCGGAACACACCCTGGGCGCCTACGCCCTGGCGGTGATGATGGGCGCCGACTACGTCGAGCCGGACCTGGTGATGACCCGCGACGGCAAGCTGGTCGCCCGCCACGACAACGAGCTGGGCCTGACCACCGATGTCGCCCAGCACCCGGAATTCGCCGACCGCAAGCGCACGCAGAAAGTCGACGGAGTGGAACTCACCGGCTGGTTCAGCGAAGACTTCACCCTCGCCGAACTGAAGACCCTGCGCGCCATCGAGCGCATCCCCACGATCCGCCCGGGCAATGCGCGCCTGGACGGCACCTTCGAGATCCCCACCCTGCAGGAGATCATCGACCTGGTGAAAAGCCTGCAAATCAGCCAGCAACGCACCATCGGCCTGTACCCCGAGATCAAGCACGGCACCCACTTCCAGCGCCTCGGCCTGGCCATGGAACGCCCGCTGGTGAAGACCCTGCACCGCAACGGCTACCTCGGTCCGCGCGCGCCGGTATTCATCCAGTCCTTCGAGGTGAACAACCTGAAGGAACTCAAGCGCCTCACCGGCATCCGCCTGGTCCAGCTCTACGGCAGCGGCCAGCCCTACGACCAGCAGGCCAGCGGCGGCAGCCTGACCTACGCCGAGATGGCCACCGCCAAGGGCCTGCGCCAGGTGGCGCGCTACGCCTACGGGGTCGGTCCGGACAAGAGCTACGTGATTCCTCGCGATGCCAACGGCAACCTCGGCCAGCCGACCCGCTTCGTCGGCGACGCCCACGCCGCCGGGCTGAAGGTGCATCCCTACACCTTCCGCGCGGAAAACAGCTTCCTTCCGGCGGAGTTCCGCAGCGCCGACGGCAACCCGCAGTCGCGCGGCGACCTGGCCGGCGAGATCAGGGCCTACCTCGACGCCGGCATCGACGGCCTGTTCAGCGACCAGCCGGACGTCGCCGTGCGCCTGCGCGAGCAGCGCTGACGCAGCCCGACCGGCGCTCGTACGCGGGCGCCGGCCTCATGGACACTCGATGTAGCCGTCGAAGGGCTGTGCCTTGCCCTTCTCCAGCGCCTGCCGCCTGATGTTCCGGCAGATCCGCCGATCGCGCTCGTGCATGGCGTCGATCGACAGGTTGCCGGTGGGTTCCACGCCCTTGTGGTCCTTGACGCCAAAGGTCACCAAGGGCTGCTCCGGCTCCACCCGGAAGCGCGACGGCGTTTCCTTCTCCTCCTTGCGCGACGGCGGATCCGCCGCCAGGGTCGGCAACTGGTCGGCCTGCACGCCATAGCGTTGCAGCAAGGAGCCATCGGGCAACTCGTCGGCCAGCGCGCCCGCCATCCCCAGCAACAGCGCCAGGGGGTATCGGCGTACTACCTTCATCTCAGTGTTCCTCTCGCTACCGGCGCCGAACGCTTTCGCCACGGCGCCAGTCAAAATCCCACACCCCGCCGCCAGCCGGCTGGCAAGCCAGCATGAGCCGCCGGGGCGCTTTTTGCTATGTTTGGCGCTGATCAGACGCCGTTGGCCGGGCACGATTCACGCTCGGCAGGGAAATCGACACAGGAGGTGACTTGAGTCACACGACGCATCCCGGCCTCGACGCCCTCTGGCTGACCGAGGCCGTTCGCCTGCGCGAGGAGCAGGCCGGTCCGCTGGAAGACAGCGAGGCGCTTCGCCAGGCGCTGGCCCAGGGCGGTTCCCTGCCGCGCCGTATTCTCACCCGCGCCCACTGGCTGGGCCGCCGCGAGGGCCTGCTGGACGCCCAGCGGACCTGGCGCCAGGGTTCGCGGCTGGCGCTGGCCCTGCTGCTGGTGCTGGCCCTGGCCAGCGGCGCCGGACTGGCCTTCGCCGCGCTTGGCGACGGCCAGCGCCCGGTCAACGTGTTCTGGGCGCTGGCCAGCCTCCTCGGCCTGCACCTGCTGACCCTGCTCGGCTGGGCCCTCGGCCTGCTCGCCGGCGGCGAGGCCGCGGGCGCGCTCGGCCGGCTCTGGCTGTGGCTCAGCGGCAAGCTGGCGCGCGATGCCCGCGCCGCGCACCTGGCGCCGGCGCTATTGGTCCTGCTCGGCCGGCGCCGGCTGGCGCGCTGGGGCCTCGGCGCGCTGGTCCACGGGCTCTGGCTGCTCGGCCTGCTGACCGCGCTGGCCATGCTCCTCGGCCTGCTGGCGACCCGCCGCTACGGTTTCGTCTGGGAAACCACCATTCTCGGCAGCGATACCTTCATCGCCCTCACCCAGGCGCTCGGCGCCCTGCCGGCGTTGCTTGGCTTCCCGTTGCCGGACGCCGAGCTGATCCGCGCCAGCGGCGACGCCGCCCTGGCCAGCGAAGCCGCACGGCACGCCTGGGCCGGCTGGCTGGTAGGCGTACTGCTGGTCTATGGGGTCCTGCCGCGCGCGCTGCTCGGTCTGTTCTGCCTGTGGCGCTGGAAACGCGGCCTGGCCGACCTCGACCTGGACCTCGACGACCCAGGCTACAGCCTGCTGCGCGAACGCTTGATGCCGGCCAGCGAACGCCTCGGCGTCAGCGACGCGGCGCCGGACTGGCTACCGGAGCCGCAGGGCGGCCAGTCCGGCCAGGAAGCCGCCGGAGCGGTGCTGGTGGCGGTGGAGCTGGACGATCGCCGGCCCTGGCCGCCGAAGCTCGCCGAAGGCGTCGCCGACGCCGGCATCCTCGACGACGGCCAGCAGCGCCGTCGCCTGCTCGATCAACTGACCCGCTACCCGCCGGCGCGCCTGGCCATCGCCTGCGACCCGCGTCGCTCGCCGGACCGCGGCACCCTGGCACTGCTCGGCGAACTCGCCCGCTGCGCCGCCAGCACTCGCATCTGGCTGCTCCAGGCTCCGCCCGGCGAAGCGCTCGACAGCGACCGCCTGGGCGACTGGCACACCGCCCTGGAGCGCCTGCAACTGCCGCACGGCGAGACCTCGCCGCTGGCCTGGCTGGAGACCGGCCATGACTGAGCCGCTGATCCTGGCCGTGGTCGGCCACACCAATACCGGCAAGACCTCGCTGCTGCGCACCCTGACCCGCGACCGCGGATTCGGCGAAGTCTCCCATCGCCCCAGCACCACCCGCCACGTCGAGGGCGCCAGGCTGTCGGTGGACGGCGAAGCGCTGCTGGAACTCTACGACACGCCCGGCCTGGAAGACGCCATCGCCCTGCTTGACTACCTGGACGCCCTGGAGCGCCCCGGCGAGCGTCTCGATGGCCCGGAACGCATGGCGCGGTTGCTGGACAGCAACGAAGCGCGCGGGCGTTTCGAACAGGAAGCCAAGGTGGTCCGCCAGTTGCTCGCCTCCGATGCCGGGCTCTACGTGATCGACGCCCGCGAACCGGTGCTGGCCAAGTATCGCGACGAACTGGCGGTGCTTGCCGGCTGCGGCCGGCCGCTGCTGCCGGTGCTGAACTTCGTCGCCAGCCCGCAGCATCGCGAGGAGGAGTGGCGCGCCGCCCTCGCTCGCCTGGGCCTGCACGCCCTGGTGCGTTTCGACAGCGTGGCGCCGCCGCTGGACGGCGAACGGCGCCTCTACGAGAGCCTGGCGCTGCTGCTGGAGCGCGCCCGGCCGCAACTCGACCGGCTGATCGCCGACCATGAGACCCAGGCCGCCGCGCGCCTGCGCGCCGGGCAACGGCTGATCGCCGAATTGCTGGTCGACGTCGCCGCCTGCCGGCGCCTGGTGCCCGGCGGCGAAAGCGCCGTGCAGGAAGCCACCCGCGACCTGCACCAGCAGGTGCGCAAGCGCGAGCAGGCCTGCGTGGAAGCGCTGCTGCGGCTCTACGCCTTCGCCAGGGACGACGCCCGCGCCGCCGACCTGCCGCTGCTCGACGGCCGCTGGGGCGACGATCTGTTCAATCCGGAGACCCTGCGCCAACTCGGTATCCGCCTCGGCGGCGGGGTTGCGGCCGGTGCCGCGGCCGGCGCCGGCATCGACCTGCTGGTGGGCGGCGTCACCCTTGGCGCCGCCGCCGCCCTCGGCGCCCTCGCTGGCGGCGCCTGGCAGACCGTCGGGCACTACGGTTCGCGCCTGCTCGGCAAGCTCAAGGGCGCCCGCGAGCTGACCGTCAACGACGCCGTGCTGCGCTTGCTTGCGCTGCGCCAACGGCAGCTCCTGGCAGCCCTGCAAACGCGCGGCCACGCGGCGATCGAGGCGATCCGCCTGGAGACCCCGGAGGACAAGCAGTGGCGCGAAGGCAAGCTGCCGGAAGCACTGCGCAAGGCGCGCGCGCATCCGGAGTGGTCGTCGCTGAACGGCAGGCGGGTGGGCGGCAGCGACCGCCAGGAACAGATCGACGCGCTGGCCGAATTGCTGGAGAGCGGACGCGGGGAATGACAGACTGGGCGACGATCGCCCAAGAGGTAGGCCCATGCCCTTCGTTTCCTACGCGCAGAACCTGGAAGACGTCCGACTCTGGCGGGCCCTGAAACTCTTCCCCAGGGGGTTCTACATCGACGTCGGCGCCAACCACCCGCGGATCGACTCGGTCACCCTGGCGTTCTACGAGCGCGGCTGGCGCGGCATCAACATCGAACCGCTGCCCCACCTGCACCGCGAGCTGGAGCGGGAACGGCCGGAAGACCTCAACCTGAACCTCGCCATTGGCGAGCGCGAAGGCCGCGCCACGCTCTACGAGATGGCCGCCTCGGGTCTCTCCACCCTGGACCCCGAGCTAGCCCGCCAGCGCCAGGCCGAGGGCTGCACGGCCACTCCGCGCGAAGTGATGGTCAGCACCCTGGACGCGATCTGCGCGGCCCATGTCGAAGGGCCGATCCACTTCCTCAAGATCGATGTCGAAGGGCTGGAAGGCGCGGTGCTCCGCGGCCTCGACCTGAACCGCTGGCGCCCCTGGCTGATCCTCGCGGAAACCCCATTCGACCACGACCCCGAGTGGAAAGCGCCGCTGCTCGCCGCGGGCTACCGTTTCGTCCACTTCGACGGCCTTAACGGCTATTACCTGGCGGAGGAACAGGCCCGCCTGGAAGGCGCCTTCGCGCTACCGCCGAACCTGCTGGACGACTTCCAGCTCTGCCATGGCCACGCCATGAGCCATCCGGTCGCACCGCTGGAGCAGGCCCTGGAGCAGGCGCTGCAACGCGCAGAAGATGCGGAGCGGGCTTTGCGGGACTGGCGCGCGCTTCCCTGGTACCGCCGCCTGTTCGGTTGAGCGGAGCCGACGGCTCCGCCGAAGGGTCAGACCGCGACCGGTGCCTTGATGTGCGGATGGGCCTCGTAGCCGACCAGCTCGAAGTCCTCGAAGCGGAAGTCGAACAGATCCTTCACCTCGGGATTCAGCTTCATGCTCGGCAACGGCAGCGGCTCGCGGGTCAACTGCAGGTCGGCCTGCTCCAGGTGGTTGGCGTACAGGTGGCAATCGCCGCCGGTCCAGATGAACTCGCCCGGCTGCAGGCCGGCGACCTGCGCCACCATCAGGGTCAGCAAAGCGTAGCTGGCGATGTTGAAGGGTACGCCGAGGAAGATGTCCGCCGAACGCTGGTAGAGCTGGCAGCTGAGCTTGCCGTCGGCGACGTAGAACTGGAACAGCGCGTGGCAGGGCGGCAGGGCCATCTCGTCGATCAGCGCCGGGTTCCAGGCGGAGACGATCAGCCGGCGCGAGTCCGGATTCTTCTTCAGCATCGCCATCAGGTTGGCGATCTGGTCGATGTGGCGGCCGTCCGGCGCCGGCCAGGAGCGCCACTGGTAGCCATACACCGGGCCGAGGTCGCCGTTCTCGTCGGCCCACTCGTCCCAGATCGAGACGCCGTGCTCCTTGAGGTAGGCGATATTGGTGGAGCCCTTGAGGAACCACAGCAGCTCGTGGACGATCGACTTGAGATGGCACTTCTTGGTGGTCACCAGGGGGAAGCCCGCGGCCAGGTCGAAGCGCATCTGGTGGCCGAACACGCTATAGGTGCCGGTGCCGGTGCGGTCGCTCTTGAAGGTGCCGTGCTCGCGCACGTGGCGCATCAGGTCGAGGTACTGTTTCATCGGAGGCTCGGATCGATATCGGTGCGGCGCCGACGTGGCGGCTCCCACCGAGGGATGACAGAAGGATGGCCAAGTCTACGGCGACGGGGCCGGCATCGCCAGTTCGGCGCGACCGGCGCAAGCCATGCACGCCCTGGAGCGGAAAGCCGGCTGCCCGGAGCGGATGACGCCTGCGACGTTATCCGCCCCGGGCACGAAAAGCGGCTCAGGCCGCCTTCGGCTGCGCCGCGTCGCGGCGGTAGGCCCAGACCATCAGGGCAATGCCGGCCAGCACCATCGGTACGCAGAGCACCTGGCCCATGGTCAGCCAACCCCAGGCGAGGTAGCCGAGCTGGGCATCCGGCACGCGGACGAACTCGACGACGAAGCGGAAGATCCCGTAGCACAGCACGAACAGGCCGGAGACCGAGGCGGTCGGCCGTGGCTTGCGGGTGAACAGCCAGAGGATGACGAACAGCGCCACGCCTTCCAGGGCGAACTGGTACAGCTGCGAGGGATGCCGCGGCAGCGGGCCTCCGTTGGGGAAGACCATGGCCCAGGGCACGTCGCTGACCTTGCCCCACAGTTCCGAGTTGATGAAGTTGCCGATGCGCCCGGCGCCCAGGCCGATGGGCACCAGCGGGGCGATGAAGTCCATCAGCTGGAAGAAGCTCTTGCCATGGCGCTTGCCGAACCACCAGACCGCCAGCATCACGCCGAGCAGACCGCCATGGAAGGACATGCCGCCTTTCCAGACCTCGAAGATCAGCGTCGGGTTGGCGATGTACTCGTCCAGGTTGTAGAACAGCACGTAGCCCAGGCGGCCACCGAGGATCACGCCGCAGGCGACCCAGAAGACCAGGTCGGAAAGGCGCTCCTTGGTCCAGGTCGGGTCGAAGCGCTTCATCCGGCGCGACGCCAGCAGCCAGGCGCCGCCGATCCCGATCAGGTACATCAGCCCGTACCAGTGGATCTTCAGCGGGCCGACGGCCAGCGCAACCGGATCGATCTGGGGATACGTCAGCATCGATAACTCCTACGACAGAAAAGCGAGATCGGGGGTCAGGAAACTTATGCCCACGCTGAACAGCAGCAGGGCGAACAGTCGCTTGAGTACGCGCGGCGACAAACGATGCGCCAGGCGCGCGCCGAAGCGGGCGAACAGCATACTGGTGGCGGCGATGCCGACCAACGCCGGCAGATAGACGTAGCCCAGGCTCCACTCCGGCAACTGCGGGTTGTGCCAGCCGACCGCGATGAACGACAGGGCGCCGGAAATGGCGATAGGTAGGCCGCAGGCCGAGGAAGTCGCCACCGCCTGCTGCATCGGCACGCTGCGCCAACTGAGGAAAGGCACGGTCAGCGAACCGCCGCCGATGCCGAAGATCGCCGAGGCCCAGCCGATCACCGCGCCGGCCAGGGTCAGGCCGCCCTTGCCGGGCACCTCGCGGCTACCCTTTGGCTTGAGATCGAGAACCATCTGCAAAGCGACCAGGATGGCGAACACCCCGATTATCTTCTGCAACAGCAGCCCCTTGATCTGCGCCGCGGTCAGCGCGCCGAGGGCACTGCCGATGAGGATGCCGAGGGTCATCCAGGCGAACACCGGCCAGCGCACCGCGCCGCGCCGATGGTGTTCGAGAATGGAATTGATCGAAGTGAAGACGATGGTCGCCAGGGAGGTGCCGACCGCCATCTGGGTCAGGACGTCGCCGCCGAAACCGTGCGCGGTGAAGCTGAAGACCAGCGCCGGGACGATGATCAGGCCGCCACCGACGCCGAACAGTCCGGCCAGCACGCCGGCACAGGCGCCCAGCACGATATAGAGGAGAAACTCCATGCACGCCCCCGTTGGAAAGCCGGCATGGTAACGGAATTGCGCGCCGTGCGGCAGGCGTCGTGCTTGAACGGCGATGGCGGATGCCTTTAGCCTGACGGCCAGCCCATCCCAAGGACCGCGCATGTGCCTGATCGTCTTCGCCTGGCAACCGGGGCACGCCCTGCCGCTGCTGGTCGCCGCCAACCGTGACGAATTCTATGCCCGCCCGAGCCTGCCGCTGGCGGCCTGGGAGGACGCCGAGGGGGTATTCGCCGGACGCGACCTGGAGGCCGGCGGCACCTGGCTGGGGCTCGGCCCGGCCGGCCGTTTCGCCGCCCTGACCAACGTCCGCGATCCGTCGCAGGCTCTCGGCAAGCGCTCCCGTGGCGAACTGGTGGCGGACTTCCTGCGCGGCGGCGGCAACCCGGCCGACTACCTGGCGCAGGTCGCCGGGCGCGCTGCGGACTATTCCGGCTTCAACCTGCTCATTGGCGATCGCCATCAGCTCTGGCACTACAACCCCCGCGTAGGGCCACCGCGCCTGCTGCCGGCGGGGGTCTACGGGCTGTCCAACGCGGCCCTCGATACGCCCTGGCCGAAGCTGCTCAAGGCTCGCGCCGCCCTCGCCGAGCGGCTTGCCGAGCCGCATCCGCAGGCCCTGCTGGAGCTGCTGGCCGACGCAGCGCCGGCCGCCGACAGCCAGTTGCCGGATACCGGCGTGGGTCTGGCCACGGAACGTCTGCTCTCCAGCGTGTTCATCGCCAGCCCGAGCTACGGCACTCGCGCCAGCAGCGTCGTACGGGTACACGCCGACGGCACGCGGGAGATGATCGAGCGCAGCTTCGGGCCGTCCGGCGCCCGGCTCGGCGAGGTCAGCCTGGTGCTGCCGCCAGGCTGACCTTCAGCAACAGGCCACGCAATCGCGACGCTGCTTGGCCCGATAGAGGGCGTCGTCCACCCGGCACAGCAGCAGGTCGAGGGTCTCGCCATCGTTCAGCACGCCGACGCCGAAGCTGGCGGTCAACCGCTCGCCCATCTCGAAGGACTGCGAGCGAACCCGCTGGCGCAGGCGTTCGGCCAAGGCCGCCGCGGCCTCCAGGCCGGTTTCCGGAAGCAGCAGGATGAACTCCTCGCCGCCCCAGCGCGCCAGCACGTCGACCTCGCGCAGCTCGCTGGCGACCAGGCGGCCGAAGGCGACCAGCACGCGATCGCCGGTGGAGTGGCCGAACAGGTCGTTGATCCGCTTGAAGTGATCGACATCGATCATCATCAGTGCCGTCGCGCGTCCATGGCGCTGCCGGCGCATCCATTCATGGTGCAGGCACTGCTCGAACTTGCGCCGGTTGTACAGCTCGGTGAGCGGATCGATTTCGCTCAGGCGCTGGGCCTCGGCCATCTTCGAGGCCAGCGCCTGGTTGACCCGGTGCAGCGCCTCGGTGCGCTCGGCCACCAGGTCCTCGAGACGCCGGTTCCAGTCGAACAGTTCCTCGTTGCGCTGCTGCAACTCCAGCTCGACCAGCTTGCGCTGATGGATCTCGTGGTGCGCACCGATCATCCGCCGTGGCTCGCCGCGCTCGTCGAACTCGACGAAACGCCCGCGATCGCTGATCCACAGGTAATCCCCGCTGTAGGTGCGGCAGCGGTATTCCTCGCAGTATTCCGGGCTTTCGCCGTCGAGGTAGGCCTGGAAGCTGGCCATCACCCGCGGATAGTCCTCGGGATGGATGATGTTCTTCCAGGTCTCCACGCTCTCCGGCAGGCTATGTGGCGGATAGCCGAGCATCAGGTACCAGCCGGCGCTGCGGCTGACCTGGTTGGTCGCGATGTTCCAGTCCCAGATCCCGTCGCTGACGATCTCCAGGGCATATCGCAGGGTTTTCTCAAGGTCTTCGCGTGACAGCGGAAGAAGACCTGGCGGCTTCGACGCCCGTTCGTCCATTTTGCGGCAATCCCTCGCACGTTCGACTGGCCAGTGGCCTCTACCGAATGGCAGGCAGTCTATACGCTTGCGGGGAAAGCGTAAGCGCCGCACGACGAAGCGTCCGGCGCGCGGGAAATCAGGGCTGGACGGTAGCCGCCGGGTTGATCACGCGACCCAGGCCGAGGTTGCGCAACGCCAGGTGCAGCGAGCTGTGGATGACCTGCGGGTTGTCGAAGGTGAGCAACTGGCCGAGCAGGTCCCGGGCCTTGTCCAGGGTGATCTGGCGCAGCAGCCACTTCACCTTGGGCAGGTTGGTGGCGTTCATCGACAGGCTGTCGAAGCCCATCGCCATCAGCAGCACGGCAGCCGCGGGATCGCCGGCCATCTCGCCGCAGATGCTCACCGGCTTGCCTTCCAGGTGGGCATCGTCGACCACCTTCTTCAACGCATGCAGCACGGCCGGATGCAGGTAGTCGTAGAGGTCGGCGACCCGCGGATTGTTGCGGTCGACCGCCAGCAGGTACTGGGTCAGGTCGTTCGAACCGACCGAAAGGAAGTCGACCTGACGGGCCAGCTCGCGGGTCTGGTACACGGCGGCGGGAATCTCGACCATCATGCCGATAGGCGGCATGGCGATGTCCACGCCCTCGTCGCGCACCTCGCCCCAGGCGCGGTGGATCAGGTGCAGGGCCTCTTCCAGCTCGTGGGTGCCGGAGATCATCGGCAGCAGGATGCGCAGGTTGTCCAGTCCTTCGCTGGCCTTGAGCATGGCGCGGGTCTGGACCAGGAAGATCTCCGGGTGGTCGAGGGTGACGCGGATGCCGCGCCAGCCGAGGAACGGGTTGTCTTCCTTGATCGGGAAGTAGGACAGCGCCTTGTCGCCGCCGATATCCAGGGTGCGCATGGTCACCGGCAGCGGGTGGAAGGCACTGAGCTGCTCGCGGTAGATCGCCAGCTGTTCCTTCTCGCTGGGGAAGCGGTCGTTGATCATGAACGGCACTTCGGTGCGGTACAGGCCCACGCCCTCGGCGCCACGCTCCTGGGCGCGGGCGACATCGGCGAGCAGGCCGGTGTTGACCCAGAGCGGCATGCGGTGGCCGTCGAGGGTCTCGCAGGGCAGCTCGCGCAGGGCCGCCAGGCCCTTGCTCAGCTCGCGCTCCTCGGCGACCACGTCGCTGTACTGGCGCACCAGCTCGGCGGAGGGGTTGGTGTAGACCTCGCCGTGGTAGCCATCGACGATCAGGTCGATACCGTCGACCTTGGAGTACGGCAGGTCGACCGCCCCCATCACCGTGGGGATGCCCATGGCACGGGCGAGGATCGCCACGTGCGAGTTGCCCGAGCCGAGCACCGAGACCAGGCCGACCAGGCGCCCTTCCGGCACCTCGCCGAGCATCGCCGGCGACAGCTCCTCGCTGACGATGATGGTCTGCTCCGGGTAGGTCAGGTTCTGCTTGCGTTCTTCCTGCAGGTAGGCGAGCAGGCGGCGACCGATGTCCTTGACGTCGGAGGCGCGCTCGCGGAGATAGGCGTCGTCCATCAGCTCGAAGCGCTGCACGTGCTCCATCACCACCTGGCGCAGGGCGCCCTGGGCCCACTGGCCGGTACGGATGATGCGCTTGACCTCGTTGCCGATGGAGGCATCGTCGAGCATCATCAGGTAGACGTCGAACAGCGCGCGTTCTTCCTTGCGCAACTGGCTGGCGAGCTTGCTCGACAGCGCGCGCATGTCGGCGCGAACGCCCTCCAGGGCCTGCTTGAACAGGGCGATCTCGGCGTCGATGTCGTCGACCTGCTTGTCCGGCACCACTTCCAGGTCGGCCGGAGGCAACACCACCACCGCCTTGCCCACCCCGACCCCGGGGGCGCCGGGCACGCCGACGAACTTGGCTTCCTGGATGCCCTTGCCGAGCTTGCCCAGGCCGCGGATCGAACCGGTCGCCTCGGCATGCGCGATGACCCCGGCGAGCTGGGCGCTCATGGTGACGAGGAAGGCCTCCTCGCCTTCGTCGAACTGGCGGCGCTCCTTCTGCTGCACCACCAGCACCCCCATCACCCGCCTATGGTGGATGATCGGCGCGCCGAGGAACGACGCGTAGCGCTCCTCGCCGGTCTCGGCGAAATAGCGGTAGCGCGGGTGGGCGGCGGCGTTCTCCAGGTTGAGCGGCTCCTCGCGGGTGCCGACCAGGCCGACCAGGCCTTCGCTGGGGGCCATGCTGACCTTGCCGATGGAACGCTTGTTGAGGCCTTCGGTGGCCATCAGGACGAAACGCTGGGTCTCGGTGTCGAGCAGGTACACCGAGCAGACCTGGGTACCCATGGCTTCCTTGACCCGCTGCACGATGATGCCCAGCGCCGCCTTCAGATCCTTGGCGGAGTTCACTTCCTGGACGATCTTGCGCAGCGTGTTGAGCATGCTCGGGGCCTTGTCTCCGTGTTCAGTCCCGCGCCAGAAGGCGCGGGGCCAGTTCCTTCAGGGCGCGGCGGTAGACCTCGCGCTTGAAGGTCACCACCTGTCCCAGGGGGTACCAGTAACTCACCCAGCGCCAGCCGTCGAACTCGGGCTTGCTGGTGATATCCATGCGCACGCGCGCCTCGTCGGACATCAGCCGCAGCAGGAACCATTTCTGCTTCTGGCCGATGCACAGCGGCTGGCTGTGGGTCCGCACCAGGCGCTGCGGCAAACGGTAGCGCAGCCAGCCGCGGGTGCAGGCCAGGATGCGCACGTCCCCGGCCTCCAGCCCGACTTCTTCGTTCAATTCGCGATACAGCGCCTCTTCCGGCGTTTCGCGATCATTGATGCCTCCCTGCGGGAACTGCCAGGCTTCCTGATTGATACGCCGCGCCCACAGCACCTGCCCCGCCTCGTTGGCGAGAATGATGCCGACATTCGGGCGAAAACCATCGGAATCGATCACGCTGGGACATCCTCGAAATCGCATGTGCCCGCATTGTTCCATAAAGCTTGTGATAGCGGCAACGCGCGGCTTTGCGACTCGTGCGGGGAGGATACAGGGCCGGCAAAAGCCGGTAGGCTAGGGGTTTTCCCAAGGCCCGGTGGGAGCCTTCGCAAAAGGCTCTCGCGGCCCTCCCGCCACCCGCCAACCGATGGAGTCACCCCGTGCGTCTGGCCCTTTTCGATCTCGACAACACCCTGCTCGCCGGCGACAGCGACCATAGCTGGGGCGAATGGCTGTGCCAGCGCGGCCTGGTCGACGCCGCCGAATACCAGGCGCGCAACGACGCCTTCTATGCCGACTACGTGGCCGGCAAGCTCGACGTCCTTGCCTACCAGGCCTTCACCCAGGCGATCCTCGGTCGCACCGATATGGCCCAGCTGGAAACCTGGCACCGCCAATTCATGCAGGAAGTGATCGAGCCGATCGTGCTGGCCAAGGGCGAGGCGCTGCTCGCCGAGCACCGCGCCGCCGGCGACCGGCTGGTGATCATCACCGCCACCAACCGCTTCGTCACCGGCCCGATCGCCGAACGACTCGGGGTGGAGACCCTGATTGCCACCGAGTGCGAGATGCGCGACGGCCGCTACACCGGGCAGACCTTCGACGTGCCCTGCTTCCAGGGCGGCAAGGTGGTTCGCCTGCAACGCTGGCTCGACGAGAACGGCCTGAACCTGGAAGGCGCCAGCTTCTATAGCGACTCGCTGAACGACCTGCCGCTGCTGGAGAAGGTCAGCCGGCCGGTGGCCGTCGACCCCGATCCGCGCCTGCGCGCCGAGGCGGAAAAACGCGGCTGGCCGATCATTTCCCTGCGTTGACCCACTGACAAGTGCGCCGTCCGACGGGCGGCGCCACGGCGGACCCAGGATGCCCCACACCGCCCCCACTCCCGGCTCGCTGCGGCCGGTCGTGATCGTCGCCCTGGTCACCGCGCTATGCCTGGCCGGCGATTCGATGCTTTATATCGCCCTGCCGATCTACTGGCACGAGGTCGGCCTGGAGGCGCTCTGGCAGGTCGGCGTGCTGCTGTCGATCAACCGCCTGATCCGCCTGCCCTTCAATCCGCTGATCGGCCGCCTGTACAAGCACCTGGCACTGAAGACCGGCCTGCTCCTGGCGGTCGTCATCGGCGTGTTGAGCACCGCCGGCTACGGCCTGGCCAGCGGTTTCCTGGCCTGGGTGCTGCTGCGCGGACTGTGGGGGATCGGCTGGTCGTTCTTCCGCATCGGCGGGCTCTCGGCGGTGGTCTACTGCGCCGCCGACCACCAGCGCGGCCACGCCATGGGCCTGTACAACGGCCTCTACCGCCTGGGCAGCCTGGTCGGCATGCTGCTCGGCGGGCTGCTGGTGCCGGTCCTCGGCCTGCCGGCGCTGGCGCTGTCCTTCGCGATCCTGGCACTGCTCGGCCTGCCGCTGCTGGCGAAGGGTTTCGACCTGCCGGAGAATCCCGCCGGACAGGCGCGGACCTCCGCCGCAACGGCATCCACCAGCGTCGCCAGGCGCCCGCCGCCGCGCGGCCTGGTGATCCTCAGCGGCTTCGCCACCGCCCTCCTGATCCAGGGCGTACTCGCCGCCACCCTGAGCGCCCTGATCGCCCGCAGCTTCGGCACCGAGGTCAGCCTGCTCGGCCTGGCGCTCAGCGCCGCCGGCCTCTCCGGGATCATCCAGGCCCTGCGCTGGTCCTGGGAGCCCTGGCTGGCCGGGCGCTTCGGCGCCTGGTCGGATGGCCCGCGCGGGCGTCGGCGCTTCTACGTGGCTGCGCTACTGGTCGGCGCAATGGGCTTCGGCCTGCTTTCCAGCAGGCTGCCCATTCTCGCCTGGCTGGCCATCGCCCTGCTGGTGATGCTGGTCGCCACCGCCCTCACCACCCTGACCGACGCCCTCGCCGCCGACGTCGCCCGCGCCGGCGACGTGGTCGGTTTCATGACCCGCTACTCCATCGTCCAGGACCTCGGTGCCGCGCTGGGCCCGGCCCTGGCCTTCCTCCTGCTGGAGCGGCCCGGCGGCTTCGCCTGGTTGTACTGGGGCGGCTCCCTGGCGTTCCTGGTCCTGGCGTTGCTCTGGTTGCGCCGAGCGGACTCTCAGACCGGCTTGTTGACCATCAGGTAGAAGATGACCATGAAGGCGATGAAGGCCGGCCAGCCGAGGATGAACCAGGCGTTCATGTAGCGGTACGCCAGCGGTTCGATGGGCCGCGCCTCGCGCAAGGCAGCCTCGGCCATGTCGCGTACGCGGATCTGCAACCACACCACCGGTAGCCAGCAGAGCCCGGCGAACACGTAGAGGCCCAGGCTCCACAGCAACCAGCCCTGGGCCAGCGACCAGCCGGCGACATGCACCATGGCCAGGCCGCTGAGCGGCTGGAACACCGCGGTGGTGGCGATGAACAGCCAGTCGGCGGTGACCAGGTGGCGGAAGGTCACTGCGATCACCGGCAACTGCCCGCTGCGCCAGGCACGCAGGGCGTAGTAGGCCGACCCCAGGCCGGTGCCGAAAAGAATGGTCGAGGAAAGGATATGCAGGGTCTTCAGCAGTAGGTAAAGGTTCATCCACGGGCCTCCTTGGCTCGAGGTTCGTCGCCCAGCAGCCAGAGCGTGGCCACCATCAGCACGATGTTCTTGCCGACCGCCATGTAGGGGTCGTACCAGTAGTGCGGCAGGATCAGGCTGATCGCCAGGCTGTAGCCAAGCATCAGCCAGAACTGCGCCAGCAGCGCGCGCCGACGCCAGCGGCGGAGCAGCAGGCCGACGCCGAGCGCGCCGTCGAGCAGGGCCCCGGCGATCACCGCCAGGCTCGCCGGCCAGCCGTGGATGCCGGCCTCGCCGAGGATCCGCAGGCCCCAGCCGTAACCCGGCCCCAGGCAGGCGACCAGGGTACCCAGCCAGATCAGCACCAGGGCCGCCAGCATCAGCGGCCGCATCAGAGCCGCCAGGCTGCGTGCCGCCTGCGGCCAGCCGAGCAGCCGACTGGCCAGCGGCGCGCAACGATAGCCGCAGGCCGCATCGAGGAGTGCCGGGTCGGCCAGGTTGTCGTGGCGCACCAGCTTCAGCATCGATGGACTCAGTGTCCGCCAGCCAGCACGCCGGCCAAGCCCGCCCAACGCATCGAGAAGCGCCGCGGGCGGCACCACATAGCGGCCGCGCGGCCAACCCTGGGCGCGGCGCAGCTCGTCCAGCAGCTCGCCCTGGGTCAGCGCCTGCGGACCCACCAGCGGAATCACCTGCGCCCGCTCCGGCCAGCAGCGCAGCAAGGCCAGCACCGCGCCGACCAGGTCCTCGACATGCAGCGGTTGCAGGCGCGCGCGATTGTCCAGCAAGGGAATCAGCGGTAGCGGCGACAGGCGTTCCAGCCAGGCGCTGCTGGCGCCGCCCGGCCCCAGCAGCAGGGACGGGCGCAGCACCAGCGCCGGGATGCCCAGTTCCAGCAGGTGGCGGTCGGCCGCCGCCTTGCTGGCGAGGAAGGTCACGTCCGGGTGCGCACCGGCGCCCAGCGCGGAAATCTGCAGGACCTTCGCCCCATGGGCCGCAGCGAGGTCGAAGAGTGCTCGCGCGCCGCTGTCCTGGACGCGAGCCATGCTCGCCTCGTCGAGGCTCATGGTGCCGGCGGCGTTGATCAGCAGGTCGACCCCGGCGGGCCAGGCGAAGCTGTCCGGCCTTTCCGCAAGCCGCTCCAGGTCGAGCGCCAGCCAGCGTACGCCGGCAGGCGCATCGACCGGCGGGCGGCGCGCGGTGAGGAGCAGTTCGTGTCCGGCGGCGAGCAGCGCCGGGAGCAGGTGCCGCCCGACGAAACCTCCCGCGCCTACCAGCAGAATACGCATGCGTTCCTACAGAACCGGCGAAGGCCGGTGAAGTCCATTTCGTTGGCGTTTCAGAGCGGCTTGCTGACCATCAGTACCGCCACCGCGATGAAGCTGGCCGCACCGAGCAGGGCCATGACCAGGCCCACCTTGATCTCGCGCAGGGTCTGCTCGCCCAGCGCGGCCCCCGCCGTCTCGGCGGCGCCGGCCTGGTGCTGGACCCGCGCCAGGCGGCCGGCGAGGACCAGCCAGAAGATGCAGCCGAGCAGATAGAGGCAGGCGCCGAACAGCAGCCAGCTCTGGCCCAACGGCCAGCCGGCCAGGTGCACCAGCCACCAGCCGCTGACCGGCAGGGCCAGCAGGCTGAGCCCCAGCAGCGGCCAGCCGATCAGGCGGACCCGCTTGAAACCGCGCGCGATCCGCGCCGCGTCGCCCGTCCGCCAGCTGCGCCAGGCGTAGAACGCCAGGCCGAGCAGGCCGCCGAAGAGCAGCACGGTGGCGACTCCGTGGAGAATCTTGATCTGGAGAAAATGTTCCATCAGCGCATCCTTGTCCGTGTTCCCGGCCCGTTTGAGGGGCCGGGGGCGGGCTCAGTTCCCGAGGAAGGAGATCACCTGCCCGTGAAGCTTAGCAGCCCGTGTCGGCGAGCCGCCGCGGGTCAGCCGAGGAACAGCTGGTAGGCCGGGTTGGCGGTCTCGTCCCAGTACGGATAGCCGATCGCCTCCAGGGTCTGCGGGATCAGGTGGCGCTCGTCTTCCGGCACCTGCAACCCGGCCACCACCCGGCCGTCGGCCGCGCCATGGTTGCGGTAGTGGAACATCGAGATGTTCCAGCGCCCGCCGAGCTTGGTGAGGAAGTTGAACAGCGCGCCGGGCCGCTCGGGGAATTCGAAGCGGAACACCATCTCGTCGCTGACTTTCACTGCATGGCCGCCAACCATGTGGCGGATGTGCAGCTTGGCCAGTTCGTTGTCGGTCAGGTCGAGGACCGGGAAGCCCTTCTCGCGCAGATAGGCCACCAGCGCCTCGCGCGGGTCGTTCTCCGGGTGGGTCTGCACGCCGACGAAGATGTGCGCCTCGCTGCCGCTGTGGTAGCGATAGTTGAACTCGGTGATCTGGCGCTTGCCGACCGCCTCGCAGAAGGCCTTGAAGCTGCCCGGCCGCTCGGGAATGGTCACCGCGATGATCGCTTCGCGGCGCTCGCCCAGTTCGGCGCGTTCGGCGACATGCCGCAGGCGATCGAAGTTGACGTTGGCGCCGGAGTCGATCGCCACCAGGGTCTGCCCCTCGGCGCGCTCGCGCTCAACGTACTTCTTGATCCCGGCCACCGCCAGCGCGCCGGCCGGCTCGGTGATCGAGCGGGTGTCGTCGTAGATGTCCTTGATCGCCGCACAGATCTCGTCGGTGCTGACGGTGATCACTTCGTCGACGTGGTCCTTGCAGATGTCGAAGGTGTGCTGGCCGATCTGCGCCACCGCCACGCCGTCGGCGAACAGCCCGACCTGGCCCAGCATCACCCGCTCGCCGGCGGCCATGGCCGCCTGCAGGCAGTTCGACTCGTCCGGCTCGACGCCGATCACCTTGATCTCCGGACGCAGGTACTTGACGTAGGCGGCGATGCCGGCGACCAATCCGCCACCGCCCACCGGGACGAAGATCGCATCGAGGCGGCCGGGCTGCTGGCGGAGGATCTCCATGGCCACGGTGCCCTGGCCGGCGATGGTGTCCGGATCGTCGTAGGGATGGACGAAGGTGTAGCCCTTCTCGTCGACCAGCTTCAGCGCGTGGGCCAGCGCCTCGGGGAAGGCGTCGCCGTGCAGCACCGCCTTGGCGCCGTGGGCGCGCACCGCCTGGACCTTGATCTCGGGGGTGGTCTTGGGCATCACGATGACCGCCCTGATCCCCTGCCGCTTGGCCGCCAGGGCCAGGCCCTGGGCGTGGTTGCCGGCCGAGGCGGCGATCACCCCGCGGGCCTTCTCCTCCTCGGTGAGCTGCGCGACCTTGTTGTAGGCGCCGCGGATCTTGAAGGAAAACACCGGCTGCAGGTCCTCGCGCTTGAGCAGGACCTGGTTGCCGAGGCGTTCGGACAACTGGCGGGCGGGTTGCAGGGGCGTTTCCACCGCGACGTCATAGACGCGCGAGGTGAGGATCTTCTTGACGTATTGTTCGAGCATCGGAGGCGGTTCGGCGGACTTCACGGAAGCCCGGAGTCTACTCCAGGCCCGCCGGGCGGACTACCGGCGTGCCGCAGGAAAACACCGCGACTGCCGGTCATCCGGGGCAAGACCGGAGCACGCCAGGCCGCTATAATTCGTCCCTTCGTATCGCAGCGGCACAGGACGTGCCGGAAACCCGCCGGGCCGCCCCGGCCGCGCGCACCCTCCGCCTGCGCCGCCGGGACGGCCGGCCAGGCAACCAGACAGGCACCCGGGATGAACCAGGATCAGCTCAAGCAGGCAGTGGCACAGGCCGCCGTCGACCACATTCTTCCGCACCTCGACAGCAAGAGCATCGTCGGCGTCGGCACAGGCTCCACCGCCAACTTCTTCATCGATGCCCTGGCCCGCCACAAGGCCGAGTTCGACGGCGCAGTGGCCAGTTCGGAGGCCACCGCCAAGCGCCTGAAGGAACATGGCATCCCGGTCTACGAGCTGAACACGGTCAGCGAGCTGGAGTTCTACGTCGACGGCGCCGACGAAAGCAACGAGCGCCTGGAGCTGATCAAGGGCGGCGGTGCCGCGCTGACCCGCGAGAAGATCGTCGCCGCGGTGGCCAAGACCTTCATCTGCATCGCCGATGCCAGCAAGCTGGTACCCATCCTCGGCCAGTTCCCGCTGCCGGTGGAGGTCATCCCGATGGCTCGCAGCCACGTCGCCCGCCAACTGGTGAAGCTCGGCGGCGATCCGGTCTACCGCGAAGGCGTGCTGACCGACAACGGCAATATCATCCTCGACGTGCACAACCTGCGCATCGACAGCCCGGTGGAACTGGAAGAGAAGATCAACGCCATCGTCGGCGTGGTCACCAACGGCCTGTTCGCCGCCCGCCCGGCCGACCTGCTGCTGCTCGGCACCGCCGACGGCGTCAAGACCCTCAAGGCCTGAACCCGCTCGCCCCAGGCCGATGACCGGTGCGGGGCGACACTGCAACAAAAGCGGCTACGCTGTGTCTCAGCAGACGGCTGGTCCGTTGCGATCCGCCGCACCCCGTGAACAAGGAGCTAGACATGGCAGCCAAATTCCATCTGAAGAAAGCGAAAGACGGCCAGTTCCACTTCAACCTGCATGCCGCCAACGGCGAGATCATTCTCACCAGCGAACTGTACAAGGCCAAGGACTCGGCGCTCGGCGGCATCGAGTCGGTGCGCAAGAACTCCCAGCGCGACGGTGCCTTCGAGGTCAAGCCGGCCAACAACGGCAAGTTCCACTTCGTGCTCAAGGCCACCAATGGCCAGGTCGTCGGCCAGAGCCAGCTCTATGCCAGCCAGGCCAACGCCGAAGCCGGCGTGCAGTCGGTGAAGCGCGCAGCGCCGGAAGCCGGCCTCAGCGACGAAAGCTGAGGCCTGGCGGCGCCTGTGCCGAGGCACAAGCGCCGCCCATCCACCTCTGCATTCCCTTCCGCGGTTACTTCCCGTCCCAGGAGTTGAACGCAGCGCCCCATTTTCAGGCTCGCAAGTAACACTCCCGGCCGCTGCCTCTCTCTGCTTCGCCGTCCAAGCCGCTGCCAGTTACAACGTAGCGACACCTCAGGTCGCCCAGGCGTCAATTCGTGCTCCAGAGACATGAAACGGTCCGCATCCTGCTTTCCGCGGCGCGAGCATCATTCGATGCACCATCGTACCGACACAGAGGAAAGTGCCGTGTTCAAACCATTAGCTGTCGCTGTAGGCCTGGGATGTGCTGCGCTGTCGTTGGGTGCCAACGCCTATCAATACGGGGAATACGCCGGGGAGACCCTGGAGCGCCTGATCACCGACTACCCGGGCCGCTATCGCGGCACCGCCAGCTTCGCCGGCGCCAGCGAACTGATGCAGTCGCGCCTGGGCTTCGGCTACCAGACCAGTCGCCAGGACTTCACCTGGGCCGGCAACCGCAGTTCGCAGAACGTCATCGCCTCGGCGCCCGGCAGCAGCGGGAAGTTCCTGGTACTCGGCGCGCACTACGACACCTACTACGGTCGCCCGACCCTGCAGGGCCTGGACGATAACGCCTCGGGCGCGGCGGTGCTCACCGAGATCGCCCGCAACCTCGGCGGCATCGCCCTGGAGAACGGCCTCGAGGTGGTCGGTTTCGGCGCCGAGGAGGAAGGCCTGCGCGGTTCGCGTGCCTACGTCGAGTCCCTCGACGCCAGCCAGCGCGCCAACCTGCTGGGAATGATCAACCTCGACAGCCTGGTCACCGGCGACAAGATGTACGCCCATGCCGGCTCCAACAGCGTGTCCAACCCGGCCCTCGGCGCCTACCGCGAACAGATCCTGCGCATCGCCCGCGAGCTGGACATCCCGCTGTTCACCAACCCCGGCCTGAACGCCGAATACCCGGCGGGTACCGGCTGCTGCAGCGACGGCGAAAGCTTCAACGGGATGGACATCCCGGTGTTGTTCATCGAGGCGACCAACTGGGAACTGGGCGACCTGGACGGCTACGAGCAGACCGACAACCCGGCGATTCCCGGCGGCTCAACCTGGCACGACCCGGCCGAGGACAACAAGGAAGTACTGACCAACGCCCTCGGCCAAGAGCGCATCGAGCAACGCATGCGCGACTTTTCCCGCCTGCTGACGCGCCTGGTGCTGGAGCTGACCAACGCCGACCTGCTGGCCTCCACCGCCTCCGGCGGCGCCCTGGCGCGGCAGATGGAAGACCAGTTGCAGCGCCAGCACCAGGCACTGACCCGCCTGCACGACCGCCGCTGGCTGACCCTGCTCGGCAGCAACCGGCCGGTAGGCAGCTTCGACGGCGAGGTGGGCGCGGAGGGCGAGGTCTCGCCGGACAGCGGTTTCGACATGCCTGGCGATCCGGAGTCCAGGCGCGCCGGCGTGCATCTGCTCGGCGACTACCGCTACAGCGAGGCCCTGACCCTCGGCGGCAGCCTGGCCTTCCAGCGCAGCCGCGACAAGCTGGACCATGGCGGGCGCATCGAGGGCGACACCTGGCAGCTCGGCCTGTTCGGCCTGTACAACGACGGCGGTCCGGAATGGCTGGCCGGCGAGCTGAACCTCGGGCATACCCGCTACGACAGCAAGCGTTCGGTCTACCTCCAGGCCGCCGGCGGGCCGGTGCTGCTCGACCAGCGTCTGTCGGGCGACACCTCGGCCTGGTCCTGGGGCGCCCGGCTGGAAGGCGGCTATGACTTCAGCTTCGGCGAACTGCGGAGCGGGCCGCTGGCCGGTCTCGACTACATGCGCTACCGCATCGACGACTTCCGCGAGGACGAGGCCCTGCGTACCGCACTCGGCTACGAGAAGCAGGACTACGACTCGCTGGAGGCGAGCCTCGGCTGGCGCCTGCGCGGCGAGCTGGCGCTGGGTGCGAGAATGCGCCTGCAACCCTACGCCAGCCTGCGCTGGGTCCGCGAGCTGGCGGACGGACGCCTGGAGGACATGGACCTGACCAGCCGCGGCGACGGGCGTGTCCGGGTCGCCGACATGGGCGGCGTGGACAAGGATTTCGGCCGCGCCCAGCTTGGCGCGCAACTGGCGATCACCGAGCAGCTCGGGGTCTTCGCCGAAGCCAACAGCCGCTTCGCCCACAGCGAAGGCAACCAGGCGGGCTATTCGCTCGGGGTGAACTGGCAGTTCTGAGCGGGCCAGGGGACGCTCCTGCCGTCCCCGCATCCGCGTCAGGGCTGCGCCGGCTCGTCCTTGCTGAACACGTAGAACAGGTTCGGTTCGCTGACCAGGTAGAGCACGCCACGGTCGTCCATCGCCACGCCCTCGGCCTGCGGCACGCTGCGCTTCAGGCCGTGCATGCCGCGCAGCAGCGACAGGGTGCTGACCGGCTCGCCGTCGGTGTCCAGCTCGACTACCAGACGCGACTCGTCGGACAACGCCAGCAGGTGCCCAGTGCCCTCGTCGAACTGCAGGCTGGACAGGTCGCGGACGAACAGGCGCTTGTCGCGCCCGGGGTCGTCCACCACGTGCACGGCGAACGGTTTGTCCGCCTGGGTGTGGGGGAAACCGTGGATCTCGTAGATGCGCACCGGGTCGCGCTCCTTGGCGACGAACAGGCGCTTGCCCTCGGCGTCGTAGGCCAGCCCCTCGAAACCCTTGTTGCCGTTGAGGCCGATACCCAGCGAAAGCTGCTGGGCATCGGCAGCGTCGATGAAGCGCGTATCGTCCTCCAGGCGCACCTTGACCAGGCGTTGCTGGCGCTCGTCGGTGATCACGTAGACACCGCGGCTGATGTACTCGATGGCCTCGGCGTCGCCGAAGCCGGTCAGCGGGATGGTCCGCAGTACCTTGCCCTGCAAGGACAGCTCGATGATCTGCGCCGGCTGGTTGGTCACGGTGAACAGGGTGCGCCGGTCGGGATCGAAGGTCAGCGCGGAAACGTCGTCGTTCAACCCCTCGATGGGCTGCGCCTCGATCCGCACGCGGTAGTCCGGCAGCCATATCGAGCGCTCTTTCCAGGCATCGGCGTGACGCCACTCCTGGACAGCGAACCAGGCCCGGTCGAAGACGCGGAAGCTCTGGCCGAGAAGGACCAGCGCGGTCAGCGCGACCAGCAGGACGGCCAGCAGCAGACGGCGAGGCGTAAAAGCTCGGGACATTGAAAACGGCTCGGGAGTTTGGGCGTGGATAGTCATAGCATAGAGCCTGTACGCTGTATGGAAACGGGCTGCGCCCGACCTTTCCTACGCAAGCTACGGCTCCAGGCTGAAGCCAAGCTTAAAGTCAGCCAGCCGCCCGGGCGACTCGGACAGGTCCGAGTTTCCTGTCCGAAAGAGACGACAAGAGAGCATCCGCAGTCTTCTTCCAGCGCCACCAGATTGGCCTGTTCGATCCCTTATTGGCCGCATCTATCGTTCTGCGCCCGCGGCGCCCCGGTCATTATCGAACCGCAGCAGGTGAAGCGGGCCCCAGAAACCGCAAAACCTCAACAATAACAACTGCTTGACTGCATGGAATTCAGCATGACCAGCGCGATAGCCATCGAGCGGATCTGCATGGAATTCGGTACCCCCGGCCAAGGCCTGAAGGCCCTTGACGATGTGTCCCTGGATATCCACGCCAACGAATTCTTCACCCTCCTCGGCCCTTCCGGCTGCGGCAAGACCACCCTCCTCCGCCTCATCGCCGGTTTCGAACAACCCAGCTCCGGCAGCATCCGCCTCTATGGCGAACGCATGGAAGGCCTGCCGCCGTTCCGCCGCCCGGTCAACACGGTGTTCCAGAGTTATGCGCTGTTCCCGCACATGAGCGTCGCCGAGAACATCGGCTTCGGCCTGGAGATGCAGGGCCGCCCGCGCAGCGAGATCGACGCCACCGTGAGCCGCATGCTCGAGCTGGTGAAGCTGCCGGAGGTCGGCAAGCGCCGCGCCGACCAGTTGTCCGGTGGCCAGCAGCAACGCATCGCCCTGGCCCGCGCGCTGGCCAGCCGGCCCAAGGTGCTGCTGCTCGACGAGTCGCTGTCGGCGCTGGACCTGAAGCTGCGCAAGGAAATGCAGATCGAGCTGAAGCGCCTGCAGCACGAGACCGGGATCACCTTCATCTTCGTCACCCATGACCAGGAGGAAGCGCTGACCATGTCCGACCGCATCGCGGTGATGAGCAAGGGCAAGGTGCTGCAGGTCGGCACACCCAGCGACATCTACGAGGCGCCGCTGAACCGGGCGGTCGCCGACTTCATCGGCGAAACCAACTTCCTCGAGGGCCAGGCCGACGCCGACGGCGTGCGCCTGGCGGACGGCCAGCGGCTGGCCGCGACGACCCCGGGCAGCGGCGCGGTGACCCTGGCGATCCGCCCGGAGCGCACCGAACTGGCCGCCGACGGCCAGTTGGAAGGCGTGCTGGAAAACGTCGTCTATGTCGGCACCGATACCGTCTACCACCTGAACGTGGCCGGCCAGCCGGGCTTCCGCGTGCGCCAGCAGAACCGCGACGGCGCACGCTGCCCGCACAGTCCGGGGGCGAAGGTGCGGGTGCGGGTTCCCGCCGCCGCCATCCGGGTGCTCGCCGAATGAGCGCCACCGGCCGACCTTCCGCGCAACAGTCGGCCGAACGCCGGCAACTGCGTCGGCGCCTGCTGCTGAGCAGCCCGGCGATGCTGATGCTGGTGCTGTTCCTGGTGATCCCGCTAGGCATCATGTTCGCCGTGTCGATCCAGCAGTCCGGCGACTACGGCGGGGTGAAGTGGGGCCAGCACAGCCTGGAGGCCTACCTCAATTTCCTCTGGGAACGCGACCTGGACGACAGCCTGGTGTTCAACGCCGACTACCTGGGCATCTTCCAGCGCTCGTTCTGGCTGTCGCTGCTGACCACCCTCGGCTGCCTGGCACTCGGCTTCCCCACCGCGCTGTACCTGGCGTTGCAGCCGGAACGCCGGCGCAACCTGCTGCTGTTCCTGGTCACCGTGCCGTTCTGGACCAACCTGCTGGTGCGGGTCTACGCCTGGATCCTGCTGCTGCGCAACGGCGGGCTGGTGGACGCCGGCCTGCAAGGCATCGGCCTGACCGACACCGGGCTGGGGCTGCTCTATACCGATAACGCGGTGATCATCGGCCTCCTTTATACCTACCTGCCGTTCATGGTGCTGCCGATCTACACCAGCCTGGAAAAGATGGACTGGCGCCTGGTGGAGGCGACATTCGACCTCGGCGCCAACCGCTGGAAAGCGCTGCGCCGGGTGATCGTGCCGCTGGCGATGCCGGGGATAGTCGCCGGCTGCATCCTGGTATTCATCCCGGCCCTGGGCAGCTACATCATTCCGGAATTGCTCGGCGGCGGTAAGGCGCTGATGATCGGCAACCTGATCCAGCTGCAATTCGGTACCGCGCACAACTGGCCCTTCGGCGCCGCCCTTTCGTTCGCCCTGCTGGCCTTCGTCCTGCTGGCGATGCTGATCCACAGCCTGCGCTTCCGGGCCAACGCCGGCGGAGGCCAGCCATGAACGGCCGCAATCCACTCTGGACCTTCAGCGGCGTGCGCCAGGCCGCCTGGCTGTTCTTCGCCTTCCTCTACATCCCGATCCTGGTGCTGGTAGCGCTCAGCTTCAACAGCGGCCAGTCGGCGACGCTCTGGGAGAGCTTCAGCCTGAAATGGTACGCGGTGGTGGCCAACGATCCGGAAATCCTCCGCGCGGCGAAGAACTCGCTGATCGTCGCCACCCTCGCCACCCTGGCCTCGACCGTCCTGGCCACCCTCGCCGCGCTGGGCATGCGCGGTCGCGCCTTCCGCGGACAGACCCTGATGAACGGCGTGCTCGGCCTGCCGTTGCTGGTGCCGGAGATCGTCACCGCGGTGGCGACCCTGATGTTCTTCTCCTTCATCGGCCTGAAGCTGTCGTTGTTCACCATCCTCATCGCCCACATCGTGTTCTGCATCCCCTTCGCCTACCTGCCGATCCGCGCCCGCCTGGAGGGCCTGGACCCGCGCCTGGCAGAGGCCGCCGCCGACCTCTACGCCTCGCCGTGGAAGGCCTTCTGGAAAATCACCCTGCCGCTGCTGATGCCCGGCGTGCTGTCCGGGGCGATGCTCGCGTTCATCATCTCGATGGACGATTTCGTCATCACCTATTTCGTCGCCGGCGCCGGCGCAACCACCCTGCCGGTGTACATCTTCAGCTCCATCCGCATGGGCATATCCCCGAAGATCAATGCGATTTCATCGATCATCCTCATGATTTCCATCGCCTTCGTCGCCCTGTCGTACTACCTCGGCCAACGCCGCCGCTGAGAATCTGCCTCCACGAAGAAAAAACAGAAGATCGCCAGGAGTCCACCATGACCTACCGCACACCGCTCACCCTGCTCTTCGCCGCCGGTCTAGCCCTGGGCGGCCAGGCTCGCGCCGAAGGCACCCTGCACTTCGCCAACTGGTCGGACTACTACCCGCCGGAGTTGCTGAAGAAGTTCGAGAAGGACACCGGGATCAAGGCCACCCTCGACGCCTACGACAGCAACGAGACGCTGCTGGCCAAGCTCAAGGCCGGGGGCGGCGCCTACGACGTGGTGGTGCCGTCGGACAGCTTCATAGAGATTTTCGTCAAGGAGGGGCTGCTGCAAAAGCTCGACAAGAGCCAGTTGCCGAGCCTGGGCAATCTGAAGGAAAACTTCCGGACCCTTGGCTTCGATCCCGGCCACGACTACAGCATTCCCTATCTCTGGGGCACCACCGGCTACAGCTACGATACGGCGAAGGTGCCGGGCGGCAGGCTGGAAGAAAGCTGGAAGCCGTTCTTCGAACCACCAGCCGAGCTGAAAGGCAAGGTGGTGGCGCTGAACTCCATCGAGGAACTGTTCATTCCCGCCACCTACTACCTCGGCATCGACGAATGCACCGAGGACGCCAGGGAAGCGCAGAAGGTCCTCGACCTGCTGCTCAGGCAAAAGCCGGCGCTGGCCATGTACAACAGCGACGGCACCATCGAGCGCATGGCCGCCGGCGAGGTCGCCATGCACCAGCAGTGGAACGGCGCCTTCCACCGCGCCCACGCCCAACGCCCCAGCCTCGAATACGTCTATCCGAAGGAAGGCATCCGGCTGTTCATCGACAACTTCGCGATTCCGCGCGACGCCAGCAACGTCAAGGAAGCCCACGTCTTCATCGACTGGATGATGCGCCCGGAGAACATCGCCGCCGCCTCCAACTTCGCCAAGTACAACAACGCCATCGTCGGCTCGGAGAAATTCATGGAGAAGGCGCTGTTCGACGACCCGGCGATCAACACCCCGCAGGACAAGCTCAACCGCCTGAAGCCGTTCAAGCTCTGCTCGCCGAAAGCCCTGGCGCTGCGCAGCAAGGTCTGGACCAAGCTTAAGAAATGATCGACGCGGCGCTGGCGGCCAGCTCGCGCCAGCGCTGGCCGGCCAGCCAGTTTGGCCATCTCGATCCCTTTTTGACCGTCTACAGGGTTCTCCCCGGCGAAACCGGATTGCTAGAGTCGAACCGCGCCCTCCTCGAGGGGTCGCCCGGAGCCGCGGAAACGGCGCCGGCAGAGCCCAAGGGAACCTCGCGACCGCGAGCTAGAAATCCAACAAGAACGCTTCCTGAGAACGCCATGAACACTATCGACGCCCCAACGCCCGTGCCCGCACACGCCGCGCGCCCTCTCGTCACTGCCCTCTCCACCGACCCGGCGGAAACCCCAGCGGCTTTCCACTAGCCCGTCCATTCACCCGGCGCAGGAAAGGTCCGCCCACGCGGCCGCCTGCGGGATCGATACGGCATTTCGCGAGGAGCGGAACATGGCCAGCCAACGCAACAACGGCATCCTCATCGGCGGCAAGCGCCCCGAGTACGTCCACAGCGCCCAGGGCACCGGCCTGCGGCGCATCCTCGGGCTCCCCGCCCTGGTCTTCTTCGGGCTGGTCTACATGGTTCCGCTGACCATGTTCACCACCTACGGGGTAGTCACCGAGATCACCGGCGGTCGCACCGCCAGCGCCTACCTGATCACCCTGGCGGCGATGCTCTTCACCGCCTTTTCCTACAGCTTCATGGTGAAGAAATATCCCATCGCCGGCTCGGCCTATTCCTATACCAGCCTCAGCTTCGGCCCCTGCGTCGGCTTCCTCGCCGGCTGGTCGCTGCTGCTCGACTACCTGTTCCTGCCGATGATCAACTACCTGCTCATCGGCCTGTTCCTCAACATCGCCTTCCCGATGGTGCCGGCCTGGGTCTTCGTGCTCACGGCGATCGGCCTGGTCACCGTGCTCAACGTGATCGGCATCAGCTCGGTGGCCGGCATGAGCAACGTGATCGTCGGCGCCCAGTTCGTCTTCGCCGTGGTGTTCGTCGCCATGGCGGTCAAGCACCTGGCCGGCATCCCCTCGCTGGACCTGAGCCTGCCCTTCGTCGGCGACGGCAGCCAGCCGGGCTTCGCCCCGTTGATGGCCGGCGCGGCGGTGCTGTGCCTGTCGTTCCTCGGCTTCGACGCGGTCTCGACCCTGGCCGAGGAAACCCGCGACCCGCAACGCGACATCCCGCGCGCCATCGTCATCACCACGGTCGGCGCCGGCCTGCTGTTCACCGTGCTGGCGGTCTTCAGCCAACTGGTGTTCCCCGGCAGCGTATTCCAGGACGCCGAGTCGGCGGCCAACGAAGTGATGCTGGCGGCCGGCGGCAAGTTCCTCGCCAGCTTCTTCACCGCCGCCTACGTCGCCGGCGCCGCCGGCTCGGCACTGGCCTCGCAGGCCTCGGTGTCGCGCATCCTCTACAGCATGGGCCGCGACGGCATCCTGCCGCGGCGCGTGTTCGGCAGCCTCTCGGAGCGCTTCAAGACGCCAGTGATCGCGATCCTGGTGGTCTCGGTGATTTCCCTGCTGGCGGTGGTCATCGACCTCACCACCCTGGCCTCGATGATCAGCTTCGGCGCGCTGGTGGCGTTCTCCGCGGTGAACCTGGCGGTGATCCGCAGCTACCTGCTGCTCGACGGCCGCCGCGCCCCGCGCGACCTGCTGCGCTACGGGCTGGTGCCGGCCATCGGCCTGGGCCTGACCCTGTGGCTGTGGACCAGCCTCTCGGCGCTGACCCTGGTGATCGGCCTGACCTGGTTCGCCGCCGGCCTCGCCTACCTGGCGTTGCATACCGGCGGTTTCCGCCGCAAGGCGCCGACCGTGACCTTCTCCGAACAGAACTGAGCCCGGGAGCCCGACATGCTGACCATCTACAGCGACGACCATCGCCTGCACCACGGCCGGCACGAACTGATCGGCGGCCAGTTCACCCCCTGCTTCGAAAAACCCAGCCGCGCCGACATGGTCCTCGACCGCGTGAAGGCCGTCGGCCTCGGCGAAGTCCGCGCACCGCGCGACTTCGGCCTGGAACCGATCCGCCGGGTGCACAGCGAGGGTTTCGTGCGTTTCCTGCAGAACGCCTGGCAGGACTGGCTGGCCACCGGCCGCAGCCACGACATGCTGCCGATCGCCTGGCCGACCCGGCGCCTGCGGCAGACGGAGCCGGACAACATCGACGGTCGCCTCGGCTACTACTCCTTCGACGCCGGCGCGCCGATCACCGCCGGGACCTGGCAGGCGATCACCAGTTCGGCCAACGTCGCCCTCAGCGGCCAGTCCGAACTCGCCAACGGCGCGCGCTCGGTATTTTCGCTCTGTCGCCCGCCGGGCCACCACGCCGCGGCCGACTACATGGGCGGCTATTGCTTCTTCAACAATGCCGCCATCGCCGCCCAGGCCTTCCTCGACCGGGGCGCCGGGCGGGTGGCGATCCTCGACGTCGACTACCACCATGGCAACGGCACCCAGGACATCTTCTACGACCGCGCCGATGTGCTGTTCACCTCGATCCACGGCGATCCGCGCTTCGAATACCCCTATTTCCTCGGCTACGCCGACGAGAAGGGCAACGGCGTCGGCACCGGCTACAACTTCAACTACCCACTGGCGGCCGGCAGCGACTGGGCGACCTGGAGCCAGGCGCTGCAGGCGGCGATCCGGCAGATCCAGGCCTATGCGGCGGACGTCCTGATCGTTTCCCTGGGGGTGGATACCTTCAAGGAGGACCCGATTTCCCAGTTCCGCCTGGACAGCCCCGACTACCTGCGCATGGGCGAAGCCATCGGCAAGCTCGGCCTGGCCACGCTGTTCGTGATGGAGGGAGGCTACGCGGTGGAGGAAATCGGGATCAACGCGGTGAACGTGCTACAGGGTTTCGAAGGGGTTCACCGGTAAGCCCGCCCGCAACTTCACCCGGTCGGAACGCGAAACGGCCCGCCTC